>VBEF01000042.1 GCA_005881275.1 Chloroflexota bacterium
GGCGACCTCGAGACTCCCGGATAGTCCGGACGAAGCGACCCGATGTCGCAGCGATTCCCCGGATAGTCCGGACTATCCGGATAGGGGTCGCATAGGAGGTGCGCATCTCGTACGAGTGGCTCGGAGAGTTCGTCGACCTCGATGGCGTCACGCCGAAGGACGCCGCCGACGTCCTGACGCGGCTCGGGGTCGAGGTCGAGTCGCTGGTCCTCGTTGATCTCTCGCAGATCGTCATCGGCAAGGTCCTTGAGCAGATCAAGCACCCGACATCGCGCGACGACCTGTGGGTGCACCAAGTAGACATCGGTGGGAAGACGCTGCAGGTCATCGCCGGCGCGCCGAACGCGGTTCCCGGGTCGCTGGTCCCCGTCGCGCTGCCCGGGACCACGGTGCCCAACGGCACGCCGGTCAAGGACACGAAGATCGCCGGCTACGACGCGAAAGGAATGCTGTGCTCCTCGGACGAGCTGCTCCTCGGTGGCGATCACTCGGAAAGAAAGATCCTCATTCTGGACACCGGCACGCCCGGCGCTCCGCTGACGTCCGTGATCCCGAGCCAGGCGATCATGGAGGCCGAGATCACATCCAACCGCCCGGACGAGATGGGCCATCTCGGCGTGGCGCGCGAGCTCGGGGCGGGACTCGACCGGCCGGTGCAGCGCGACTTCATGCCCGCGTTCACGGGCACCGCGGACCCGCCCGGCCGGGATCTGGTCAAGGTCGCGATCGACGACCCGGACCTGTGCAGCCGGTACATCGGTGGCGTGATCAAGGGCGTCAAGGTAGGGCCGAGCCCCGAATGGATGCAGCGGAGACTGCGGGCGTGCGGTGTGCGGCCCATCAACAACATCGTCGACACAACCAACTACGTGTTGCTGGAGTACGCGCAGCCGCTGCACGCGTTCGACCTGAATAAGCTGACCGGCCCCGAGATCCACGTCAGGCGAGCCCGCGCGCAAGAAAAGCTGCTCTGCCTCGATGGTGTGGAGCGAGAGCTCACGCCTGAAATGCTCGTCATCGCGGACTCGAAGCGCCCTGTCGCCATCGCCGGCGTGATCGGAGGCGAGGAGTCTGCCGTCACCGGGGAGACGACCGACATCTTGCTCGAGTCGGCGAACTTCAACGGACCGAGCGTCCGCCAGACGTCGCGATCGCTGGGCCTGCGCACCGAGGCCTCCGCTCGCTTCGAGCGCGCCCTGCCGCCCGAGCTGGCGCTGGCCGGCGCGAGGCGTGCCGCGTCGCTGATAGCCGAGCTGGCCGGCGGCAACGTGCATCGGGAGTGGGCTGACATCTACCCCCGGCCACAGGAGCCGGTTCGGGTCAACCTGAAGCCTGCTCTCATCGATGATCTTCTCGGCACGCATGTGCCGCTCGAGGAGGCGGAGTCGATTCTCAAACGCCTGAACTTTCACGTGAAGGTGCAGGGCGATGGGGAGTGGGATGTGTTGCCGCCGGTGTTCAGGCTCGACGTCACCATCCCCGAAGACCTGGTCGAGGAGGTTGGTCGGGTATACGGCTACGACCGCGTTCCGCCCACGCTGCCCGGCCGCAGGCACGAGAAGTGGACGCCTTCGTCACCGAGCATCGACCGCCGGCTCGACACGGCCCGCGAGGTGCTGGCCGGAGCCGGCTTCACGGAGACGTGGAATCCGGCCCTTGTGTCGGGCAAGAAGCTCGAGGACCTGCGCATCGCCGCCCACGCGATGCGAGTGATGAACGCGCTGAGCGACGACATGGACACGCTGCGCACATCGCTCCTCCCGTCGCTCATCGACGCCGCGGCGTTGAACCGCGATCGCGGCCGTCTCGACATCCGCGTCTACGAGATCGCGGCGGCCTACCTCGCGCCTGTTGGGGAACACAAGGCAGGACAGCCTGAAGAGCCCCTCCGTCTGGCGGCCGCGGCATCAGCGGGCGCGTCGGCGGACGACGGGCGGATCGCGTTCTACCGCCTCAAGGCCGTCCTCGACGAGTGCGTGGGCTCCCTTTCCGCATCTTCGGTCGCCTATCAGCGCGCGGCCGCCCAGCTGTTTCACCCGGGACGCTGCGCAGCGGTGGTCATGGACGGCCGCCAGCTCGGCTACATCGGTGAGGTGCACCCCTCAGTCAGCGCGGGCGCAAAGCTCGACGGCAGGTACGTGGCATTCGAGATCGATGTCGAGCCGCTGCTCGCCGCGGCCCGCATCCCTCGCGCCCAGCCCCTTCCACGCTTTCCGGCCGTGGAGCGCGACCTTGCCGTCGTGGTCGAGGAAACCGTCGCAGCGGCGGCCATCCTGGCCGCGATCAAGGAGTCCGCGGGTGACTTGCTCGAGCATGTTCGCGCGTTCGACGAATACCGAGGAGCGCAAGTTCAGGACGGCCACAAGAGCATCGCGTTTACCTTGACTTTCCGAAGCCCGGGGCGCACCCTGACGGACGCCGAAGTGGACAGGGTCATGTCAGAGATCAAGCTGGGGCTGGAAAAAAGACACCGCGCCAGGTTCAGAGAGTGAGATCCGGCGCGAATTTCGCACGCATTCGCGTGCCGTTTTGTAGGGATCCCCGCGAAATCACGGGCTTGCGCTCTGAATTCGTGGGGATATTTCGGGGGAAGCAGTAATTTGACCTGGATCGATATCTTTCCGATCGTGCTCATCGCCGCGTACGGCGTGGGCGGGTTCTTCAGCGGGTTGATCCGGCGGTTCATAGGTCTGATCGCGCTGTTCATCGGCCTCTGGGCGGGGACGAACTTGGGCATTCAGGCGGGCGCCATCCTGCAGCAAACGTCGAGCTTCGCAACGCCGGATTCGCGCATCTATGGGTTCTTCGGGCTCATCGCCTCGGTGCTCATAATCGTCGAGGTCGCGACGCAGCTGGCGCACTCGCAGATCCAGATCCAAGCGGTCGTCTTGAACCGGACCCTTGGCACGTTGCTTGGTGTTGCGACCGCGTTCCTGCTGTCCGTTGTGGTGGTCTACGAACTCGGGGCTGCCGCGAATCCGATCGGTGGGGCGGAGCTTGATCCAATGCAGCTGGGCCTCCGTGATGCGGTTCACCGCTCCCTGTTCATGGTCAAGCTGGTCAACGCAATCGACAGGCCGATCATCGCGCTGTTCCAGCCGCTTCTGCCTGGAGAACCGCAGATCTACTTCGGTCCAGGGCAGATCACTCCCTAGCGCGTAATGGTGATGTGAGTCGCGAGCTCTTCCAGCGCCTCCGCCAGCGGGCGGTGCAGATCCATGTCGAGGATCACCTTCGCGCACGTCTCGAGCGCGGCGACCGGGTGCGTGTGAAGCTGGGACTGGACCCAACCGCCCCGGACCTCCACGTCGGGCATCTCGTGGTCCTCGACGTGCTGCGCGACTTTCAGGACGACGGACACACGGTCGTGCTGATCATCGGCGACTACACAGCGCTGATCGGCGACCCGAGCGGTCGCTCGGAAACGCGGCCGATGCTGACGCAGGATCAGGTCGCGGCGAACGCGGAAACGTACTTCCAACAGGTGTCACTCGTCCTCGACCGAAGCAAGATCGAGGTGAGGCACAACTCGGAGTGGCTTGCCACGATGACCGCGGCGGACATCCTCCGCCTCATGGCCAAGGCGACCCTGCAGCAGGTGCTGCAGCGCGAGGACTTCGCGGACCGCATGAAAGCCGGCACCGCCATCGGCGCGCACGAGATCCTCTACCCGTTCAGCCAGGCCTACGACTCCGTCGCGATCAAGGCGGACCTCGAGGTTGGTGGCACGGACCAGCTGTTCAACCTGCTGTTCGGCCGCGAGATCCAGAAGGCTTACGACCAGGACCCGCAGGACATCGCCGTGTTCCCACTGCTCGAGGGCACCGACGGCGAACAGAAGATGTCGAAGTCGCTCGGCAACTACATCGGCCTGGCCGAGCCCCCGCAAGAGATCTACGGCAAGACGATGTCCATCCCCGACAGGCTGATCGAGAAGTACGTGAAGCTCGTCTCAGGCCTGGACCCTGCGGGGCAGGGTGCGGTGCTGGCGATGAAGCCGCGCGACGCCAAGGCCGCGCTGGCAGGTCAGCTGGTGAAGCGGCTGCATGGCGAGGAGGCGGCTCGTCGGGCGGAGGAAGACTTCGACCTGAAGTTTCGCAGGCACGAGATCCCGGGCGAGATCGAGGAGCGCGCTGTTTCCAACCCGAAGGACCTCGTCGCCGTGCTGGTGGAGAGCGGGCTTCGCGAGAGTCGGGGCGACGCGCGCCGCCTCATCGAGCAGGGCGGGGTTCGGATCAACGGAGAGAAAGCGGCTCCTGACGCCGTGTTGAAGGATGGCGATGTGCTGCAGGCCGGTAAACGAAGTTTCGTTCGAATCCGCGTGGGCTAAAATTATCGAAACTATGTTCGGAGGCTCCAGCTGATGTCGGGTCATTCCAAATGGGCCGGGATCAAGCACAAGAAGGCCATCGTCGACGCCAAGCGCGGCCAGGCGTTCACGCGCGCCAGCCGCGAGATCACGATCGCCGCGAAAGAGGGCGGCGGCAACCTGGAGGGCAACTTCCGGCTGCGGCTGGCGATGCAGAAGGCGCGCGAGATCAACATGCCCACCGACAAGATCCAGAACGCGATCAAGCGGGGAACGGGGGAGCTGGCCGGGGAAAGGCTGGAAGAGGTCCGCTACGAGGGGTACGGCCCCGCCGGCGTTGCGGTCATGGTCGACGCGCTCACCGACAACCGCAACCGCACCTCGGCGTCGATCCGCCACCGCTTTTCCAAGCTGGGCGGAAACCTCGCCGAGAGCAACGCGGTGGGGTGGATGTTCGAGCGGAAAGGCGTCATCGCGGCCAACGCGGGCAAGAACGACCCGGAGGAGGTCGGTCTCGCCGCGATCGAGGCCGGCGCCGATGACGTGCAGGTCGAGGGCAAATCGGTCGAGATCACGGTGCCGCCCAACGCTTTCGAGAAGGTGAAGTCGGCGGTCGAGTCGCTTGGCGTCAACGTCGAGAACGCCGAGATCACGATGCAGCCAAAGCAGACCGTGGCCGTGGGCGAGGACAAGGCCGCGGCGGTGTTGAGGCTGATGGAGTCACTGGAGGAGGACGACGACGTCCAGCAGGTCTACGCCAACTTCGATATCCCATCCGACGTCCTGGAACGCGTCTCAGCACAGGTATAGAACGATGTTGGACCGATGCCTGGCAAGCGCGACGGACTGATCCTCGGCATCGACCCAGGCCTGGCCGGCACCGGCTTCGCGCTGTTCGCCGAGCCGAACCTCGTCCTTTCTTGTAGCACCGTCGTCACCATCCCTGGTCGTGACGGCGCGCGCCTCCTCACGATCACCAACCACCTTCGGGCGCTGCTCGCGCAGCACCCACCGGCGGAGGCTTCGATCGAGGAGCTCTTCATGGGCCGCAATGCCACGAGCGCGGTCGGCGTCGCGCAGGCGCGCGGCGCGATCCTCATGGTGCTCGAGGAATGCGGAGTGCCGGTGTTCGAGTACAAGCCAAGCCAGGTGAAGGTGATCCTCACCGGCTACGGCAACGCCGACAAGTCGCAGATCTCGCGCATGCTCTCCGCGCAGGTCAAGCTGCCAGAGGGCCGGCTGGACGATCACGCGCGCGACGCGGTGGCGATCGCGCTTTGCCACGCACGCAGCCGGCGCTTCACCCAGGCCGCCTACAGGTGATCGCTCACCTCAGTGGGGTCGTGCGGAGGGCAGGTCCGGATTTCGTGGTTGTCGATGTAGGCGGCGTCGGCTACCTGGTTGCGGTGGCGACTCAAACTCGGCAGCAGCTGCCGCCGCCGGGCGGCGATGTCGAGCTGCACATCCACACGCAGGTCCGCGAGGATCAGCTCGCGCTCTACGGTTTCGCGTCCGTCGAGGAGCTCGACATGTTCGAGATGCTCATCCAGGTCGACGGTGTTGGACCGAAGGTGGGCCTCAACATCCTGAGCGCGTCCAGCCTCGAGGTCTTGAAGCGCGCCATCATGAGCGAGGATGCGGCTCCCATCAGGCGCGCGAGCGGCGTTGGGGCGCGAACGGCCGCGAAGGTGATCATCGAGCTCAAGCCGCGACTCGACGCGGTCGCCACGCTCGATGCGGTGCCGCGCGCGGCCGCGATCGCGGGTGACGGGGCCGTGCCGAAGGCGGTGGAGTCGGCACTGCGAAATCTTGGGTTCTCGTCCCAGGAGGCTCGCACCGGCATCGAGTCGGTCGACTGGAAGACCTCGCCCTCGACCCAGGAGGCGCTGGCGGTGGCGCTGAAAGCGCTGGGTCAGGGAGGTCGACCCCGCCCGTGACCGCGGATCTTCGGCGCCCATGCGGCCCATCTCCGTCGTTGCGCCCTGTGCTGCTCGCTTACGCATACGGATGCCCGCGCTGCGCTGCTCGGGCGCGCCTAGGATCTGAACCACCTGTGCACCGAATCTCTCGCCGCCCCGGCGGGGTCGACCTCCGGTGACAGAAGAGAAGGTCCTCGACACGAAGTCTGACGACGAGCAGTACGACCTCACGCTGCGACCGAGGCTTCTTTCCGAGTACGTCGGTCAGGAGCAGGTCCGCGGAAACCTGAGCATCCTTCTCGAGGCGGCGCGCCGGCGCGACGAGCCGGTGGAGCACGTGCTCCTTTGCGGGCCTCCGGGCCTCGGCAAGACCACCCTGGCGCACATCATCGCGAACGAGCTAGGCGTGGCGATCAAGGTCAGCTCGGGACCGGCGATCGACCACCAGGGCGCCCTCGGCTCGATCCTCCTCAACCTCACCACGCGGGACGTGTTCTTCATCGACGAGATCCACCGCCTCAACACGGTGGTGGAGGAGTCCCTCTACCCGGCCCTCGAGGACTTCCGCTTCGACGCCGTGCTCGGCAAAGGTGTAGGGGCGAGCGCCGCCACTCTGCCGCTACCGCACTTCACGTGCGTAGGAGCTACGACGCGACAGGGCCTGCTGAGCGGGCCTTTGCGCGACAGATTCGGCGCGGTCTACCGCCTCGACTTCTACACGAAGCCGGAGCTGGAGAAAATCGTCGCTCGCTCGGCGCGGATCCTGGACATCGAGATCCACGCCGACGCGGTGTCCGAGATCGCACGCCGTGCCAGGGGCACGCCCCGCATAGCCAACCGCCTGCTCCGCCGGGTACGCGACTACGCGCAGGTGCGCAGCGACGGGCGCGCGACCGTCGACGTCACGCGGCACGCACTCAACATGCTGGAGGTCGACGAGATCGGCCTGGAGCCCCTCGACCGCCAGCTCCTCGAAACCGTGATCCTGAAGTTCAAGGGAGGGCCCGTCGGGCTCGACACCCTGGCTACATCCCTGTCCGAGGAGACCGAGACGATCGAGGACGTGCACGAGCCCTTTTTGATCCAGATCGGCTTCCTCGCCAGGACGGCCAGGGGACGGGTCGCCACCGAGCTCGCCTACCGGCATCTGGGCATCACCCCGCCGGCGTCCTCTTCCGAACAAACCCGCCTACTGTAGGCAGCAATGGCTGACGTCGGGAAGCTTCTCCTGGTGTTCGGCGTGCTCCTCGTCGTCATCGGCGGGGCGCTGATGCTTTTCGGCCGCTTTCACCTACCAGGCGATTTCACCTTTCGGAGCGGCAGCGTGACGGTGTACATACCGCTCGCCACGAGCATCATCCTGTCGATCGTCGCGACGATCGTGCTGAACCTGGTGTTCCGGCAGCGGTGATGCGTCCGACCGTACACTGATCGGCTGCCGTGCAGTTAGTCCTCAGCTGGCCAATCCGACTGTTCGTCGTCGGTGTTTTGGTGTTCTCGCTGTTCGTCGATGGCGCCGGCTACGTCTACCGCATCGCCAATCACTACCCGCTGACCGGCAACGTGGCCGGGCTGCCGCCGAACTTCGGCGGCTGGCAGCTCTACTTCCATCGCGGCCTCGACCTGGCTGGTGGAACGCACATCGACTACCAGCTCACAAACTTCCCGGCGGGCCAGAACCGGGCGGACGTGCAGCAGCGGACGATCGCGGTGATCAACAAGCGCGTCAACTCGTTGGGCGTCAGCGAACCCGAGATCCGCGGCGCGGGCTCCAGCAACGACCGGATCACGGTCGACCTGGCCGGGGTCAACGCCGCGCAGGCCCAGAAGACGATCGGCGCGGTGTCGAAGCTGGTCTATACGAAGTGGGTGCCTGACAGCAAGGTCACGAACGGCCCCGAGGCGGGGTACAAACCCGCGCTTACCGGGTTGACGGGCGACGACATCTCGAGCGCGACGGCGACCATCGACTCCACCGGCACATCGTGGGTGGTCAACATCCAGTTCACCTCCGCCGGCGCGACGAAGTTCGACAACCTGACCCGCGAGAACGTCAATGCGTGCCCGGGCGACACAACCACCAGCCTCACGGCGAACTGCGCGCAGCGCCACCTCGCGATATGGCTGGACATGACGCAGGCTGACATCGACCACTGGGATGACGCGTCATATGTGGCCAAGGTCTCGTCGCCCTACGACGCCGCCTGCCTCGCGTCGCAGACGCCGGACAAGGTCTGCGGCAAGCTCCTGACCGACCCCATCACACGCGAGGAGATCGCGGGGGGCCAGGCGCAGATAAGCGGCTCGTTCACTCAGCAGAGCGCCAACGACCTCGCGACCGGCATCAACTCCGGCTCGCTCCCGGTGGACCTCGTGGCCCTGGACGTCACCCAGGTCAGCGCCACGCTCGGCGCCGAGTCGGTAAAGCTCAGCCTCGCAGCAGGGCTGCTTGGTCTGGCGATCGTGGTGTTGTTCATGATCATCTACTACCGCGTGCCGGGCCTCCTGGCGAGCCTCGCCCTGCTTTTCTACGCGGGCGCGGTGCTCGCGGTGTTCAAGGTGTTGCCCGTCACGCTCACCCTCGCCGGCATCACGGGCTTCATCCTTTCGGTCGGCATGGCGGTCGACGCCAACGTCCTGATCTTCGAACGCTTCAAAGAAGAGGTGAGGGCGGGCCGCACCATAACCGCCGCGGTCGACGCGGCGGTGCGCCGCGCCTGGCCCGCGATCCGCGACTCCAACACGTCGACATTCATCACCTGCGTCATCCTCGGCTTCATCGGCCCGTCGGCGGTGAAGGGGTTCGCCATCACACTGGGCATCGGAGTCGCGGCGAGCCTGATCTCTTCGATCATCGTCACGCACAACCTGCTTGCGATCGTGCTGACCGCCGGCGGTTTCCGCCGCCCAGCGCTACTCGGAGTAGACCGTGTCAGAAGTGTCTGACGTCAGGGCTGAAGAGCAGGGGGCGGACATCGCCCCCGATGGTGGCGCTGCGGCGCAGCCAGACGCCGGGGCAGCTGCGCAGCCGGTCCCCGAGCCACGCGTCCGCCGGCTCAACATCATCGGCCGGCGCAACCTCTTCTTCGCGCTTTCCTTGATCATCATCATCCCCGGCATCGTCTCGATGGCCACACGACATTTCGCTCTGGGCATCGATTTTGCCGGCGGCACAGAGATCACCGCGAGCTTCGCCAGCCACCCATCACTCGCCGAGGTGCAGCGGGCCGTAGACGCGGAGAACCTCAACGGAACTGTCATCGAGACCAGCGGAGGCAGCTACATCGTTCGCTACCCGCCCCTCAACGCTGCGCAGGTCACCGGCGTCCAGAACGACCTGCAAAGCAGACTTGGGTCGACCAACGTCCAGCAGATCCTGGTTGTAGGGGCCACGATCGCAGGCGAAACGATTCTGCTCTCGCTGCTCGCCGTGGTGGCCGCGGCGGTCGCCATCCTGGCACTCCTCGCCTGGCGGTTTCACAACGTGCCCGGTGGATGGCGCGCAGGCTTTCAGTTCGGCGGTTCGGCCCTCCTCGCACTGCTGCACGACGTCTTCATCCTGACCGGGGTCTTTTCGATCCTGGGCAAGGTGTTCGACCTCCGGATCGGAGAGATCGATGCCTTCTTCGTGACCGCCGTGCTCACGGTGGTTGGCTTCTCGGTCCATGACACGATCGTCGTCTTCGACCGAATCCGCGAAAACCTCCGGGTCAGCCAGCGGCTTTCTTTCGAACAAATCGTGAACCTGAGCATCATGCAGACGGCCGCGCGGTCGATCATCACCAGCTTCACCGTCGTTCTGGTCCTGGCCGCCATCTTCATCTCGGGCGGTGAGACGCTCAGAGGCCTCTCCCTGGCGCTGCTGATCGGAATCATCTCAGGCACCTACAGCTCGATCTTCAACGCGGCTCCGCTGCTGGTGGTGTGGCGGAGGCTTCAACCGCTGCGGTAGGGTTTGGTTAAGTACCGGACATGCCGACCTGGCCAATATCGTCAATCAAAGAGCTGCTCGAACCAACGCTCAACCATATGGGCTACGAGCTATATGCCCTCGACCAGTCAGGCCAGTCCGGACGCACGCTGCGGATTTCCATCGACCACAGCGCACCGATCACGATCGAGGACTGCGAGCGAGTGAGCAGGGTCGCGGGTCCGCTGCTCGACCGATCCAACCTCATTGCTGGTCCATATGACCTCGAGGTCTCCTCGCCCGGTGCGGAGCGACCGCTGCGAACGCCTGAGGAATACGATCGGTTCAACGGCAACCGCGTCAACGTCCGTTACCGGAGCGGAGACTCGGAGACCGTGGTGGAGGGACAATTGGTCGCTGTGGATACGGCGGGCATCGCCGTGCAGGCGCCCGGTGCGCGTCGACGCGCGCCGGTGATCATTCACATCGCATGGGAAGACGTTGTCGCGGGCAGGCTCGCGGTCGCAATCTGAGCCGTCCACGGAGAGCCTGGCCGAAGCGCTGACCGCGCTTTGCGCCGAGCTGGGCATTCCTTTCGAGGAGATGCTGCACACGGTCGAAATCGCGCTCGCGGCCGCGTACAAGCGCGCGTTCACCCCTGAGGGCGAAGTCGTGGTCGAGCTCGACACAAAGACCGGCGCGCTCGACGTGCGGAGCCGGATCGTGAGGCACGACGGCACCATGGAAGTCCGCGAGCTGCCCGCCGAAGAGTTCAAGCGGATGGCGGCCCAGACCGCGAAGCACGCCGTCCTTCGCCATATCCACGACCTCGAGCGCGACAAGGTGTTGCGCGACGTGGCCGAGCATAAAGGCGAGCTGGCCAGCGGAGTTGTCGACCGCATCGAGTCGGGCACCGTCTACGTCGATCTTGGGCGGGCCGAGGGCGTGATGCCTCCCGAGGAGCAGATCCCGGGAGAGCAGTTGCACCCGGGCCGCCCGGTGTTGGTGGTCATCCTCGAACCCCAGCACAACCGCAAGCAGGCGCAGGTCAGGGTCTCGCGCGCTTCCCGCGCTTTCGTTCACCGGCTGCTGGAAGCTGAGGTGCCGGAGATCAAGGCGGGCACGGTCCAGATTCGCGCGATCGCGCGCGAGCCCGGCCTGCGGACGAAGATCGCGGTGTCTTCGAGCGAGCGTGGTCTCGACCCTGTCGGCGCTTGCGTGGGTCCGAAGGGCGTGCGGCACCGCGCGATCCTGAGCGAGCTCGCCAGCGAGCACGTCGACATCGTCCCCTGGTCGGAGGACGCTGAAGCGTTCGTCGCGGCCGCCCTGGGGCCGGCCAAAGCCGACAGGGTGACGATCGATCGCATGACCCGAACCGCGACCGTGCTCGTCCCCCGCAACCAGCTCTCGCTCGCGATCGGCCGCGATGGGCAAAACGCGCGCCTGGCCGCGAAGCTCACCGGCTTCCGGATCGACATCAAGCCCAGCGACAGCGATGGCCAGGCGATTGGCGAAGGTACATGATCCCTCCCGATTCAGGGGGAAGTCCCGGCCCAAGGCCGGGGATGGGGCCGGCCCGGTCAGGACGTGCGTCGCGTGCCGGCAGGAGGCGGGCAAGCGCGAGCTGATCCGGGTCGTTCGCCGTCCGGAGGGCGGGGTCGCGCTCGACCCGACGGGCCGAGCGTCTGGTCGCGGCGCGTACTTGCACGCCACCGCGGAATGCATCGAGCTGGCCCGCAAACGGAGGGCCCTGGACCGCGCCCTGGGCACCGCCGTAGAGCCTGCGGTCTGGTCTGAGCTGACCCGCCGCCCGTAGGGGCCCAGGTTTCGAATTCGCCCCGAACGGCATAATCAATAGCTCTAGATGAAGGCACACGAACTCGCGCGCGAACTTGGCATCAGCCAAAAGGAGCTGGTCAACTTCCTCCAGCAGAGGCGGCTGACCCGCAACGCCGCCGCGCCCCTGGCGCCCGGCGCGATCGAGGCCGCTCGCTCCGCCTTCAAGCCAACCTCGGTTGCGGTCAAGATCGAAACCAACGGCGACCGGCGTGCCGTCCTCCCCCCGACGCTGTCCGTCAAAGACCTGGCGGAAAAGCTGGGGGTCAGCCCGGTCGAGGTGATCAAGAAGCTCATGGCCTCGAAGATCCTGGCCACGATCAACCAGGTCATCGACTTCGCCACCGCCGAGATCGTGGCCGACGAGTTCGGCTTCACGGTCGAGCCGGTCGCAAGCGAGGACGTGGTGGCGGTCGAGTCGGCCGAAGGCCAGGGCGACGTGGTGACGACCTCCCGCGAGGAGCTGTTCAGCCTCGCCAACGAGGACCCCGCCAAGCTCAAGGCACGGCCGCCCATCGTGACCGTGCTCGGCCACGTCGACCACGGCAAGACGTCGATCCTCGACGCGATCCGCAAGACGCGCGTCGCCGCCGGCGAGGCGGGTGGCATCACGCAGCGGATTGGCGCCTACAAGATCGAGACCGCCGACGGGCACCCGGTCGTGTTCATCGACACGCCAGGCCACGAAGCGTTCACCGCCATGCGGGCTCGCGGCGCGCAGGTCACTGACCTGGTGGTGCTGGTCGTCGCCGCGGACGACGGCGTGATGCCCCAGACTGTCGAGGCGATCCACCACGCGCGGGCCGCGAGGGTGCCGATCGGAGCGCGAGAACCGGCAAGGGCATCGACGACCTGCTGACGACCATCGTCCTGTCGTCCGATATCCTCGAGCTGAAGGCGAACCCCGACCGCAACGCGATCGGAACGATTGTGGATGCCCACCTCGAGCGCGGCCGTGGCCCGGTCGCGACGGTGCTCGTGCAGGCCGGGACGCTGAAGGTCGGCGACGACTTCGTCTGCGGACACATCTATGGCCGCGTGCGCGCACTGGCTGACGACCGCGGACAGAGCGTGAACGAGGCGGCGCCCGCGACCCCTGTCGTGGTCTCCGGTATGAGCGAGGTCCCCCAGGCGGGTGACATCTTCCAGGTCGTCGGGTCGGAAAAGGCCGCGCGCCAGATCGCCCTGACCAAGCTCATCGAGAGGCGCGCACAGGAAGCCGCGCGCGACGTCACCCCGCGCATCACGCTCGAGGATTTGGCTCGGCGCGCCAAGGAAGGAGAGGTCAAAGAGCTCAGCCTGGTCGTCAAGGCCGACGCGCAGGGCACGCTCGAAGCCCTGCTCGCGGCGCTGCAGAAGATCGAGGATCCCGTGGTAGCGATCAAGATCGTGGGCCAGGGGGTGGGCGCCGTAAGCGACTCGGACCTGCTGCTCGCGAGCGTCTCGAGCGCGATCATCGTCTGCTTCAACCTCAAGCCGACGCCGGCCAGCACGGCCGCCGCCGAGCGGGCGAAGGTCGAGGTCCGCTACTACGACGTCATCTACAAGCTGACCGAGGACGTCGAGCGCGCCGCCAAGGGCTTGCGCGAGCCGACGTATCGTCAGATCCGGGAGGGTCGAGTCGAGGTCATCACCCCGATCAAGATTCCGCGCCTTGGCATCATCGCCGGATCCCGCGTCGTGGAGGGCAAGGTCAGCCGTGGAGGCTGGGTCAAGCTTTTCCGTGCCAGAGAGCAGGTCTTCGAGGGCCGGGTCACCTCCCTCAAGCACTTCAAAGAGGACGTGCGGGAGATGCCGGCCGGGCAGGAGTGCGGTATCGGGCTCGAGGGCTGGGAAGACTTTCTGGCCGGCGACACCATGGAGACGTATCGACTCGAGCGGGAAGAAATATAGGCAAGCCTGTGCTTGCTGATGCGGAGGTCATCATGACCAGCTACCGCGCGGACCAGGTCGGGGAGCAGGTGCGCGAAGAGATCATGTCCATCATCCGGCGGGATCTCAAGGACCCGCGCATCGGGTTTGTCAGCATCACCGCTGTGCGCATGTCGCCTGACCTGCGCCAGGCGCGTGTACGTGTGAGTGTGCTCGGCAACCCTGAGGAGAAGAAGGCGTCGATCAAAGGTCTTGTCTCAGCCAAGGGCTTGATCAGGCATGAGCTCGGCCGGCGGCTGCAGAACTTGAAGTTCTCGCCCGAGCTTCGCTTCGAGCTCGACCCTTCGATCGAGTACAGCGTGCACATCGCGGAGCTGTTGAAAGAGGTTCTGCCGCAGGGCAACGGATCCGACGGCGGCTCGGACCAGGAGCGAACGTCATAGCAACCGCACAGCGCGACAAGCCGCTTCTCTATGTGGAGATCAAGGACCTGATCGACGCGAACCAGGAGATCCTGATCTTCGGACACAAGGACGCCGACGGCGACACCCTCGGCTGCAGCCTGGCTTTCGCTGAAGCGCTCCGCTCGGAGGGCAAGGACGTGTGGGTCCTGGTGCCGCCGCCCCTGCCCCCGATGTACGGGTTCCTGCCCGGCTTCGACGACATCCTGGCCGAACCTCCGCACGGCGTCGATCCGCATCTGGTGTTCTTCTTCGACTCGGGCAACCTCGAGCGTTCCGGGAATGCGGTGCGGCGAATCGCAACGCACGCGACGATCGTCAATGTCGATCACCATCCGTCGAACAGTCGCTTCGGCGACATCAACGTGATCGACCCCAATGCTTCGGCGGTGGGCCAGATGGTCATGGAGATGGTCGACCACTTCGGCTACCCGATCACGCCGACGATGGCCGTGAATCTCTACGTTGCGCTGCTCACCGACACCGGAGGGTTCCGACACGAAAACACGACGCCGCGAGCCCTCGAGGATGCCGCCCGGCTCGCGCATCTGGGCGCGGACCCAGGACATATCGCCACACAGGTTTACAAGATGAGGCCGGAAACGACGTTGAAGCTCAGCGGCCTCGCGCTCGCCACGATGCGGGTGGAGATGGACGGACGTCTCGCGTGGGCGAAGGTCACTCGGCGAATGCTCAAGGAGGCAAACGCAGCGATGGCCGAGTCGGAGGGCATCATCGATACGTTGAACAGCATCGCGGGGCTGGAGCTGGCGATTCTGTTCAAGGAGGTTTCGGGCGACCTGACCAAAATCAGCGTGCGCAGCCGTGGCGCGGTCGACGCCGCCGCCATGTGCGCATCGTTCGGAGGTGGGGGACACATCCGTGCCGCCGGCGCCGAGATCGAACGTCCGATGGACGAGACAGTGAAGATGGTGCTGGCGACCGCCAAGGAGGCGATCCTTGCCGCCTCAGCGCAGCAGTGACGCCTCGCGCTTTGCCACCGGGGTACTAAATGTCGACAAGAGCGCAGGCGAGACATCGTTCTCGGTCGTCAACCGACTTCGGCGACTGACCGGCGCGCACCGCGTCGGGCACGCCGGAACCCTCGATCCCCTGGCCACAGGTGTCCTTCCAGTCCTTTTCGAGTCGGCGACCCGGCTCGCCGAGTTCGCGTTGAAGCTCTCGAAGACATACGTCGCTGACATCCACCTTGGCTTCGTCACCGCGACCGACGATGCGGAAGCCGAGCCCGAGCCCGTCGCCGACCCGAGCGATCTTGTCGCTCGCGACGTCGTGGCCGGCCTGGCCGGCTTCTCGGGGCGGATCCTCCAGCAGCCTCCCGCTTTCTCGGCGGTCAAGGTCGACGGCAAGAGGGCATACGCGCTGGCGCGAGGAGGTGACCTGTCGCGGCCGGCACCTCGCGAGGTGGAGGTTTACTCCGCCAGCCTCCTTGACTTTCATCCCGGGACCCACGCCGTGGCGCGGGTTGAGGTGCGATGCGGCAGCGGCACATACCTGCGCTCGATCGCCCGGGATCTGGGCGATCACCTGGGAGTCGGCGGGTATCTTGGGCGCCTCGTGCGGACCGCCTACGGACCGCTGGCGATCGAAAAGGCGGTGCGCCTGGACGGGCTGACCACGCCCGAATCAGTTCGGGATCGGCTGCTTCCGGCGGAAGTCATACTGCCGGAGATGGAACGGGTAAGGCTCAATGTCGAGCAAGAGGCGCAGGTGCGCCAGGGTCGCGCGGTTCGCGTCCTGCCCGAGCCAGGACCTGGGCTGGTCCGCGCGCATGACGCTGACGGACGGCTCATCGCGCTCGGCCACACCGATCCCCTACGGCGGACCTTCGTGCCGGAGAAGGTGCTGAGCTGAAGGTCCATTTTGGACTGCCAACAGGTCCGATCGGCCGGGTGGCGTTGACGGTTGGCAGCTTCGACGGAGTGCATCTCGGCCACCTCGACGTGATCGAACACGCGGTGCGGGCCGCGGCGGAGCTGAAGGCTGCTCCGGCGCTCATCACCTTCGAACCGCATCCGCGCTGCGTTCTCGACCCTGCCAACTGCCCGCAGTCGATCACGACGCTGCAGGAAAAGCTCGCGCTGATCGAGAAAGCCGGCATCGAGCACGCGATCGTGCTTCGCTTCGATCGCGAGCTCGCGGCGCTGTCGCCGCATGAGTTCATCGAGCGTCTGGCCGCGGCGATGGACATCCGGCGCTGGGTGATCGGCTTTGATTTTGCATTCGGCCGCGGACGCACAGGCAACGCCGACTGGCTGCGCAGCCACGGACACGCCGTCGATGTCATTCCTCCATTCAAGATCGACGGCCGCGAGCTGCACAGCTCGGAGGTCCGGCGTCTCATCACGACCGGCGAGATGGAGGACGCGAATCGCCTGCTGGGCCGCGAATACTCCATGTCAGGACCGGTGGAGGCGGGCGACCGCGTCGGGAGGCGGCTCGGGTTTCCGACTGCGAACATCGGCATCGAGCCCAACAAGCTGGTCCCCGCGCTTGGCGCTTACGCTGGACGTGCTCGCGCGCCCGAGGGAGATTTTGTAGCGGCGCTCTCCGTCGGCTACCGCCCGACCTTTGGAGGCACGCAGCTTCGCGTGGAGGCTTTCCTGCTCGACTTCGAAGGCGACCTCTATCAAAAGAGACTCGAGCTCCGCTTCGTTCGCTACCTGCACCCCGACATCAAGTTCGCGACGCCGGACGACCTGGTCCGCCAGCTGAAGCAGGATGTCGTGGACACGCGTCGCATCATCTCCCGGTGACCAGGGTCCTGGTGCTCGGCGGCGGGATCGCGGGTTACTGCGCCGCGCTCGCGGCTCGCCGCGACGGAGCAGACGTGACCGTGGTTGCGCGTGCGCCGGGTGCGACGGCCCTTTACGCGGGCGGGATGGAGATCGTGGACGACATCGCGGCGGTTCTTCGCTTGCCGCATCACCCGCTGGCGCGTCTCGGGATGGACGCGGTGGGGCTGGCCACCGAGCTGGACGCCGCGATCTCGACGCTGCAGCTCGCATTGGGCAAGGAAGGTCTCAGGTTCCAGGGTGGCTGGCGGAGTCGGGGGCTGTACGCGGACATCCACGGCCTCGCTCACGCGGCGAACGTGGTGCCGGAGTCCGTCGCGCCGGGCGAGCTCGGCGCGCTCAGCGGCAAACGTGTTGCCGTCATCGGAGTTCCTGAAGTGGGCGATTACGACGCGGCATCCACCGCGCAAGCGCTCAAAGAGCTGCACGGTGTGGAAGCGTTCGCCGAGGACGTGTCGATCCCCGACCTGCCGGAGGGCGCCGCGCTCACCGACCTGTACGGCCGGCGCGCACCATCTCCGCGGGCACGCGGCGCGGCCATCGCCTATCCGCCGGGCTTCGTCAACCTTCCGCCCGATGGATTCGAGCTGCTCGCGTCGCCGCCGTCGCCGCACGGCTGGCGGCTCCAGCAGGCGATCTCGCTCGGCGCGGTCGCGACGGAGATCAAGGCGTTGGAGACGACTCGCGACCGTGTCATCGCGGCGCGCGCGGCGTCTAGAACCTTCCGCGCGGACGCGTTCGTGCTGGCCACGGGACGGCACATCGGGGGCGGTCTCCGCGCCGGTCGAGTCACGAGCGAGCCGCTCCTCGGACTCGGCGTGTTCTACGAGGGTGTTCCTGTCGCGAGCCTGGGAACTCGCCTGCATCACCTCGAATACCTCGACGCCGGTGAAGAGATGCGCCTGGGCGCGATGACGGACAAGCGTTTGCACCCGCTGAATGAGGACGGCACGGTGCCCTACATGAACCTTTACGCCGCCGGCGCGATGCTGGGCGGCTACGAGTACGGCGGGGATTCCGGTTTCGGCGTTCCGATCCTCACCGGGTGGCTTGCGGGCCGGTTCGCGGCCAAACAGGACGGCGCCCCTCAGGCGCCTCGCGCCGGCTCCCCATAGATGGGGAGCAGAGAAGAGCTGGAGAAGATCGTCGGTCCGACCGCGGTCGACGAGCGCCCGGTCCGCGACCTGTGGCCGCTGGCGATCATGCAGGAACGCGCCGGCAACGTCCCGCCGCAGGTTCTGGTCGTCCGCCCTGCGGGGCGCGAACAGGTCGCCGCCCTGCTGCGGTGGGCGACCTCGAACAGGGTCGCTGTCACACCGATGGGCGGTGGGAGCGGCGTTTGCGGTGCGCTTGCGCCGGCCGCCGGCGAGCTAGTGATGGACATGGGCGCGTTCGACCGCGTATTCGAGATCGACGAGACCAACCTCACATGCAAATGCGAAGCCGGGGTGAACGGCTACGCCCTCGAGCAGCAGCTCAACTCACGGGGCGTGACCCTCGGCCATTACCCGAGCTCGCTGCCGGGGACGACAGTCGGCGGGCTGATCGCGACGCGCTCGTCGGGCCAGGAATCGAGCCGTTACGGGAGCATCGAAGACATGGTCCTTGGACTCGCCGTGGTTCTGGCCGACGGTACGTTCGCGGCGCCGCGGCCCGGTCCGCGGTCTGCAGCAGGCCCCGCGCTGCACCAGCTCTTCCTCGGCGCGGAAGGGGGGCTTGGGGTGGTGGTCGGCGCCGTCCTTCGACTCCACCGCCTGCCCGAAACGACTTTTGGCCGCGGCTACGCGTTTCGCGAGCTTCGGGCAGGACTCGAATGCATGCGATCGGTGATGCAGGCGGGCATCAGGCCGCTCGTGATGCGCCTCTATGACGCAGAGGACACCTTGTTCAGCGGCTATGACGTCCACGACGGGGAATGCGCGCTGGTGATTGCGACAGCCGGCCTGCACGACGTCGCGGAGGCCGAGTCGAGGGCGGTTGAACGATTCGCGGGCGACGCGCGCCAACTTGGCGAAGAACCATGGCAGCGCTGGCAGAAGCACCGTTTCGACCTCTCCGCGGAACGCCTCAAAGCCTTTCTTGCACCGCCCGGCTCCTATCTCGACACGATCGAGCTGGCGGGCTCGTGGACGGTGCTGGCCGACCTTCACGCGAGAGTGAAGCCCGCAATAGCGGTGGGCGGCCTCGCGTTATGCCATTTCAGTCATGCCTATCAGCAGGGCTGCTGCGCCTATTTCACGTTCGGCGGCTCTGGCGGCGATGAAGCGGAAGCGAGGGCCGCGTACGGTCGCGCCTGGGAAGGAGCGATGAGCGCGGCCCTCGAGCTCGGTGCGACGATCAGCCACCACCATGGCGTCGGCCAGGCGCGGGCCAGATGGGTCGCCGATGAGCTGGGAGGATGGATGAACGTCTGGCGAGCGGTGAAGAATGGAATCGACCCTGAGCGGATCATGAACCCGCGCGCGGTGGGAGGCTCCCAATAGGCGCCCGCCCCGGCGCCGCGATCCTGTTCATCGTCAATCCCTCGTCGGGCGGGGGCAAGGCGGGACGCGAGTGGGCCGGGGTTGAGTCGTGGCTGCCCTCGAGCGGTCTGCCGTACGAGGTGGCGTTCACGACGCGGCCCTTCGAGGCGACGGAGATGGCTCAGAAGGCGGTGCTCGAATCGCGGCCGGTCATCGTCGCAGTCGGCGGTGACGGCACCCTCAACGAGGTGGTCAACGGCTTCTTCCGCAACGGTGCGCCTATCCCGACGACCAGCAAGCTAGCGATGGTTCCGCTTGGCACCGGGGGCGACTTCCGGCGCACCTTGCGCATACCGATCGATCCGAAGCAGGCGATCGAGGTCTTGCGCAGCGGAATGGTCAGGCGGCTCGACGCCGGCTGCGTCACGTACCAGACGTCAGACGGAGCCACGGCCGTGCGCCACTTCATCAACATCGCCGACGCGGGACTCGGAGGCGATGTCGTCTACAAGGTGAATCGAGGCAGCAAGCGTCTGGGCGCGCTGACGTACAAGGTCGGCAGCGGGCTGGCTTTGCTGACATACAAGAACAAGCCGATGACGATGGTCATCGACGGCTCGACGCACGAGCTGGCCAAGGCGCAGCAGGTCGTCGTCGCGAACTGTCAGTTCTTCGGCGGCGGGATGCAGATGGCACCGTCGGCATCGCCGACCGACGGCGTGTTCGATGTGATCGTGATCAAGGATGCGGGCAAGATCGAAACCATGCGCGGAATCAACGACTTCTTGAACGGCAAGCATCTGGACAACGGCAACCCGAAAATTGAGCTCATGTATGGCAAGCGGATCACAGTCACGTCGCCGGAGCCGGTGCGCATCGACCTGGACGGCGAAGACGTCGGCTTCCTGCCGGCGCTCTTCGAGATCCAGCCCGGCGCGATCGAGTTCATAACCCCTCGATGACGAGGGGGGTCATAGCGACCCCACATCACCTCGCTTCGGAGGTTGGGGCTCAGGTCCTGCGGGACGGCGGAAACGCGATCGACGCGGTGGTCGCCGCCGACGCGGTCCTGTGCGTCGTATACCCGCACATGACGTCGGTTGCCGGCGACCTGATGGCGATCGTGTGGCCGGCCGGCGCGACCTCTCCCGTGGGACTCATCGGGGCCGGCCGTTCGGGCGAGCTCGCGAGCGTAGAAGCCGTCCGCGCCCGCGGACACGAAACGATGCCCGCCCGAGGACCGCTGACCGTGACGGTCCCAGGCACGGTCGAGGCGTGGGGGAGGCTGCTCGAGCGCTTTGGCAGCTTCGGATTCGGGGCCGTGCTCGAAGCCGCCGCCGGATTGGCCCAGGACGGCTACATCATCACGCCTCAGCTGTCGCGCGCCCTGCAGTCGGCCGCCGGGTGGCTCGGCCGCGAGCCGGGCACTTTCGCGCTGTATCCGCCCATGGAAGCCGGAATGGTGCTTCGCAATCCCGACCTCGCGTCGGTCCTGCATGAGATCGGGCACAGCGGACTCAACGGCTTCTACCGGGGAGAGGTCGCGGCCTCGCTTGCGTCAGCGATCGAGCGTCGCGACGGTTTCGTGACGAGACAAGATCTCGCGACCCACCGCTCGCATTGGGTCGATCCGATCAGCTTTGCCTATCGCGACCTGATCCTGTACGAGCTGCCACCTCCCACCCAGGGGCTTGCGGCCGCCGCGATGATGGTCCGGCTCGCGGCGGGAATGGAGTTCCGAACGGCTCGCGACGCGGCCTACGCGCTGCGCGAGCGGTACATCACCGACCCGGATTTCTCGGTTGCTCCGGTCGAGCCTTTCCTGAACCCTGACCACGTCCCCGCCGGACATGCGCGAGCCCACGATTTCGGCGACACGGTCTACCTCTGCACAGCCGACGAGCATGGAAACGTCGTCTCCCTGATCCAGAGCGTCGCCTACGACTTCGGATCGGGGATCGTCGCCGAAGGCACGGGAATGCTCCTCCAGAACCGCGGCGCCTACTTCAGCCTCGACGAAAAGCACGTCAACAAGCTGGAGGCGAGGAAGCGCACCATGCACACGCTCATCCCCGCGATGGCGGCGCGCGACGGGCGGCCGTGGGCGGCCTTCGGGTCGATGGGCGCGGATCTCCAGCCGCAGCTGCAGGCACAGCTCCTGAGCTTTCTCGCCGACGAGGGCCTCGATCCGGCCGAGGCCACGGCGCGGCCGCGGATGGCGATCCTGCCGGACGGTGTCACGCTCGCGATGGAAGCCGACTACCCGAACGCGGCCCAACTCTCGCGATCCGACCGCAATGTGCGCCTGATGCCCGCTCAGCACCCCTCGTTCGGCCACGGGCACGCGATCGTGATCGACGGGCCCGACGCCTGGCGCGCGGGCGCCGACCCGCGCTCCGACGGCTCCGTAGAACACGTCGGATAGTCCGGACTATCCGGGCTTCTCGTCGAGGCCAACCCAGGATAGTCCGGACTAACAGGCATGTTGGCGTCGAAAACGCCCCGGGCAGGCGCCCCCGTATACTGGCCAGCGAGTTTGGCAGTCGAGAACGAAGTCAAAGGCAAGCTGATCGCGGACCACAGGCGCGCAGACAAGGACACGGGATCGCCCGAGGTCCAGATCGCGCTTCACACCGCAAGGATCCGGGAGCTCACCGAGCACCTGAAGACGCACGCCAAGGACCACCACTCGCGCCGCGGCCTTCTTCTCCTGGTCGGCAAGCAAAGGCGTCTGCTGAACTACCTGAGGGACACCGACATCGAGCGCTATCGCGCGCTCGTCGCCAAGCTCGGCATCAGGAGATAGTTCGGCCAATTTAATTTCGGGAGGACCCTAGCCGGTAGCGCGGGTCAGCTCTTAGAAGCCCCCACTCAGCGTCAGTTAAGTGGCAGCTGCTAGGAATCTGACCCACAGTCGCACCGCCGGGTTCCTCCCACATTCATGGAGGTATTTGGCGTGGCAGTAGTCACGAAAAACGTAGAAATCGCCGGCCGGCGCATCTCGCTGGAGACGGGTCGGGTGGCGGAGCAGGCGAACGGGGCGGTGATCATCCGCCAGGGCGACACGGTGGTCCTGAGCACCGCGGTGATGGCCAAGGAGCCGCGCGAGGGGATCGACTGGTTTCCGCTCACGTGCGATTACGAAGAGAAGTTGTACGCCGCGGGCAAGATCCCTGGCGCGTTCATGCGGCGTGAGGGCAGGCCCAGCGAGACGGCGATCCTCGCGTCCCGGCTGACCGACCGGCCCCTGCGGCCTCTGTTCCCGGAGGGATTCCGGCTCGACGTCCAGGTCATCTCGACCGTACTGTCAGTCGACCAGGAGAGCGACCCGACGATCCTCAGCATCAACGGCGCCTCGACGGCGCTGGTGATCTCCGACATCCCGTTCCAGGGACCGGTCGGCGCCGTGCGCATGGGCTACATCGACGGCAAGGTCGTCGTGAACCCGCCGATGTCGCAGATGGGCGACTCAGGGCTCGACCTCGTGGTCGCCGGCACGGCCGACGCGATCCTGATGGTCGAGGCCGGCGCCAAGGGCGTCAGCGAGCAGGTCGTGCTCGACGCACTGGCCGCGGCGCATGAGGAGATCAAGCGGATCTGCGCCGCGCAGCTCGAGCTGCAGGAGCAGGTCGGGCTGGAGAAGCGGGAATGGATCCCCAACACGTACCCGGAGCAGATGCTCGAGATCGTGGGCGAGTACCTTGCCCTGCGCCTGGACCAGGTTCTCTACAGCCCGGACAAGGCATCTCGGGAGAACGCCCTCGACGACCTTCGCACCAAGACGATCGTTGAGCTCGGCGAGCGTTTCCCCGAGCACATCGACATCCTCGGCAAGCTGTACGACAAGGCAGTCAAGGACCGCGTCCGCCAGCGCATCGTCGACGAGGGCATCCGCGTCGACGGTCGCGGCCTGAATGACGTCCGCCAGATCACCGTCGAAGTAGGCGTGCTGCCCCGCACGCACGGCTCGGGCCTGTTCACCCGCGGCCAGACGCAGGCTTTGACGATCGCGACCCTCGGCTCGATGTCCGACCAGCAGAAGCTCGACGGGCTGACGGCTGAGGAATTCAAGCGGTTCATGCACCATTACAACTTCCCGCCGTACTCCGTGGGCGAGGCGCGACCCCAGCGCGGCCCGGGCCGGCGCGAGATCGGGCATGGCGCGCTCGCCGAGCGGGCGCTGCTGGCGGTCGTCCCACCGGTCGAGGACTGGCCTTACACGATCCGGCTCGTGTCCGAGATCCTGAGCTCGAACGGATCGACGTCGATGGCGTCCGTGTGTGGCTCGACGCTTGCGTTGATGGACGCGGGCGTCCCGATCAAGTCCCCGGTCGCCGGCATCGCGATGGGTCTGGTGACGCGCGAAGGCAAGTTCGCGGTGCTGACCGACATCCAGGGAGTCGAAGACGCGCTCGGCGACATGGACTTCAAGGTGGCGGGCACGCGCGACGGAATCACCGCGCTGCAGATGGACATCAAGATCAAAGGCCTGACCCACGAGATCCTGGCCCAGGCACTGGAGCAGGCGCGCGAAGCGCGACTCTTCGTGCTCGACAAGATGCTCGCGGTGCTGCCTCGTCCGCGCACTGAGATGAGCCACTACGCGCCGCGCATCACCACGATCCTGATCAACCCCGACAAGATCCGCGACATCATCGGCCCAGGAGGCAAGATGATCCGCAAGATCACCGAGGAGACCGGGGCGCAGATCGACGTCGAGGACGACGGTCGCGTCTTCATCGCGGCGGTCGACCAGGAAGCCGGCCGCAAGGCGATCGACTGGATCAAGAGCCTGACCGACGAGGTCGAGGTCGGCAGGATCTACCAGGGCAAGGTCGTGCGCATCATGCCCTTTGGCGCGTTCGTCGAGGTCCTGCCGAACCAGGACGGGCTCGTGCACATCTCAAAGCTCACCGACCATCGCGTCGAGCGGGTCGAAGAGGTGTGCAACATCGGCGACGAGATCGTGGTCAAGGCGGTCGAGATCGACAGCCAGGGCCGCCTGAACCTGAGCCGCCAGGCCGCGATCGAAGAGCTGACTGCGAAGGGCCTGCCCATCGAGGAGAAGATCAGCCAGGAGGCCATGGCTCTGGCCCTGGCATCACCTCCGCCCGCACCGCGCGAGGGTGGTTTCGGTGGTCGGGATCGGGGTGGGCGAAACGGCGGCGGGCGGGGCCGGGGGCCCCGACGGGACTGACACCCGACTGAGATGACCGAGCGGATTAAGGTCGCGGTGGCGGGACATCGCGGCAGGGTCGGCTCGGTCCTCGTTGCGGCCTTCCAGTCCGAGCCGAACATCGATTTCGTCGGCGGTATTGGGCGCGGTGACGACCTGGCCGCGTTCCTGCATGAGAAGCGACCGCAGGCGCTGGTCGACTTCACACGCCCATCGGAAGCGGTGCACAACGCGCTGGCGGGGGTCGCCGCGGGGGCTTCTCCCGTGATCGGCACCACGGGGCTGTCGGCGTCGGACATCGACAAGCTGGAAACCGCGTGCCAGGCTAAGAGGCTCGGCGGCATCGTCGCGCCGAATTTTGCGGTCGGCGCCGTGCTGATGATGCACCTGGCGGACATCGCGGCACCGCATTTCGACGCGGTCGAGATCATCGAGATGCATCACGCCGCGAAGCTCGACGCGCCATCGGGGACGGCGTTGTCGACGGCGCGCCGCGTGGCGGCGCGGCGTAAGGGCAAGAGCTTCGAGTACAGGAAGTCGGAAAAGGAAACGCTGCCTGGCACCCGAGGTGGGGAGGAGGGTGGCGTCGCCGTGCACAGCGTGCGCCTGCCCGGCTTCGTCGCGGACCAGGAGGTCATCTTCGGCCTGCCCGGCCAGACCTTGACGATCGCGCACCGGACCACGAGCCGCGAGGCTTACGTCCCGGGCGTCCTACTCGCGATCCGCAAGGTCACGAGCGAGCCCCGGTTCTATCGCGGACTCGACCAGCTGCTCGGCCTCAGTGTTGATTAGTCCGCCCGACAAAAGTAAACTGGCCCCGTGCCCACCTCCAAGCGATTAAACGTTGCTGTCGTCGGCGCGACCGGCATGGTCGGCAACGAAATGCTGCGCGTACTGTCGCAGCGCGAATTCCCGAGCGAGCGCGTCATCGCGCTTGCGTCCGAGCGATCGAAGGGCATGACGGTGCCGTACAACGGAAGCTCGATTCAGGTCGAGGAGCTCAACGAGTCCGCGTTCAAAGGCATCGACGTCGCGCTGTTCGCGGCAAGCGGTGACATCGCATTGATGTACGGTCCGCAGGCGGCGGAATCGGGGGCCCTGGTCATCGACAACAGCTCGGCGTGGCGGATGAAGCAAAACGTGCCGCTCGTCGTCCCCGAGGTGAACAGCGACGACATACGCGACAACGAAGGCATCATCGCCAACCCGAACTGCTGCGCCATTCCGCTGACGGTGATCCTGAACCCGCTGAAAAAGAAGGCGGGGCTGGAGAGGGTGCTGGTCGCCACGTACCAGTCAGCGTCGGGTGCGGGGCGGGCCCTGGTCGATGAGCTCGAGGAGCAGACGAAGGCCATCGCGGCCGGCGAGGAACCATCCGCATCGGTGTACCCGTACCAGCTTGCCTACAACGTCGTCCCGGGTGGATGGCGTCCGGAGGCTGACGGCTACAACGAAGAGGAGGTCAAGATCGTCAACGAGACGCGCAAGATCCTTCACGAGCCGGAGCTTCGCATCACAGCGGCCTGCGTACGTGTGCCCGTGCCGGTTGGACACGGCGAGTCAGTGTTCATCGAGACGACCGAGAAGATCACCGCCGACGAGGTGCGCGAGCTGCTCTCGACCTCGCCCGGAATTGCGGTCCAGGACGACCCGCACGCAAGGCTGTATCCGACACCGCACGGGGTTGCCGGGAAGGACGAGGTCTACGTCGGCCGGATCCGCGACGACGCCTCGTCACGACACGGTCTCGTCTTGTGGATCGTGTCCGACAACCTGCGCAAGGGTGCCGCGCTGAACGCCGTGCAGATCGCGGAAAAAGCCATCGAGATGGGAGTCATAGGAAAGTGAGTAAAGAGATAGGACGCCTTCTGACCGCGATGATCACTCCGTTCAAGGCCGATGGGGCGGTCGACTATGCGGCGGCGGAAAAGCTCGCCGTGCTGCTGGTCAACGACGGGTCCGACGGTGTCGTCGTCTCGGGCACGACCGGTGAGTCGCCGAGCCTGAGCGACGCGGAGAAGATCGAGCTGTTGCGAGCGGTCAAGGGCGCGATTCCCGGCAAGAACATCGTCGCCGGCACCGGAAGCAACAACACCCATCACTCAGTCGAGCTTTCGGAGCTCGCCATGAAGGCCGGCGCGGACGCCCTGCTCGCGGTCGTCCCTTACTACAACAAGCCGCCTCAGGACGGCATGTACCAGCACTTCAAGGCGATCTCCGAGGTCGGCCCGACGATCATGTACAACATCCAGGGCCGCACGGCCGTGAACATGACTGCCGCGACGACGCTGCGCTGCGCCGAGCTGCCCGGAATCATCGGAGTCAAAGAGGCAAGCGGCGACCTGGACCAGATCGGCCTCGTGTGCGCGAGCAAGCCTGACGGATTCAAGGTGTGGAGCGGCGACGACAGCTGGACCCTTCCGATCATGGCGGTGGGCGGCCACGGCGTTATCTGTGTCGTGTCGCACATTGCGGGACGATCGATGGCTCGCCTGATCGAGGCTTACCGCAAGGGCGAGAACGATGTGGCGCGCGACATCCACCACGGGCTGCTTCCCGTGATCAAGACCCTGATGACCACGGCCGCCAACCCGGTTCCGATCAAGTCGGCGCTGAACGCGATGGGTTTCAACGCGGGACCGTTCCGCCTTCCGCTCGTTCCCCTCACCGATGATCAGCTCAAGTCGGTGTTGAAGACGATTTCTGAAGCGGGCGAGTACATCACCTTTGCCAAGCCCGGGGTGAAAGTCGCTTAGCGCCCCCACGGAGCTGATCCGGCTCCACGAAGTCATCCGGTCGTGCAAGAACTGCGGGCTCCATGCCACTCGCACTCAGGCGGTGCCAGGCGCCGGCCCATGTCCCAGCAACATCCTGATCGTCGGCGAAGCTCCAGGCTTCAACGAGGACCGTCAGGGCGAACCGTTCGTCGGCGCGGCGGGAAAGCTGCTCGACACCCTGCTCAACCGCATCGGCCTGAGCCGAGCCGACGTCTACATCACCAATGTGCTCAAATGCCGGCCGCCGATGAACCGCGACCCGATGCCGAATGAGGCTGAGGCGTGCTCGCCATACCTGAAGCAGCAGCTCGACCTCGTCAGACCGAAGGTGGTGCTGATTTTGGGCCGGCACGCGCTCGAGCGCCTGATGCCGGGCCAGGGCTCGATCTCGCGCATCCACGGCAGCCTGATCCGGCGTGGCGACGTCGCGTACGTGCCGCTGTACCACCCGGCCGCCGCGCTGCACAACGGCTCGCTCGTCGCGGACCTGGAGCATGACTTCGACCAGGTGAAGCGGTACCTCGACCAGGTGCTGGCGCCGCCGCCGCCTCCGGTCGCGGTCGCTTCGCCGAAACAGGAATCAGAGCAACTGCGACTCTTGTGAAATCTCGGCTGCGGTATATCCCGCTTGGCGGCCTCGGCGAGGTCGGCATCAACATGTGGGCGCTGGAGTGGGAGGGCAAGGTCGTCGTCGTCGACGCGGGCCTCATGTTTCCGCAGGAGGACATGCTCGGCATCGACCTCGTCCTTCCGGACATCTCCTACCTGCTGCACGGCGGCCGCGAAGTGCTGGGCATCTTCCTCACCCACGGCCACGAAGATCACATCGGCGGCCTGCCGTTTGCGCTGAAGAAGCTGAACGTCCCAGTCTTCGGCACGCGGCTGACCCTGGGCCTGCTCAAGCCGAAGCTGAAAGAGCACCGCATCCTGCGCGAATCAGACTTGCGCGAGGTGAGGGTGGGCGACTCGGTGCAGCTCGGCCCGTTTCGCCTCGAGACGGTCTCGGTCTGCCACTCGATACCCGACGCGGTGGCCCTCGCGATCGACACGCCCGTTGGACGTGTCGTCTACACGAGCGATTTCAAGCTCGACTCCGCTCCACCGGACGGCCTTCCGACCGACATGGCGCGCTTTCGCCGTCTGGGCGACGCCGGCGTGCTGCTCCTGCTCAGCGACTCCACGAACGCGGAGCGCGAGGGCCACTCGGGCTCCGAGCGCGACCTTCATGCCGCATTCGAGCGGATCTTCACCAATGCGCCATCACGCATCGTCGTCGCCAACTTCGCGTCGAACATCCACCGCATCCAGCACCTCGTGCGCATGGCGACGCAGTTCGAACGTCGCGTGGCTGTCGTCGGACGCAGTCTCCGCGAGAACTTCCGGACCGCGCGAGAGCTCGGTTTCCTCAGCGTTCCTGACGGTGTTGTCGTCCCACTTGCGGACGTCGACAGGATTCCGCCCTCGAAGCTCTTGCTGCTCACGGCGGGCAGCCAGGGCGAGCCGATGTCAGCGCTTACCCGCTTTGCCGCGCAGCGCCACCCGTTCCTCAACGTGCGCAAGGACGACTGGGTGGTGATCTCAGCGCGGCCAATCCCCGGCAACGAGCGAATGGTCCTGCAGACTGTGAACAACCTCTATCGACATGGCGCTCGCGTCTTTTACTCAGAGGTCGGCAACGTGCACGTCACGGGCCACGCCCAGCGCGATGAGCTCCGGGAGATGCTGGATGCGGTCCGGCCTCGTTTCTTCATCCCGGTCCACGGCGAGTATCGCCAGCTTCTTCTTCACTCCGAGCTCGCGAAAGAGGCGGGAGTGGCCGCGGATCACATGGTGGTGGTGGAGGATGGCGAAACGGTCGAGCTCGACGCGGATTCGATGACGCGCGGAGAGAAGATCGGAACGGGGCTGGTCTATGTCGACGGCCTCGGCGTGGGTGACGTAGAGCAGGTGGTGCTGCGCGACCGGCGGCATCTGGCCGAGGACGGGATCCTGGTCGTCACCCTGACGCTTGACCGGGATACTGGAGCTCTGCGCGCGGGTCCTGAGCTCGTGTCCCGCGGCGTGATCGAGCCGGAGCTGTCCACCACGCTGATGGCGGATGCGCGGGCGGCTGTGCTGGAAAGCATCGCGCGCTTCAGCGACTCGCACGCCGAGGTCAGCCTGCTCCAGGAAGTGGTCCACGACGCCGTGTCGAAGACGATCTACAAGCAGACGCGCCGGCGTCCTATGGTCATTCCCGTCGTGACGGAGATATGAAGCTTCCGCCGCTTGCGCTGGTTGCGCCGAGCCTGTGTCCGCGTTGCGATCAGCCCGCGATGATGCTCGACCATTCAGAGGAGGCGCGCTGCGCCCATTGCGGGTTGCAGATTCATCAATGCGCGAACTGTCGCGGCATCGCAGGTCCGTTCGACCGCTACTGCGGGTTTTGTGGCTTTGAGATGGTGCAGGGGGAGAAGAGGCCGCTGTGGTGGCGGCTGTGGTTCCTGGCCGCGCTGCTGCCGGTCGCGCTGGGACTTGCGTACGGGATCGCGCAAGCGCAGGTGCACCGCTAGCGCACCGTAACGCGTCAGGCCCGGATAGTCCGGACTAACCAGGCATCTGGCTTCGGACAACGCCGGATAGTCCGGACTATCCGAAAGTGTCGCCTAGCGGTCCAGCCGCTGACCACACTCCACGCAGAAGCTGTGCCGCCCGAGGTTGTGGTGCCCGCACGACGAACAGACCAGCCGCCGCGGCGGATCCGCCTGCAGCCACCGCTCGTTCTCCCGCCGGTACCAGATGCCGTCCTCTGGCCCCAGCATCCAGCGCCTGCCCTCGTTGTCGAGCACAGCCAGATCTCGTACCGCGACGCGAAAGGCACGCGGCGGCAGGGTTCCGGTCCGACGCTCATCGACCAGATACCTGTATCGGATCTCGGCTTCAGCGAATGGATCGACCGCCACGCACGAGAGTATGCGGCCCGCGAAAGGGTAGAATCCAATCGGCTCAAGGGCCCGCAGCATGCGTCGCACCACATCCCGAAGCTCATCTCGATCTGGCGCCCGTCGCGCATCCGCCTCGCGTTCCAAAAGGAGCAAGCGCGTCGCGCGGCCGCGCCTGACATCCCGTCAGGTTCGGGAGATCCTCGGCGTCCTGCTCATGCTCGCCGCCCTCCTCGGTTTGCTGGCGATCGCAAGCCGCGCGCCCTCGATCCTGCAGGGCGTTCGCGACGGCATGGTCTTCGAGTTCGGCGTCGCATGGTTCGTTCCCGTGGCGGCTGCTCTCGCCCTCGGCGGCTATCTCCTCTGGCCCAAAGCGCCCCGGCCGCGCACGGTCGACCTGGTCGCGGGCCTCGTCGCCGTGCTCTCCCTCGTCGGACTGTTCGGCCTCGCGGGTGGCGGGGGAGGTTCGCTCGGTCGCGGGATCGACAGTTCGCTGGACGGACTGGTCGGTTCGGTTGGGTCATGGGCGCTGCTCATCGCGGGCCTGGTCATAGGGCTCATCGTGACCATCCATTTCAGTCCCGGCGCCTTGCTCGCGACCGCGGTCGGCGCGGCTCGCGCCGCCTACGCCGAACGGGCGAGGATTCGCGGCCTCGTCGCCGTGCCCGCATCGGAGAAGGCCAAACCGGGCAGGACCGCGCCCGCGTCGTCTGATCTCCTGACCCGCTCGGCTGCGAGCTTCGCCACCGCGCCGGCCTCGCCGGATCAGCCGAGATTGTGGGATGTCGACGAGCCGGAGGAGCGGGCCGAGAGAAAACACCAGCCCGAGCCGGTGGCGGTCCGCGGGGATGAACCGCTCGCCGCACCCGCACACCCGACCGCGCCTGCGCCGGTGCTGCACGTCATCGCCGAGCCCGAGGACGACGTGCCCCAGATCGACTGGAAGCTGCCCTCGATTGCGCTCCTCGACACCGTGACCGCCCGGCGCGAGCGGATGGCGGATGAGATCAAGCGCAACGTCAGGGTCATCGAGAGCACCCTTCAGACGTTCGGCGTCGAGTGCAAGATCGTTGGTGTCAACCCGGGCCCGGCTGTCACGCAGTACGAGGTGCAGCCTGGGCCGGGCGTGCAGGTCAAGCGCATAACGGCGCTGCAGAACGACCTGTCGCTGGCCCTCGCAGCGGCGCCCCTTCGAATCGAAGCGCCGATACCTGGCAAGTCAGCGGTCGGCATCGAGGTGCCGAACAAGTCGGCAAGCCTCGTCACGATCCGCGAGGTGATCGAGACCGCGGCCTTCCGCGAGGGCACCAACAAGCTGGCGCTCGGGCTGGGCAACGATGTGTCGGGTCAGTCGATCGTGGCTGACCTGACGCGCATGCCGCATCTGCTCATCGCCGGGGCGACCGGGCAGGGCAAGAGCGTGTGCATCAATGCGCTCATCACAAGCCTGCTGTTCCAGGTCACACCCGACCACCTGCGCTTGCTTCTCATCGACCCCAAGCGGGTGGAGCTGACCGGCTACAACGGCCTGCCACACCTCGCGTTGCCGGTGCTCGTCGAGTCGCACCAGGCGGCGGCAGCATTGCGCTGGGCGGTCGCCGAGATGGACCGACGCTACAAGCTGTTCTCGGCCGAAGGCGTCCGCAACATCGCGGCGTACAACGAGAGGGCCACGCAGAAGCTCGCACGCACGCTCCCGTACATCGTGATCGTGATCGACGAGCTGGCGGACCTGATGATGGTCGCCGCGGGCGAGATCGAAGAGCTCATCTGCCGCATCGCGCAGCTCGCACGCGCGGTCGGCATCCACCTGATCATCGCCACACAGCGACCGTCTACCGACATCATCACGGGCCTCATCAAGGCCAACATCCCGTCGCGTATCGCGTTTGCAGTCGGCTCGCAGGTCGACAGCCGCGTCATTCTCGACACGGGTGGCGCCGAGAAGCTGCTGGGTCGCGGCGACATGCTGTACCAGCCGGTGGACGCGGGCAAGCCGACCCGCATCCAGGGCGCTTTCGTCAGCGACCCGGAGGTCGAAGGCGTGGTCAACTACTGGAAGTCGCAGGGCCCGCCGCGATACATGGAAGAGATCCTGGAAGAGGGCGCAACCTCCGAGTGGGAGGGGGAGAAGAGGGAGGAGCGCAAGCTCGACCCGCTTTTTGCGCGTTCGGCGCGCGCGGTCGCCGCCGAGGGTGCTGCTTCCGTCTCGCTCGTGCAGCGCAAGTTCAACGTCGGATACTCGCGCGCTGGCCGGATCGTCGACCAGCTCGCCGAGCACCGGGTGGTCGGCGGCTATCAGGGCTCGAAGTCGCGTGAGGTCTTGATGACCCTTCCCGACGTCGACGAGCTGTTGGAGCGCCTCGGTATCGAATGACGCAGGGTCCCGGTCGCGGATCCTCGCCCGCGAACCGTCGACGGCCGCAGTCTCGGGCCGATGGGTGCGCGCCAACGCGGGAATTCTCGGCATCCCGGTGCTCATGGCGCTCCTGCTCGTTCGTTTTCCCGGGCACGATCAGGTCGCGGCCGCGCTTTTCATCGCCTTCTCGCTGACCGACACGGTCGACGGTCAGCTGGCCCGCCGCAGCGGGACCGTCAGCGACCTCGGAAAGTTCCTCGATCCGCTCGCTGACAAGCTTTTCGTGCTCGCCGTGCTGATCGTCCTGGTCCAGGAAGGCCTGGTTGCCGCGTGGGTCGTCGTCGTGATCTTTTCCCGCGAGCTCATCATCACGATTCTTCGTTCCGTCGGCGCCAGCCAGGGGCGCGTCATCTCGGCCGCGCCGCTGGGCAAGACGAAAACGGTGATGCAGATGGCTGCGGTCACGCTGCTCATCCTCCAGCGGCCTTACCCGGTGCTGGTTCCGCTCGCGGACGTGGCGGTTGCGGTGGCCGTCGTGTTCACCTTGGGGAGCGGTCTGGACTACCTCTGGCGGTTCCGCTACCTGCTCGGCCCATTCGATACATCGCGCCTGCGCCCAGGACCGGCCGGCGGGGCGCCTGAAGCATCGCCGGCCGCCGAGCTGGGTCAAGTCTTGCGTGCCAACGGTCTAACCGTCTCCGTGGCCGAGTCATCGACCGGGGGCATGGTCGGCGCGTTGATCACCGACGAGGCCGGAAGCTCGATTTATTTCCTGGGCGGGGTGATCGCCTACTCGAACCAGGCCAAGGAGCGTGAGCTGGGCGTTTCACGCGAGCTTCTGGACAGCGTCGGGGCGGTGAGCCGTGAGGTCGCCGAGGCGATGGCGACCGGGGTGCGCCAGCGTTTCGGCACGAACCTGGCCGTGTCGGTGACGGGCATCGCCGGACCGGCGGCAGACGCGTCGAGCAAGCCGGTCGGTCTGACCTATATCGCTGTGGCGACCGAGACGCGCTGCTCGTCACGCCAGTTCAACTTCACGGGCGACCGCGCGTCCAACCGCCGTCAGGCGGCGAACGAGGCTTTGCGGATGCTGAGCGCCGAGGTCCGCAGCATCCGCCAGGCGAGCCCTTGACCGCCAAACACATGTTCGCTAGACTCTCCCAAACCGGCCTGTAAAGAACGTTGCTTCCCAACCTTCGACGTAGAACACTCGCCGCAACGACCTAGGAGGATTGACTGCAAGTGGACAAAGACAAAGACAAGGACAAGGACAAGGAACGGGATAAGGCCCTTGAGGAGAAAGGCAGAGCCCTCGATTCGGCCATGTCCCAGATCACGAAGAGCTATGGCAAAGGCGCGATCATGAAGTTGGGGGAGCACTTTGCGCAGCGCAGCGAGGTAACCGCCATCTCCACAGGTGCGCTGCCTCTGGACCTGGCGCTCGGAGTGGGGGGTATCCCGCGCGGCCGGGTGACCGAGATCTACGGTCCGGAGTCGGCCGGCAAGACCACCCTTGCCCTGCATGTCATCGCGGAGGCGCAGAAGGCTGGCGGCGTCGCGGCGTTCGTCGACGCGGAGCATGCCCTCGACCCGCTCTACGCGTCGCGGATCGGCGTCAAGATCGACGACCTCTTGATCAGCCAGCCGGACACCGGCGAGCAGGCGTTGGAGATCGTCGAGGTGCTGGTCCGCTCGAACGCCGTCGACGTGATCGTCATCGACTCGGTGGCGGCTCTGGTGCCGAAGGCTGAGATCGAGGGGGAGATGGGCGACTCGCACATGGGCCTCCAGGCGCGCCTCATGTCCCAGGCGCTGCGCAAGCTCACCGCGGCGATCTCCAAGTCGAACTGCGCCGTGATCTTCCTCAACCAGCTGCGCGAGAAGGTCGGGATCATGTTCGGCAACCCGGAGACACAACCCGGGGGCCGGGCGCTGAAGTTCTACTCCTCCGTTCGCCTCGACATCCGCAAGGTCGAGGTCATCAAGAACGGCCTCGACTCGGTCGGCAACAGGGTGAAAGTCAAAGTCGTCAAGAACAAGGTGGCGCCGCCGTTTCGCTCCGCCGAGTTCGACATCCTGTTCAACGAAGGAATCTCGCACGAGGGAGCGTTGATCGACGCGTCGATCGAGTACGGGATCCTCGAAAAGAGCGGCACCTGGATGTCCTACGGCGACCAGCGGCTCGGCCAGGGTCGGGACAACGTCCGCAACTATCTGCGCGAGAACCCGACGCTGTGCGCTGAGATCGAGTCGAAGGTGCGCGAGAAGGCGGCTCTGGCGGCCGCGCCGCTGCGGACCGCTGCACCCCTCAGGTCGCCGGCAGGTGCATCTGAGGAGTTCTAAGAAACCAGTGGCCGGGGCCCTCGATGCAGGGCTCCGGCTCGTCGCTCAGCGAAGCCACTCTCGGTTCGAGTTGCGCCGCAAGCTGGGACGCCGCGGGTATGCCGAGGCGGAAGTCGACGCCGCCGTCGCCCGGCTGGTCGAGCTCCGGTACCTGGACGACCGGCTGTTTGCCGAGGGGCACGTGAGGCGGCGCTCCGCAACCCGTGGCCCACTGGCGCTGTCCGCCGAGCTGGCGGCACGCGGTATCGACCGCTCCCTGGCCGACGGAGCAGTCCAGGGTTTCGACCCCGAGGCCCAGCTGGCCGCCGCGACCCGCCTGGTGGAGAGGCTGGCAGGCCGGAAGTCGTTCGCAGGCTACAGAGAGTTGCTTGATTCGGCCGGCGCGAAGGTGCTCCGCCGCGGATTCTCACCCGGGACCGTTCGGACCGCCTGCCGGGCGGTCTGGGAGAGGACGACCACCACCCGAGAAGCCTAGAATTTGCTGCACGCGGGCCCACTCTGAGGCCCGCAAGTCATAGAGCCAACCCCAGGCGGGACCCCCTCTGAGTCCTGCCGTGGTCACGCACTTTGACAATCGAATTAACGAGGTGCATGTCATGTACGTCTACGTATTGCTAGTGGTGGTGGCAGCGGCGGCCCTCGCAGCCGGTTTCGGAGTGGCTTATCTGCTCCTCAAGCGCCGGCAGAGCGACGGGAGTCACGTCATGGAGCTCAAGGCTCAGCAAACGTTGTCCGAGGCCGAAACTCAGGCCAAGGAAAGGCTGCTGGAGGCCAAAGAGGAAGCCGTCAAAATCCGCACCGCCGCCGAACAGGAAGCCCGTGAGTATCGGGCACAGTCGCAACAGATCGAAAAGCGTCTTCTTCAGAAGGAGGAGAACCTCGACCGCAAGGGCGAGGACCTCAATCACCGCGAACGCGACATCTCCAACCAGCAGAAGGCGCTGGACGAGGTCAAGGCTCAGCTGGAAGACAGCTACCGCCAGCAGGAGAAGGAGCTCCAGCGCGTCGCCAACATGACGCGTCAGGAGGCCCAGGGCATCTTGATGGCCCAGGTGGAGCAGGACCTGCGCAACGAAGTCGCGCGCAAGGTCCGCGAATCCGAGCTTGCAGCCCGTGACGAAAGCGAGCGTCGGGCTCGGGAAATCGTGACCGAGTCGATTCAGCGCGTCGCCGCCGACCAGACCGCCGAGATCTCAGTCTCGGTGCTTCCGTTACCGACCGATGAGCTGAAGGGCCGGATCATCGGCAAGGAAGGGCGCAACATCCGCGCACTCCAGCAGGCCACGGGGATCGACCTCATCGTGGACGACACCCCCGAGGCGGTGATCATCAGCGGCTTCGACCCGGTCCGCCGCGAGGTGGCCAGGGTCGCGCTCAACAAGCTCATAGTGGATGGACGCATCCATCCGGCGCGCATCGAAGAGATCGTCGCCAAGTCCCGCCAGGAGGTCCTGCAAAGGGTCAAGGAGGAGGGTGAGGCGGCGGTCCTGGAGCTAGGCCTCCAGGGTCTGCACCCCGAGGTGGTTCGCCACCTCGGAATCCTGCGTTTCCGCACCAGCTACGGACAGCAGGTGCTGAACCACTCCAAAGAAGTGGCGCATCTCGCCGCCATGATGGCGTCCGAGATCGGCGCCGACGTTCGCATCGCGAAGCTGTCGGGCCTCCTCCACGACATCGGCAAGGCCATCGACCACGAGGTCGAAGGGTCACACGCCGTGATCGGGGCGGACCTGCTCCAGCGACACGGGGTTCCCGCCCAGGTCGTTCACGCAGTGCGCGCGCACCACTACGACGAGGAACCGCACAGCATCGAGGCGCTTCTTCTCATCGCCGCCGACGCGATTTCAGCGGCGCGCCCCGGGGCGCGCAGGGAGTCGCTCGAGGCTTACGTCAAGCGGCTCGAAAAGCTGGAGGAGATCGCCAACTCGTTCCAGGGCGTCCAGCAGTCCTACGCCATCCAGGCCGGCCGCGAGGTTCGGATCCTGGTCAAGCCGGAGCAGATCGACGATACGGCTGCCCAGCTGATGGCAAGGGACATCGCCAAGCGCATCGAATCGGAGCTCAGCTTCCCGGGCCAGATCCGCGTCACTGTGGTGCGCGAGACGAGGGCCGTGGAATACGCGAAATAGTGACAAAGGGAGTCCCGCTGCGGGCTCCCTTTTTCTTTTGCCTGAAAATCAGGTGGTGAGCGACGTCGACTTCAAGATCCTGTTCGTCGCGGATGTCGTCGGTCACCCCGGCCGGGACGCGGTCAAAGCCCTGCTTCCAGGCCTCAAGAACGAGCTGCGGCCCAACCTCACCATCGTCAACGGCGAGAACGCTGCAGGGGGCTTCGGGCTCACCGCCAAGATCGCGGCGGAGCTGAAGGGCGCCGGCGCTGACGTGATCACCAGCGGAAACCATGTCTTCGCCCAGAAGGATTTTGTCGGAGAGCTGCCTGGTCTGGATCGTGTGCTGCGACCGGCCAACTACCCGCCGGCCGCGCCGGGCCAGGGCTGGTGCGTCGTCGACGCCGGCGGGCACAAGGTCCTGGTGATGAACTTGATCGGGCGCATCTTCCTCGAGCCCACGGACGACCCTTTTCGGGCGGCCGACGGGATTCTTGCCGAGCATGCGGAGGCGCACATCGTGTTCTGTGACATGCACGCCGAGGCCACCTCGGAGAAGACGGCCATGGGGTGGTACCTGGACGGCCGGGCCAGCGCCGTGGTCGGCACGCACACCCACATCCCGACCGCCGACGCGAGGATATTGCCTGGAGGGACCGCCTACGTGACCGACGTTGGGATGGTCGGGCCCAGGGACAGCTGCATCGGGATGGACAAGGCCGTGGTCATCCAGCGCTTCTTGACCGGGGTTCCCAACCGCTTCGTGGTGGCTTCTGGACCAGTGACATTCAATTCGGTACTGGTTACCATTAACCCTTCTACCGGACGAGCAACGACGATCCAGCGAGTCGATCGAGAACATGTTTGAAGGGGTTCCAGCAATGTCAGCGGAGCGCGCTCCAGTTGAGGTGCTCAAGGTTTCGGCTACCTCGAAACCGGTTGCGGTGGCGGGCGCCATCGCGGGCGTGATCCGGAGCAAAGGGCGCGTCGAGGTCCAGGCTATCGGCGCCGGGGCGATCAACCAGGCGGTCAAGGCCATCGCCATCTCCCGAGGCTACGTGGCGCCCGGCGGGCTCGACCTCGTCTGCATCCCGGCCTTCATCGACATCTCGATCGACGGCGAGGAAAGGACAGGAATCCGGTTGCTCGTGGAGAGCCGATAACGGTAGTCCAGACCAGGTCGTTCCACATCTGGACGATCGGATGCCAGATGAACTCGGCGGATTCCGAGAGCCTCGCGAGAAGGCTCCTCGCTGCGGGTTACGTCGAAGACTCGCTCGAGCGAGCTGACGTCGCGATTCTCAACACCTGCGTCGTGCGCCAGGCGTCGGAGGATCGCGTGTACTCCAAGCTCCACGAGCTGAAGCAGTGGAAGACGCCAGAGCGCACGATCGCCGTGACCGGCTGCATCGTCGCGAAAGAAGGCGGAGAGCTGACGCGCCGCTTTCCGCACCTCGATGCGGTCGTGCCTATCGGAGAGTACGAAGACTTCGTCGCCGGCCTCGAGGCCCGATACGACTACTCCAACGGCGAAGCGCTCCCGCTTGCGGGTCGAACTGGCATCAGCCACTACGTCAGGGTCATCCAGGGCTGCGACCACAACTGCACGTTCTGCATAGTCCCGAGGGTCCGAGGCCGCGAGAAGCACGTGCCGCTTCAAGCCGTCGTCGCCGAGTGCCGGACGGCGGTGGCGGAGGGTGCGAGAGAGGTCGTGCTGCTAGGCCAGAACGTGGACGACTACCACGACCCCGACGGCCGCGGCGGCCTGGCCGCTCTGGTCCGTGAGGTCGAGCAGATCCCGGGCCTCAAGCGATTGCGCTTCATGACCTCACATCCTCAGGACCTCGAGGGTGAGCTGCTGGAGGTCATGGCGCGCAGCGAGGTGGTGTGTCGCGAGCTGCAGCTGCCGGTGCAGTCGGGGGATGACACGGTTCTCAAGCGCATGGCGCGTGGCTATCAGACCCGTCATTACCGCACGATCGTGGAGAACGCGCGGCGTTTGATGCCGGATCTGGGGCTCGTCACGGACGTCATCGTGGGATTTCCAGGCGAGTCGGAAGCCGCATACCTCAACACGCGCGCGCTGGTCGAAGAGATCGAATTCGATGTCGTCCACATCGCGATGTACTCGCCGCGTCCGGGAACTTTCGCGGCGACGAAGATGGACGATGATGTGCCGCAGGAAGAGAAGCTGCGCCGTCTGAATGACCTGCTGGCGCTCCAGCGCGGCATCGCCGCCCGCAAGACGGCGCGCTGGATCGGCCGCAACGCCGAGGTCCTGATCGAGGGCCATGACGAGTTGAACCGTCCGTACGGCCGCATCCGGCAAGGCAAGCGCGCGATCGTGCTGCGAGGCGGCGACATACAGGCGGGCACGGTGGTCAACGTTCGAGTCCTGCAGGCGACCGCAGGACAGCTCCTGGGATTGCCGGCCGCGTGAATCCCCCAGCCACACCGGTCATGAGGCAGTACCGGGAGGCGAAAGAGAAGCACCCCGGCGGAATTCTTCTCTTCAGGCTCGGCGACTTCTACGAGATCTTCTTCGACGACGCCAAGATCGCAGCTCCGATCATGGGCGTGCTTCTGACGTCGCGCCCTCTGGGCAAGACAGGACGTGCACCGATGTGCGGGGTCCCGCACCACGCGTGGCAGGCGTACGTCGGCAAATTGCTTCGCGCGGGTCACAAGGTCGTCATCTGCGACCAGGTTGAGGCCGCAAGCAAGAACAAGCTCGTCCGCCGCGACGTGACGCGAGTGCTCACGCCCGGGACCGTCGTCGAGGATGCGTACCTCGAACCATCGCGACCGAACTACCTCGTCGCGGCGTGGAGCAAGGGCCTCGAAGCGGGGATTGCCGCGTGCGAGGTCTCCACAGGTGAGCTCTTGCTGTGCCAGCTGCCCAAGGACCGGCTGATGAACGAGCTCGAACGCCTTGCGCCGGCAGAGCTCCTGACCCCGCCGGATATCGAGGAGTATCGGTTCGACCCCGTGCGCGGCCAGCAGAGGCTGAAGGACATGCTCGGGATCGCCTATCCGGCCTCGATCGGCGCTGTGGACGCGCCTCTGGCGGTCGGCGCGGCGGGCGTCGTACTCGACTACCTCAAGCAGAACCAGACGAGAGTGCTTCCCGGCTCGTTCACGGTGACGACTTACTCACCCGACGCGACCATGCCCCTCGACGCGGCGACCGTCCGCAACCTGGAGCTCCCGGCGCTGGTCCAGCTCATCGACCGGACCTCGACGCCCGTCGGCGCCCGACAGCTCCGCTCCTGGCTTGGCGCGCCGCTGCGTGACGCCGAGTCGATCGAGCTTCGTCTGGCAGCGGTCGACGAGCTGGTCAACGACCCCGGTTTGCGGGATCGCCTGCATGGGGTGCTCAAGCCGGTCGGGGATCTCGAGCGCCTTCTCTCGCGGGCCGCCTCGGGCCACGCGACGCCCCGCGAGCTGGTTGGTCTGCGACGCTCCCTGGAAGCCATCCCGGCCGTGGTCGAGGCGCTTGGTTCGTGCTCAGCGCTGGTCACGCGGGAGCTCGCCGGCCGGATCACCGCGGCGCCTGAGCTTGCGAACACGCTGGCTCGGGCGCTGGTCGAGGATCCCCCGGCGACCATCCGGGAAGGCGGCGCCGTCCGTCCGGGCTTTGACGCGGATCTGGATGCGATCTCCGACGGATCGCGCAGCGCGCGTGACTGGATCGGCAAGCTGGAGACGGCCGAGAGAAGGCGCAGCGGCATCCGATCGCTGAAGGTCGGGTTCAACAGGGTCTTCGGCTACTACATCGAGGTCAGCCACGCCAACACCGCAAGCCTCCCTGACGACTATGTCCGCAAGCAGACGCTCACCGGAGGCGAGCGCTACATCACGCCAGAGCTAAAGGAAAAGGAGGCGGTGGTGCTCAGCGCGCAGGAGCGAATCGCAGCACGAGAGCTCGAGATCCTTCGGGATCTGGGTCTTGCGGTCGCCGCAGCTGGTCCACCGCTGAGGGAGACCGCCCAGGCGACGGGCACGGTCGACGCGCTCCTGAGCTTTGCCGTCGCGGCCTCAGAGCATGCCTGGCATCGCCCCGAGGTGAACGCGGGGACGCAGCTGAGCATCAAGGGAGGCCGGCATCCGCTGGTCGAGACGAGCCTGCCGGCGGGCGTGTTCGTCGCCAATGACCTCGAGCTCGATCCGGACCGGGCGCAGATCGTGATCCTCACGGGGCCGAACATGGCCGGTAAGTCAACGTATCTGCGGCAAGCGGCAATGATCGTCCTGCTCGCGCAATGCGGCAGCTTCGTGCCGGCGGACCGCGCGGTGATCGGGCTGGCGGATCGAGTCTTCACACGCGTTGGCGCGCACGACGACATCAGCGCGGGAATGTCGACGTTCATGGTCGAGATGACCGAAACCGCCTACATCCTCAATCACGCGACGCGATCTTCCTTGGTGATCTTCGACGAGGTGGGAAGGGGGACGTCGACCTACGACGGCGTTTCGATCGCGCAGGCCGTGGTCGAGCACCTGCACGACGCGCCGAAGCTTGGCTGCCGCACGCTTTTCGCCACTCACTACCACGAGCTCACCGCGCTCGCCGAAAGGTTGCCGCGCGTCCGAAACCAACGCGTCGAGGTTCTGGAGGAAGGCGACACGGTTCGGTTTCTGCATCGCGTCGTACCCGGAGGTGCAGACCGCTCGTACGGAATCCATGTCGCCGCCGTGGCGGGTCTGCCATCAGGCGTGATCGCTCGTGCCCGCGACGTGCTCGGCGAGCTCGAGCGCCAGCGGCCGCTTGAACCGCCGGAGCTGCAGCTCGGCCTGCCGATCGAGGTCGCGCCCGACGCGGTGCGCCAGGAGCTCGAGGCGATCGACCCGGCGTCACTGAGCCCGCTGGAGGCGTTGCAGAAGCTGTATCAGCTGCGGGCCAAGCTGACCCAATGATCCAGATGCTGCCCCCAGAGGTCGCGGACGCGATAGCCGCGGGCGAGGTGATCGAGCGCCCGGCCTCGGTCGTCAAAGAGCTCGTCGAGAACGCGATCGACGCGGGTGCACGGCGGATCAGCATCGACGTCCGGGGAGCGGGGAAGACGTCGATCCGCGTCAGCGACGATGGCGCAGGCATACCCGCCGACGAGCTCCCGCTGGCGTTCGTGCGCCATACCACAAGCAAGCTGACCAGGCTGGCCGACCTCATCGCGATCCAGTCGTTCGGCTTTCGCGGTGAGGCTCTCGCCAGCATCGCCGCGGTCGCAGACGTCGAGTGCTCCAGCGCTGGCGCCACCCTGCGCATCCGCGCAGGCGAGCTCATCGAGCAGGGAGCGGGACCGCTCCTACCGGGCGTCGTGGTGGAGGTGCGCGACCTCTTCGCGAACGTGCCGGCGCGTTTGAAGTTTCTCAAGAGCGACGCGACCGAGGTGGCGGTCATCAAAGACGTGGTCAGCGCGTTCGCCCTGCTGCATCCTCACATCCGCTTCCACCTCACCGTCGACAGCCGCGCCGCGGTCAGCAGCAGCGGAGATGGCGACCGCCGGCGCGCGGTGGCAGCCGTTTTCGGGCCTCCCGTCGCGTCGGAGATGCTCGAGATGGTCGGGATGCCCCTGGTCACCGGCCTGGTCAGCCAACCCCGCCTCAGCCGAGGCAACCGCGACGGAATGGTGCTGGCGGTCAATGGCCGCCCCATCAGCGCGCGATCGCTGGTCTACGCGCTCGAGGAGTGCTACCAGGGGAGGCTCGAGCGGGGCCGCCACCCGGTCGCGGTGGTCGACATCGGGATCGACCCCGAGCTCGTCGACGTCAACGTGCATCCGGCGAAGAAGGAAGTTCGCTTTCGCGATGAGGGCGCGGTGTTTGCCGCGCTGCAGCGCGCGGTCCGATCAGCCCTCGATGGAAGTGATCCGTTCCGCTATCGACCCGTAGAAACCGGAGCGGCCTCGTCCACGTTCGTGGCGGGACCTCAGCTCACCTTGCACGAGGCCCCGGCTGCGGTCGCGGACGCGGAGACCAACGGTCACGCGACGAATGCTGTCCTGCGTCCCATCGGCCAGGCGGGACCGGGCTACCTTGTTGCCGAAGGCCCGCACGGGCTGGTCCTCGTCGACCAGCACGCCGCGCATGAGCGCGTTCTGTACAACCGCCTGCTCGAGCGCCTGCGCTCGGGCCGCGGCGCCAGCCAGCCTTTGCTCATCCCACAAGCGGTGGACGTCGAGCCCGCGCTGATCGCCGCCGCGGCCGACCATCGGGCGGAGCTGGCCAACATGGGCCTCGAGTACGAAGAGTTCGGGCCGCGGAGCTTGCGCATCACGGCGGTGCCAACCGAGCTGCCGTCGGGCCGGGCCACCGCGGCGATCCAGGAAACGCTTGCGGCGCTGACAGAAAACCGCGGCGACGGCGCTATCCAGAAAGCGGCCGCCGCGCTTGCCTGCCATTCAGCGGTGCGGTTCGGCGACACGCTCGATGTGGCGGAGCAGCGCCGCCTGCTGGCCGACCTCGAGGCCGCCGAAGAATCGATCACCTGCCCACACGGACGTCCCACGCGGCTCCTGGTGGAGTGGCAGGAGCTGACCCGGCACTTCCGCCGAAACTACTGAAGTCCATACCCGTCATCGTCGGTCCGACCGGCATCGGGAAATCGCAACTCGCTTTCGACCTCGCGCTGCGGCTCGACGGCGAGATCGTGGTCGCCGACTCGCGCCAGGTATATCAGCGACTGGACATAGCGACCAACAAGCCCAGTCACGAGCACCGAGAGCGGGTTCGCTATCACATGATCGACTTCGTCGACCCTGCCCAGAGCTTCAACGTGGCGGAGTACGTCCAGGGCGCGCGGGCGGCGATCGACGACATTTCATCGAGAGGGCGACAACCGATCGTTGAGGGCGGGACGATGCTTTACGTCGACGCGCTCTGCGACGGCTTCAGCCTCACAGGCATCCCGCCCAACGCCGAGCTGCGCGCGGAGCTTGAGGCGAACACCGTCGAAGCCTTGCGCGAAAGGCTCCTCGCCCTGGATCCAGACCCCGGGGTCGACCTCAACAATCCGGTGCGCATGATCCGCGCGGTTGAGATCCTCGAGGCCGCGGGACCTCCGCTGCGCGCGCTGCGCACGAGGACGCCGCCCGACTGGCAGGCGATTCGTATCGGCCTTGCAGCAAGCCTCGACGTGATCGACGACCGGCTCGCAGAGCGCAGCCGGCGTCAGGTCGAGCGCGGCCTGGTCGAGGAAACGCGCGCGGCGCTCGAAGCGGGCGTGCCGTCCACAGCTCCGGTGTTGACCGGCATCGGCTATGCGGAAGCCCTCGCGCATCTGCGCGGCGGGCTCACGCGGGACGAGCTTCCGATCGCCATGGCCCGGTCCAACCGTCGCTACGCACGCCGGCAATTGCGCTGGTGGCGCCAAGACGACCGCGTCCGCTGGTTCTCGATCGAGCCGGATCCGCTGCCGGGTATCCTCACCTACGTGAGCGAGCATCTTGAATAAGACCGTGGCCGGGGCGAAGCGACTCGGGCGCATCCCGCCCTATCTCTTTGCCGAGATCGATCGTAAGGTGCAGGAAAAGAAGAGGGCCGGCGTCGACGTCATCTCGCTCGGCATCGGTGATCCGGATCTGCCCACTCCAGGGCGCATCGTCAGCGTGCTGCAGGAAACGGCCGCGGATCCTTCCAACCATCGCTATCCGTCCTACTTCGGCCTCGCCGACCTCAGAGAATCCATCGCCCGCTGGTACAGCGACCGCTCCGGCGTGGAGCTGGATCCAAGCACCGAGATCCTGCCGACCCTCGGCTCGAAGGACGGAATCAGTCACGCGCCTCTTGCGCTGGTCGATCCCGGCGACATCGTGCTCGCGCCAGACCCCGGCTACACGGTCTACATGACCGGGGCGATCATGGCCGGCGCCGACCCATTCGTGATGCCGCTGACGGAAGCGAACCACTGGCTGCCTGACCTTGACGCGATCCCGGCCGATGTCGCGCAGCGCGCAAGGCTCATGTGGCTCAACTACCCCAACAATCCGACGGCGGCGACGGCCGATCGCCAGTTTCTCGAGCGCGCGGTGGAGTTCTGCGCGCGCCACGACATCGTGCTCTGCCACGACGCGCCGTACTCTGAGATCGCGTTCGACGGTTACCGGCCGCTGACTCTGTTCGAAATCCCAGGGGCGAAAGAGATCGGCCTCGAGTTCCACTCTCTGTCCAAGACGTACAACATGACCGGCTGGCGGATCGGATGGGTTTGCGGCCGCGCCGACCTGGTCAAGGTGATCGGTCAGTTGAAAACGAACATCGACTCAGGCATCTTCCAGGCCGTGCAGTGGGCGGCGATCGAGGCGCTGAATGGGGGGGAGGAGGAGACGCGCGCGGCCAACGCCGTCTACCTTCGACGGCACCGCCTGGTCGCCGACACGCTGAACAAGATCGGCTGGAATGTCAAACCCCCGCGTGCGACGTTTTATGTGTGGGCGCCGGTGCCCGAAGGGTATGACTCGATCCGGTTTGCCGGTCACGTGCTCGATGAGGTCGGCGTGAACATCACGCCGGGTGTTGGCTTCGGTCCTCATGGCGAGGGTTACTTTCGGCTGTCGGTGACCGCGCCCGACGCCCGCCTGCAAGAAGCCATGACGCGGATGGGGACGCTCAAGCTCTGATCACGACCAAGAGTCCGCGCGAGCGGGCGTTTCTCGTCGGGATCCTGCTGCCCGGCACGCCTCCCGAGACGGTTCGCGACCAGATGACCGAGCTGGCCGACCTTGCTCGCACCGCCGGCGCCGAGGTCGTCGGGTCGGACGTGCAGCGCCGCTCCGAGGTCGACCCCGCGCACTTCATCGGCATGGGCAAGGTCGAGTCCATGCGCGACATGAAGCTCGAGGGCGGCTTCGACCTGATCATATGCAACGACGATCTCAGCCCGCGCCAGCAGCGAAATCTGGAGCTGCAGGTCAAGGCGCGGGTGCTCGACCGGACGGAGATCATCCTCGAGATCTTTGCCCAGCACGCGCGCACCCATGAAGGCCGGCTCCAGGTCGAGGCTGCTCGCCTGCACCACCTGCTGCCGCGCCTGATCGGCGCATACGCGTACGACCGGCAGGTCGGTGGCCGGCGGGGGGGAGTGGGGGCCCGCGGCGGTTTCGGCGAGCAGCAGATCGAGGTCGAACGGCGCCGGATTCGCAAACGCATCCGCGACCTCGACCGCGAGATCGAGCAGGTGCGCACCCAGCGCCACCAGCAGCGCACCGGTCGCAGGCGCGCCGAGCTGGACACTGCGGCGATCGTCGGCTACACGAACGCGGGTAAGTCGACGCTGCTCAACGCCTTGACGGGGGCGGGCGTGCGCGCTGAGCAGAAATTGTTTGCGACGCTCGACCCGACAACGCGAAAGCTGGAGCTGCCGGCAGGTCGCGAGTTCCTTCTGACCGACACAGTTGGTTTCATCCAGAAGCTGCCGACCGATCTGGTCGCAGCGTTCCGCGCCACGCTCGAGGAGGTCACGGAGGCAGATCTGATCCTCCAGGTCCTCGACCTCAGCTCTCCGGCGGTGGAGGAGCAGGCTCAGACCGTGGAGGAGGTGTTGACGGACCTGGGCGCCGCAGACAAGCCGCGCGTCGTCGTGCTGAACAAGGTCGACCTGCTCGGCCCGGCAAGCCGGCGTCGAGCCATCGCCGCGCTGTCCGATCGCTATCCCGGCGCGGTCGCCATCTCGGCCACCAACCGGGCCGGGCTCAAGGAGCTGCTGGGTGCGCTTGACCAGGCCAGCCGGGGCGACTCAGTGCCGCTCGAGATTCTGGTTCCGTACGGGCGGGAGGGCGTGCTGGCCGAGCTACGCAAGGTGGGCGGGGTGGAGCGGACCGAATATGTCGAGGGCGGCACCAAGGCCTGGGGTTGGGCGCCCCGCCATGCCGCCCGAAGATTCGAGAACTTCGCGGCTAACGGAAGAGCCTGATCACACCTCGGACCACGCCGACAAGGCTCACGTTGTTGCTCACGATCGGCTGGTAGGCCGGATTCTCGGCGATCAGCTTGACGCGGCCGTCGCTGCGCTCGAACCGCTTCACCGTGGCCTCGCCTTCGACCAGCGCCACCACGATCGAGCCGTTGCTCGCCTCCTGCTGCGGCCGGATGAGGACCAGGTCGCCCTCGAGGATGCCCGCGTTGATCATGCTGTCGCCGCGCACGCGGAGCATGAAGTACCCGTCCTTGGCCAGATCGGAAGAGAGCAGGACGTGGTCTTCGATGTTCTGTTCGGCCAGGATCGGCGAGCCGGCCGCCACGTGGCCCACGATGGGCACCGAGACGGCGTTCCGGCGCTGCTGGTCGACCTCCGCGTCCTGGACCAGCTGCACGGTCCGGGATTTGCTCGGGTCGCGCTTGATCAGGCCGCGGCGCTCCAGCTGGTTGAGGTGGTTGTGGACGGTCGAGCTGGAGCTCAGGCCAACCGCCTCCCCGATCTCCCGGACGCTGGGCGGGTAGTTGCGGACCTTGGTCACGTACCTGATGTAGTCGAGGATCTTGTTCTGGCGTTCAGTCAGTTGGTCGGTCAATTTTGTATTCATCTCCAGTTCGTGATGAGGGACGCTGAGGCCATGCTAGCACTTCGAGCCGCCGGCCGCAAACCTTTGTTCGTCATCTTGACAGGCAAACGCGCGTTCGCTATCCTGCCAAACGTATGTACGCCGCTAGGCCCGGAATCAAACCTTGGCGGGCAAACCGTGCCGGCGGCAACGGCTCATGGCGGCGGCTGCTGGCGGCAGTCGCCGCTGTGGCTGCGCTCAGCATCGCGTTCTCCCTGGGCGCCCGGGGCGGCGGGGACACGCACTACACGACGGTCGAGGTGGAGCCAGGCGACACGCTGTGGTCGATCGCCTCGGCGCACTATCCGGCGGATGATGTGCGGGTCCGTGTCGATGACATCGAGCAGGCCAACGGGCTGTCGGGGCCGGCGATCCAGGTGGGGCAGAGCCTGCGCCTGCCGGCTTAGCCGGCCACCCTCCCCGGGCTTGACAGCCCTTGCTGGGGGTGCTGGAGCCGAGGACTGCTGCAAAAAGGACCTATCCCACCTGTTCGAAAGGCCCCAAACCGCACAGTCGTCGACCGCGGTGGACGCGTGAGGCTGGTCCTGGTCACCCGGCTGGGCTGCCACCTCTGCGACCAGGCGCTGAGCCTCCTCCGGTCCCTCGGTCATGAGCCCGAGCTGGTCGATGTCGACGCCGACGACCGCCTGCACGACCTCTATGACTGGCGCGTGCCGGTGGTGCTTGTCGATGACCGCGTCGTCGCCGAGGGCCGGATCACCCTCGAACAGCTGTCTAGAGCGGTGGGCAAGGGAGTCTGAGCGAGGGCCAGCTACCCGTGAGTATGCTTGCGGTAATAGTCCTTTAAAATAGCCTAAGCTCCGGATAACCTGAGCCTATGGATCTTTCGGGACGAGTGCATCGCCTTCCGAACGAAGTCATCTGAACCGCGGTGATTCAGTTCTCGCTGTTTCCAGTAGAGGGCTTCCTGTACGTCAAGCCAGGCCTTCGGGAGCGTCTGCCGACCTAACGTCCGGCGGCTCCTTCGCGAAAGCTCGATCATCGCAAGAGCGTTATCGCACTGAGGGATCTTGAGTCGCAGATACGGGCGGATCCCGGTCAAGAATGGTCGGGCACTTTGGCCTGTTTGAGTCCGCCAGTTCCAAGCCTGGCGAGCTTTCAGTCCGCGAAGCGGCGAAGATGCTGAGACGATCCATCCGCCCCAATTGATCTGCATCCAGTCCAGAACACCGCGATCACGATTGCTCACGACGATATGGACGCTGTAATAGAACCGACCGCGTCTGGGCTTGAATGAGCGAGCAATCGCGATGCAGCCTTCGCCGTCGACAAAGCCGGCCGCGTAGGCCCAGTCCGTGTCTTTGATCTCGGTCATGGCTAGGCGGAGCGCTGCAGGGCCGGCTCGGCGTCCAGGCCGCGCAGGAAGACTTCCAGCGGGAGCGCTGCCGCCTCGAAGTCACCGTGCAGCAGCTCCAGGTCGGCCCCCGCCTGGCCAAGCCCGGCGATGGCCAGGTCGACCCAGCGCAGAGACTCCTTGACGTAACGGTCCAGGGCCGGGTCCAGCGGTCGCGCCAGGCTTTCCCGGCGCCAGGACTCGCGCAGGTCGTCGGCGAGCTCCTGGAGCCTGTCCACGCGCGATCCGGCCTCGCCGCGCTCGAGCGGCTCCGACGCAAGCCGGATCCGGGCCTCCGCGAAGGCGCGGATGAGCCGCCGAAGCTTGACCTGGATTGCCAGCGTACGCATGTTCGTGATCGCATTGTACCGAACGAGCGTTCGGGCCGCAACCCGCGGTTGTTAAGCTCTCGTCGGTGCGCCAGCTGCTCCTGACCGCCGGCCTCCTCCTCCCCCTCGCCCTCGACACCTTCGCGCTCGCCGCCGCCCTGGGCGTGGCCGGCCTCGAGAAGCAAGACCGGCTGCGCGTCGCCCTCGTGTTCACGGTCTTTGAAGCGGGCATGCCAATCGCCGGCATCCTCGTCGGGCGGATTGCCGGCAACCTGATCGGCGCCTGGGCCGGCTACGGCGGGATCGTGTTCCTCTTCATCGCAGGGTTCCTCCTCCTTCGGCCGGGCCAGGACGACGCGAAGGAGCAGAAGCGCCTCCGCCTGCTGGCCCATGCCCGCGGCCTGGCCATCCTCGACCTGGGTCTGAGCATCAGCGTCGACGAGCTGACCGTCGGCTTGAGCGCCGGGCTGCTCGGCCTGCCCATCGCCCTGACCGTGGTCTGGATCGCGATCCAGGCGTTCGCCGCGGCCCAGGTCGGGCTCAGGTTTGGCGCCAGGTTGGGCGAGAAGATACGAGAGCGGTCGGAGCAGGTTGCCGGCGTGGCTCTGATCGCTGTAGCGCTAGTTCTCCTCGGACTGAAACTCCTGAACATCTAGGGAGCAAGATGGCAGATCGATGCCCGTGCTGACGGTCCGATTCCTCGCCATCGCCGGCGGAGCGGCGTTTGTGTTGGCCGCGCTACAGGTCGCGTGTGGCGCGCCGCCCGAGCACGACATTCACCTGCCGGGGGGCGCTCCCGTGGCGGCTGTGAGCCTTCCAGTCGGCAGCGGTTTCAACGGAGCGATCACGCCCACTGTCTCGGTAGCGGATGTCCGGTGCCAGATCTATCGCCGGACCGTGTCGCCAACCTGCCCTGATGACGCGAGCCTTGCAAGGGCCTACTGGCCAGAGCTGCAGCGGACCCGAGATGTCGTGTTTGTGGGCCTACGGACGAGGCCCTCGTGCTTCCACATGAATGTCGAATACCTGGCCGAAGAGCACAAGGTGCTCTTTCACTGCCACCACGCGGGTGCTTGGCTTGGCATCAACCCGGTGGTCGGCGCAGCTCAGCCGGCGGATGTGACGGATGTCGTGATGGCATCGACTCGAGGCATCGCCGCCGGCCGGCTATCGCTCGCGCGAGAGGATCGCATCGAGCACTGGATTATCGATCTGACGAGCGAGTCGGGGCTCGGGACCGTGACGATCCCCTGAATGCGCTTCAGGGCGCGAAGATGACGCACAGGCTCTCGGCCAGAGAGTCTGCGTCGACCCCCGGATGGGTCAGGAAGTAGCCCACCGCGTCGCTCACCGCCCCCACCACCGCCCGGCCGAACACCGCCGGGTCCTTGTCGGCGTAGAAAACGTCATGGCCCATGGCGTGGCGGACCTCCTCCGCGACCGCGTCGGCGAACTTGGCCTGCAGCTCGTGGCGCAGCGCCTCGACCCCGGCGCTCAAACCGACCGACTCGACGATCAACAACCGCGCCACGTCGGAGCGCTCGAAGCACGACACCACGAACCGCGTGATGCCCCGGCGCAGCCGCTCGTGATGGTTGTGCCCGGTCGCCGCGGCGGCCAGGACGTCGTGGATGAGCGCCCCGCCCTCCTCGGCCAACAGCTCTCGGAAGCAATGCTCCTTCGACTCGAAGAACTCATAGAAAGCAGACTTGGAGACGCGGGCCCGCGTCACCACATCGTCGACTGAAGTCACCGTGTAACCGCGACTCGCGAAAAGGGGCAGCGCGGCGTCCACGATCCGCTTGCGGCGCCGTTCGACCCTCGCGTCCCGCCGCAGCTGGGTCGACGGGACCGCCATCGATCTAGCCGGCCGCGAGCGCCCGCGAGATGACCAGGCGCTGGATCTCGCTGGTGCCTTCGAAGAGGGTGTAGATCTTGGCGTCGCGATGCCACTTCTCGACCGGGAAGTCGCGGATGTAGCCGTAGCCGCCGCAGATCTGGATCGCTTGATCGGTGACCTTGACCGCGACCTCGCCCGCCTTGAGCTTCGCCATCGAGCCTTCGGCCTTGGTGAACTCGCCACCGTTGCGGCCTTCCCAGAGAGCCCGCCAGATCAGAGCCCGTGTGGCTTCGATCTCGGTCGCCATGTCGGCGAGCATGAAGGCGATCGCCTCGTTCTCGATCAGCGTGCGCCCGAACTGCTTGCGCTCCTTGGCGTACTGGAGGGCGAATTCGAATGCGGCGCGGGCGATACCCAGCGCCATGGCGCCGACGATGGGCCGGGAGAGCTCGAAGGTCTTCAGCGCGACCGAGGACCGCGAGTGCTTCCCCTCACGTGCCCGGGCAAGTCTCGCCTCCAGCTTCTCCATGCCACCGAGCACGTTTTCGACCGGAATCGTGCAGTCTTCCAGCAGCACCTCCGCGGTGTGCGAGGCGCGGATGCCCATCTTCTTTTCCTTCTTGCCCATGCGGATGCCCTTGGTGCCCGGCGGCACCACAAAGCTCGCCTGGCCGCGGGTCCCCAGCTCGGGCTCGACCGCCGCCACCACGACGTGGACGTCGGCGATGCCGCCGTTCGTGATGAAGACTTTCTGCCCGTTGATGACCCAGTCGCCGTTCTGGCGGATCGCTCGTGTCTTCATGGAGGAGACGTCAGAGCCGGCGTCGGGCTCGGTGACCGCGAAGGCGCCCAGGGCCGGCTTGTCGGGGGTGCCGAAACAGACCGGGATCCAGGTCGCGATCTGCTCGGGAGTGCCCTGGGAGAAGATCGCCGCGACCGGCAGGCCGGTGCCCTGGATGGCCAGCGCGATGCCGGCGCAGCCCCAGGTCAGCTCCTCGGCGACGAGCGCCGGCATGATCCCGGTGCCGTCGCCGTACGTCTGCTGCAGAAACTCGGTGCCGTAGAGGCCTACCTCGGCCGCCTTCTTGACGATCGGCCAGGGAAACTCCTCAGATTCGTCGTACTGGTGGGCCACCGGGCGGATTTCCTTCTCCGCGAAGCTGTGGACCCAGTCCCGGATCTCCTTCTGCTCGTCGCTGAGTTCGAACGAAATCATGTATTTGCTAGCGCTCCTAAGGTGAATAACGCATCAGTACTCGTACGTACCGTTTCTACATGAAACGCTACCGGCGCCGAGTCCTGGTGTCAATCGCCTTAAGCGGCTTTGCTGGGGACGGCCCGGATCGCCTGGAGGCCGAGCCGGTAGGCGCTGATGACAAGGAACGCGCCCCAGATCCGGGCCAGGATCGGGCCTGGAACCTCCACCGCCACCAGGGCGCCGAGCACCGCTCCGCCCACTCCCCCACCTCCCATCCACATCGCCGGCCCGAGCAGCACGTTGCCCTCGCGCATATGCGTGATGCCGCCGACGATGGCGGTCGGCACGATGGCGACCAGCGAGGTCCCCTGGGCCACAGCCTGGGAGATGCGGAACCCGACGGTCATGGTGGGCACGAAGAGCAGCCCGCCGCCGATCCCGATCGTTCCGCTGAGAAAGCCGGCGCCCAGGCCACCCGCGATCAGCAGCGCGTCGCCCCAGGTCACGGGATCACCAGCTCCTTCAGACCGACGACGCCGAGGATCAACGCCACGCCGATCTTCAGCTCCCGGTCCGGAATCCGGCGCAGCACCCTCGCGCCGACGTACGCGCCGACCACGCTGCCGATGATCAGGAAGAGCGCCGCGTGCAGGTCGACCTGCGGCGACCCCTTGCGGAAGTAATAGATAGGTAGTGCGGCGACGGCGATCGGGATGATCGCAACCAGCGAGTTCGCGTTGGCGAAGCGCTGCGGGACACCCGCCCACAGGGCCTGAAGGGGGACGAGGACAAACCCGCCGCCGACGCCCAGCAACCCGCCGAGCAAGCCGCCCAGAAAGCCGATCCCGGCGAAAACGGCGCGGCGGTCTACTCGGTTGTCTGGCGTGGGGTCTCGGGCTGGCTCGTGACCACGGAGTGGTGCCGGAACTGGACGTTCGACGGCACCGCGGCCCCGGGTTGCTTCGCCTTTTTCTTCTTCTTCGCCTCGCGGCCCTGCTTGTCGCGTCCTTTACCCATGGCGCCCAGTTTCCATGACCAGGGCCAGTTCGCGCAAGAAGGATTCCACGTCGGTGACCAGGCCGACCGACTGCCAGCTGCCCCGGTCCGCCAGCTTGGTCACGACCGCCGGGTTGATATCCACGCACACGGTGCGCACCCCCGCCGGCAGCATGTTGCCCGTGGCGATCGAATGCAGCATGGTCGACAGCATCAGCGCGATGCGCACGTCCGTCAGGGCGGCGCGCATGCGTCGCTGCGCCTCGACCATCTCCGTGATGACGTCCGGCAGCGGACCGTCGTCGCGGACGGAGCCGGCGAGCACGATCTCCACGCCATGTTCGATCGCGGACTTCATCACGCCCGATTTCAGCTGGCCGCTCTGAACCATCTGGCGCAGACCGCCCGCCCCGCGCACGCGGTTGATGGCGCGCATGTGGTGCTCATGGCCGTGCTCGATCGCAAGACCGCTTTCGATGTTGACCCCAAGCGCGGTGCCGAAGAGTGCCGATTCGACGTCGTGCACGGCCAGCGCGTTGCCGGCGAACAGCACCTGGACGAAACCGAGCTCGATCAGCCGTGAGAGGTAGACCCCCGCACCGGTGTGGACCACCGCCGGACCCGCGACGACGAGGATCCGACCACCGGCCTCTCGTACCTGGCGCATCTCGTCGGCGATGCCGGCGATGAGAACCTTCTTTGGTTTCTCGGCGGAAACCTCGCTGCCCATGAAGCTGAAGATCTCGGTGTGCCGGGAGCGCTCCAGCGGCGTGACGCGAACACCGCCGTGCCCGACGACGACGTCCATTCCTGGTTCGGCGTCCTGGAACACGATGCACCACGCGCGGCCTGCCTGACGGTCGACAGCGATCGCCGCGTCCATCTCGATTTTTTCGACGCGGACCCACCGGCCGTTGAGGAGGACCTCCGTCGGCAGGTTGCTCGTGGAGTAGAACCCCTCGGGGAATACGCCTTCCTTCGCCACCTTGTCGAGGCGCGCCGGCTGTTCGTGCTCGGCCGTGGCGCCAAGAGCCCGAGCCCGCTGCACGATCCGGTCGAGCACCTCCGCGGTGTCGGCGTAGACCTCCATGCGGCAGATCGACGGGTCCGTCTTGTGCTGACCGACCTTCAGCTCCTCGATCGTGAAGTTGCCGCCCAGGTCCATGACCAGGTCCATCACCTGCGGCAGCATCATCGAGTCGATGATGTGGCCCTGCAGGACCAGGCGGGCGCTGTGCCTACCCTCGGTCACGCGCGGACACCGGTCGCCAGGTTGATCTGCGCCTTCAGCGCCTCCGCCTCGCGGGCGGGCTTGCTCGCGTAGATGACGCTGCGGCTCGCCGCCACCAGGCACGAGGCGGGATCGCCGTTCCAGGCCGCGCGCACGGCTGACTCGACGTCGCCGCCCTGAGCCCCGACCCCGGGCAGCAGAAAAGGAAGCGCGGTGAGGTGCCGGATCGCGGCGACCTCGGCCGGCGCGGTCGCTCCCACCACCAATCCGACGTTGCCCGCGCCGTTCAAGCCTTCCGCCAGGACGGCCACGTGCTCGAAGACCGGCTTGCCGCCCGACTCGAGATGCTGCACGTCCCTGGCCCCGGGATTCGAGGTGCGGCACAAGACGTACACGCCGCGCTCTTCGTAACGCGTGAACTCGCGCAGCGAATCCGAGCCGAGATAAGGGCTCACGGTCGCCGCGTCCATCGCCAGGGTGCCGAAGACCGCGCGTGCGTAAGCCCGCATCGTGTTGTCCATATCGCCGCGCTTGGCGTCGAGCAGGAACGGCGTATCGGGCGCTTCGTCCCGCAGCTCGAGGAGCGCCGCCCACCCGTCCGGTCCGTACTGCTCCCAGAACGCGCTGTTGGGCTTGAAGCAGCAGACGTGCTCCTCGGTCTGCCGAACCACGTCGCGGCAGTGACGCAGGGCGCCGGCGGCGCCGCCCTCGATGCGGTCCGGATCAGGATCGAGACCAACGCAGAGCAGCGTGTGGCGCTCGCGCGAGAGCGTGCGCAAACGATCGAAGTAGGCCACTGGCACGACCAATCCTAGCGGTGGGCTTGGTGCGGTCAAAATTGAGTTGTGAGGATTGCTCTCGCCCAGATCAACCCAACCGTCGGTGACCTGGCCGGAAATTCACGGCTGATCATCAGCTGGATGGACAAGGCGCGCGCCGCGGGCGCCGACATCGTCTGCTTTCCGGAGCTGGCGATCACCGGCTATCCGCCCGAGGACCTCGTCCTCAAGCCGGCATTCGTCCGCGACAACCTCGCGCAGCTCAGCGTGATCGCAAGGTCCGCCACGGACATCGCCGCCGTGGTCGGCTTTGTCGACGAGGACGGTGATCTCTTCAACGCCGCCGCGTTCCTTCACCACAGCGAGATCACGGCCATCTATCACTAGGTCTTCCTGCCGAACTACGGCGTCTTCGACGAGAAGCGCTACTTCGAGCCCGGCCACACCAGCCCGATCATCGAGCTGGACGGGGTTCGGGTCGGGCTGTCCGTATGCGAAGACTGCTGGTTCCCCGCGGGCCCGATGGCGTGGGAAGCCCATCACGGTGCGCAGGTGCTCATCAACATCAACGGTTCGCCGTACCACTACGGAAAGCGCGCGCCGCGAGAGGCGATGATCGGCGGACGGGCGGCCGACTATGGAGCATTCGTGGCCTGGGTCAACACGGTCGGCGGGCAGGACGAGCTCGTGTTCGACGGCAACAGCGTGGTCTTCGACCCGCACGGTCGCCTTCTCGCTCGAGCCGCCTCCTTCGAGCAAGAGCTGCTCATCTGCGATATCGACGCGGCCACGCCGGTCCACCGGCCGCTGGAGAAGATCCGGCATGAAGCTGAGGGCGCTGAGCGACTCGAGCTCATCGTGTCGGAGATCAGCACGGACGGCGCAGCCGCGCCGGCAGCCAGGACACCAATCGCTCCGCGCGTCGCGCAGCCGCTGATGTCCGGCGGAGTCGACTCGGCGCTCACGGCCGCAATCGCTTGCGATGCGCTCGGCGCGCAAAACGTCATAGGTGTGCGCATGCCGTCGCGCCACACCTCGACCGAAAGCCTCGATGACGCGGGAGCGACAGCCGAGAACCTCGGCATGCAGCTCATGGACTTCTCCATCGAGCCGCCTCACAAGGGCTTTGAAGAGATCCTCAGCCCGGTGTTCAAAGGCACCGAGCCGGGTGTCGCGGAGGAGAACCTGCAGCCGCGGATACGCTCGACGATCCTCCACGCCCTGTCGAACAAGTTCGGCTACATCGTGCTCAGCACCGGCAACAAGTCAGAGCTCGCGACCGGCTACGGGACACTGTATGGAGACATCGCCGGCGGCTACGCGGTGCTGAAGGACATCACCAAGACGACCGTCTACGAGCTCTGCCGGTATCGCAACTCGCTTGGGGCGGCGATTCCCGAGCGCGTGATGACAAAGCCTCCGTCCGCCGAGCTCAAGCCAGACCAGAAGGATACCGACAGCCTGCCCCCTTACGAAGAGCTCGACCCGATCCTGCGCGGCTACATCGAGGATGACCTCAGCCCGGAGGAGCTGGTCGCCGCCGGGCACAAGCCGGAGACCGTGGCCCGGGTGATCCAGCTCGTCGACCGGAGCGAGTACAAGCGCCGCCAGGCGCCGCCCGGCGTGAAGATCACGCCGCGTGCCTTTGGACGGGACCGCCGGATGCCGATCGTCAACCGCTACAGCCCAAACGGCCTTGGGGGGCCCGGCCCGAACTAGGCTCGCGGCATAATTTCTATTGATGGGAGATATAGACAGGAGCTATGGGCGCTGGGTTTGATGTCGTAGTGATCGGGGGCGGGCCGGGTGGCTACGTCGCCGCTCTGCGCGCCGCCCAGCTCGGCGCCCGGACCGCGATCGTCGAGAAGGACCGGATGGGCGGCACCTGCCTGGTGCGCGGCTGCATCCCGACGAAGGCGCTCCTTCAGTCGTCCGAGCTCTACACGCTGGCCAAGGACGGTGCGTCGTTCGGCGTGGTCGCCGACAAGATCGGCTTCGACTGGTCCAAGGCCCAGACCCGAAAGGGCGCGGTGGTCGACCAGCTGGTCAAGGGCGTCGAGGGCCTGCTCAAGGCAGGGGGCGTCAGCTCCTACAAGAGCAGCGCCCGCCTCACCGGCAAGGGCGGGGTGGCCGTCTCGGGCGACCAGCTGCAGGCGAAGAACATCATCATCGCGACCGGTTCTGCGGTGGCCCGCATCCCGCTGCCGGGCGCGGAGCTGACGATCGACTCGGACCAGATCCTCGAGCTGAAAGAGGCGCCGCGCCGCCTGGCGGTGATCGGCGGTGGCGTGGTCGGGATGGAGTTCGCCGCCATGTTCGCCGCGTTGGGCAGCAAGGTCACCGTGCTGGAGATGCTGCCCCAGGTTCTCTCGATGGTCGACGCCGACCTCGTCACGGTCTACGCCAAGCACCTGGCCAAGCTCGGCGGCGAGATCCACACCAACAGCAAGGTCTCTGAGGTCGTCAAGCGAAACGGCGGCGTGCAGGTGCACTTCTCCACCGGCGGCGAGGGGGGCTCGGTGGACGCAGACCAGGTCCTGCTTGCCGTCGGACGGGTCCCTTACACGCAGGGTCTTGAAGCCGAGAAGGCAGGCGTCGAGCTCGAGCGCGGGCGCGTTGTGGTAGACGACCACCTGCGCACCACGGCGGACGGCGTGTGGGCGATCGGCGACGTGATCGGCGGCATCATGCTCGCCCACGTCGCGTCATATGAGGGCGTGTGCGCGGTGGAGAACATCGCCGGCCACGCCGACCGCGTCCCCGACTATCACGCGGCGCCCAACTGCATCTACACCGATCCCGAGATCGCGCACGTCGGACTCGGCGAAAACGAGGCGAAGGAAAAGGGAATCGCGGTCAAGATCGGGCGCTTCCCGTTCGCCGCCGCGGGTCGGGCGCTGACGCTCGGCCAGACCGAGGGTTTCGTCAAGGTCGTCGCCGACGCCGGGTCGGGGAAGCTGCTGGGGGCGCACATCATCGGACCTCGCGCCACCGACCTCATCGCCGAGGCGACGCTCGCGATCCAGAACGGCCTGACTCTGGAGCAGATCGATTTGACGATCCACGCGCACCCGACCCTGCCCGAGTCGTTCATGGAGGCGGCTCTGGCCGCGCAGGGTCGAGCGATCCACATCCCCAACAAGAGAAGTAGTCCCGCTCCACAGCCGGAGCAGTCCAACAATCAAAATCAGGAGAAGCAGATGGTCGCCCCGGTCAAGTCCTCCTCCCCACCCCCCACGCCGAGCGCGATCAACCCCAGATCCCTCGAGCTGACCAAGCAAAACCGCGACTTCCTGCTCGGCCTGCACCGCCAGATGCAGCTGATCCGAAGGTTCGAAGAGCGCGCGCAGGAGCAGTACACGAAGGCGAAGATCGGCGGCTACTGTCACCTCAACATCGGCGAGGAGGCGACGGTTGTCGGTGGCATCCTCGCCCTCAAGGCGAACGATTGGATCTTCACGAGCTACCGGGAGCACGGCCACGCCATCGCGCGTGGAGTTGACCCGAAGGCGGTGATGGCGGAGCTGTTCGGCAAGGAAACCGGCACATCGCACGGCCGCGGCGGCTCGATGCACCTCGTCGACTACAGCCGGCGGTTCATGGGCGGCTACGGGATCGTCGGTGGGCATCTGCCACTTGCGGTTGGGGGCGCATGGGCCGTCAAGTACCGCAAGCAGCCGGACGTCATCTTCTGCATGTTCGGCGACGGCGCCACGAACATCGGCGCATTTCACGAGTCGCTGAACATGGCGAAGGTTTTCGATCTTCCCGTGGTCTGGTTCTGCGTCAACAACCGCTACGGCATGGGCACGCCGGTCGAGAAGGCGTCGGCGGTGGCCGACATCTACAAGAGGGCGTGCGCGTACGACATGGAGTCGATCCAGATCGACGGCATGAATCTGCGCGAGGTCATGCTGCGCACGAGCGAGATCGTCGAGAAGACCCGCAAAGACTCGGTGCCTCGCTTCATCGAGGCCCTGTGCTACCGCTTCAGGGGCCACTCGGTGGTCGACCCGGACAAGTACCGCTCGGCCGAGGACAAGGAGAAGTACCGCAAGGCGGACCCGATCGTCGCCTTCGAGCACGAGCTGGAAAAGGCCGGACTTGCCGACGAGGGCTACTTCAGGAACGTCCGGCAGGAGATCGACGCTGAGGTCCGCGACATCATCGAGTACGCCGACCAGAGCCCGGATCCCAACCCGGAAGACCTGTACAAGTACACGTACGCGGGCCAGTGGGACAACCGGCCCGAGCTGCGGACGGAGAGGGTTTGATGGCGACCGCAACGCCCGCCAAGGCGCCGGCAGCAGTCGAGGACAAGCTCTACCGCGTCGCGTTGCGCGAGGCGCTCAACGAAGAGATGGAGCGCGACGACTCGATCTTCTTGATCGGCGAGGACATCGGCAAGTTCGGCGGCGCCTACCGCGTCACCGAGGGTCTGCTCGACAAGTACGGTCCGCAGCGCGTGGTCGACGCGCCGATCGCGGAAGAGGTGATCGTGGGCACGGCCATCGGCGCAGCGATGCTTGGGCTCCGACCGGTGGTCGAGATGATGACCATCAACTTCTCACTCATCGCCTACGACCAGATCGTCAACAACGCGGCGAAGATCCGTTACATGTTCGGCGGCGAGGTCAAGGTGCCGATGGTGATCCGCATGCCCGGCGGCGCGGGACACCAGCTTTCGGCCCAACACTCGCACAGCTTCGAGGTCCTCTACGGCCTGATCCCAGGTCTGCTCGTGGTCGCGCCCACGACGCCGGCGGATGCGAAGGGCATGCTGAAATCAGCGATCCGCTCCGACAACCCGGTGATGTTCCTCGAGTCGATGAGCCTCTACAATGTGAAGGGCGAGGTTCCCCCCGGCGATTACACGACGCCCCTCGGCACGGCTGCCCTGCGACGCAGTGGCTCTGACGTGACGATCGTCGGCGTCTCCAGGATGGCCGTCCTCGCCAACGAAGCGGCGAAGCAGCTCGAGGAAGAGGACATCGACGCCGAGGTTGTCGACCTGCGCTCGATCCGTCCCATCGACTGGCAGCCCATCGTGGACTCGGTGCGCAAGACGAGCCGCTGCGTGGTCGTCGAGGAGGGTTGGTCGACGTACGGCGTGACCGCCGAGCTCACCGCCGGCGTGCAGGAGCGGTGCTTCGACTACCTCGATGCGCCGATTCGCAGGCTGGGCGGCGCGCAGGTGCCGATGCCGTACAGCCTCGGCCTGGAGAAGGCTTCGATCCCGACAAGCGAGGACATCAAGCGCCTGGTCCGCGTAAGCCTCGGCAGGAAGCCCGATGCCTGACCTCAAGAATATGAGAGGAAATCCAGATGGTTTCCTCTCATCGCGGCGTCGGCAAAGCCGACCCGGCCTGCGGCCGGGCAAGCGCCGCTGCTCTCCTTCCGGAGAAAGGTAAATGCCAGACATAAATATGCCGAAGCTCTCCGACACGATGGAGGAGGGCACCATCGTCGAGTGGAAGAAGAAGAGCGGCGATGAGGTGAAGACCGGCGAGGTCCTGGCCGAGGTCGAGTCCGACAAGGCCACGTTCGACCTCGAGGCGGACGCGGACGGCGTTCTGCAGATCCTCGTCGACCAGGGAGTGCCGGCCAAGATCGGCGCCCCCATCGCGCGCATCGGCGAGGCCGGGGCTGAGCCGGTGCCTCAACCGAAGGCGAAGCCCAAAGAGCCCGAAACCCCGCCCGCGGTCGCCGAGGAGCCCGCGCCGGCGCCCCCCAGCCCCTCGGGCGCGGCCCCTCCGTCCGCCTCCGCCGGACATCTCCCCACAGGTGGAGAGGAGTTGGCTACCGCGGATGGGCGGCAGGACGGTCGCGAGCTCAAGGCCTCCCCTCTGGCGCGACGCCTGGCCGAAGAGATGGGCGTCGATCTCGCCTCACTGAAGGGCAGCGGGCCGGAAGGCCGCATCGTCAAAGAGGACGTGATCGCGGCCGGCGGCTCGCGGCCGAAATCAGAGCGGCGGCGCCCTCAGCCCGCCACCGAAAGGCCCGCCGGACCTGACGTCGAGGTCATCGAGCCGTCGCGCATGCAGGCGACCATCGCGCGCCGCATGGCCGAGTCCAAGTCGACCATTCCCGAGTTCCAGGTCACAGTCGAAGCGCGCGTCGACCTGGCGGTCAGCCTGCGCCAGCAGCTCAAAGATTCCGTACCCGGCGCGGAGAAGGTGACCATGACCGACTTCCTGGTCCGGGCCTGTGCTCTCGCGCTGCGCAAGTTTCCTGAGGTCAACAGCTCGTGGGTCGACGGCAAGTTCCAGCGCAAGCGCGGAATCAACATCGGCCTGGCCGTGGCACCGAGTCAGGGCATGGGCCTGCTCGTCCCTGTCGTGCACGACGCTGACATCAAGGACCTGATCCAGATCTCCATCGAATCGCGACAGGTGATCGAGCGCGCCCGGTCAGGCCGCCCCAACGAAGGGGACTTGAGCGGGGCGACGTTCTCGATCTCCAACCTCGGCATGTTCGGGGTCGACGAGTTCACAGCCATCATCAACCCGCCCGAGGCAGCCATCCTCGCGGTCGGCGCGATCAAAGACGTGCCTGTCGTGCAAGACGGGAGAATCGTCCCGGGCAAGGTGATGCGCATGACGCTCTCTGTCGACCACCGCGTCTTCTACGGCGCGACCGCGGCGCAGTTCATGGCCCAGGTCAAGCGTCTGATCGAAAACCCGGTGACCCTGCTGGTCACGGTGCCGTGACCCCCGGCGAGGTCGCCGACGTCCTCGAGACGTCAGGTCAGGCTTTCGCCGGCTTGCTACGCGGTGTGACGCCAGAGGTCGCTTCGTGGCGGCCTGCGCCGGAGGAGTGGTGCATCAACGAATGCGTGGGGCACATCGTCGAGTCGGAGAACAGAGGTTTCGCAGGACGGATTCGGATCATCCTCAGCGCCGACGAGCCACAACTGGAAATCTGGGACCAGCCACATGTCGCGAAGGCGAGGGGTGACTGCGAAAAGACTCCCCAGCAGATGCTCGAAGAATTCGAACCTCTTCGCCGCGCAAGCCTCGCGTTGGTCCGTGCCTTGAAATCCGACCAGCTGCAGCGCGGTGGCGCCCATCCAAAGGTTGCTCGCCTCACCGTCGAGGACGTGCTCCACGAGTGGATTCACCACGACGCCAACCACTTGAAGCAGGCCTACGCAAACGTCCAGGCTTACGTCTGGCCGCAAATGGGCAACGCCCAGAGGTTCAGCAGGCCCTAGGCGACAGCCGCCGCCCCGGAGTCGGGCTCAACTTTGACGTCGCGGGACGCCGGCAGCATGAGGTGCATCCGAAGGTTGCCAGAGTCGTCGAAATCCGCCCACAGGCGTCCCTTCATCGCCGCCGCGAGCTCGCGTGAGATGGAGAGGCCGAGACCGACACCCCCCGCGGCGGCGGAGCGCGAAGGATCAGCCCGGTAGAAGCGGTCAAACATGCGGTCGGGGTCGGGCCGGTGCTGGCCGGCGGAATTGGACACGATCGTTTCGACCGCGCCTCCGCTCAGGCGGGCGGCGACGTTGACGGTCGATCCTGCAGGCGCGTACTTCACGGCGTTGTCCAGCAGGTTGTCGAGGATCTGATGCAATCGCTCCGGGTCGGCCGCAACCGGCGGGATATCGTCCGGCACGCTGAGGTTGAACGACAGCCTGCGTGAGCCGGCGCGCGGTCGGACGATCTCGAGCTCTTGCTGCAGATGGCCGCCCAGGTCGACCGCGGTGATGTGCATCGAGATCGAGCCCGCTTCGACGCGTGCCAGGTCGAGCAGCTCCTGCGCCATGCGCAGCACGCGCTCGGATTCCTCGTGCACGATCGTCGCCGCGCGGGTTCGCTCCACATCGCTCAGCAGGCTTCCATCGACCAGCGCTTGACTGAATCCGATCAGGCTCGTCAGCGGTGTCTTCAGCTCGTGCGAGACGTTGGCCAGAAAATCTCGCTGCGCCTTGCGCGCCCGCTCCACGGCTTCGCCCATGCGATTGAACGCGGCCCCGACCATCCCGATCTCGCCAGGGCCCTTGATGCTGACGCGGCGCGAGTAGTTGCCCGCGGCAATGTCTTCAGCCGCGGCACCGAGCTGCGTCAGCGGCCCGGTCATCGACTGGCTGATCAACAGCGTGAGCAGCATCGCCACCACGAGCGCCGCGCCTCCCGCCTCGAGCAGCCTGCTCGCCAGCTCGCCGGCGGCCGCCGACGCCGCGAACGTCTGCGGTTGGGCGAGCACCACGAAGCTCGCGTGGAGCGGATCTTGGCCCGGTGGTATCTGCTGCGCGGCGGTGAAATATGGGTGACCGTCGAGCGAGTATCGACCCGGCGCGCCGGCTCCGACCGAGACCTGCCGGCCCAGCAAGGAATCCTGGCTGTCGAAGACGACCGAATGGTCGGAGCGCAGCAGCAGCAGCCGGTTCCCGCTCAACGTAGGTACGACGAGGCCGGTCAGGCGATCGACAAAATCGCTCGGCGTGTCCAGGCCAGGTCGCGGGCACGTCGCCGGCCGTGCGATCCGAGGCAGGGGGTTGAAGCATTCCTCGTGCCTCACCTGAGCAGTGACGGTGATGACATTGCGAGAAAGCTGCGCCTGCGCGCTTTGAAACTCGAGGTCTCGCACGAACACCCACGTCAAAGCGCCGGCGAGGAGGAGGCTGACGGCGACGATGCCGGCGGCCGAGGCGAGGAGACGCAGTCGCAGGCTCAGCTGCCTGCAAGCTCCAGGCGATAGCCGACGCCCCACACGGTCTGGATGCTCGGGTCCGTGATGTGGGCCGCCGCCAGCTTCTCGCGCACCTGCTGCACGTGGACGTCGACCGTGCGCGTGTAGCCCGGAAAGTCGTAACCCCAAACGAGATCCAGAAGCTCGCCGCGCTGGAACACCCGCCCGGGATGCCGCGCCAGCAGGGCCAGCAGGTCGAACTCCTTCGGCCGCAGCTGGACACGCTCGCTCCCGTGACGCACCTGATGGCGCTCGATGTCAACCTCGAGCTTGCCGGCGCGAACGAGCTTGGGCTGGTCCGGCTCGCTGCGCGCCCGGCGCAGCAGCGCCTTCGCCCGCGCCACGAGCTCTTGAGGGTGGAAGGGTTTGGTCAGGTAATCGTCGGCGCCGACTTCGAGCCCGACCACCTTGTCGGTCACTTCGTCGCGGGCGGTCAGCATGATGATCGGCACCTGGCTCAGCTTGCGGATCTCCTTGCAGATGGTCAGTCCGTCGGTGCCGGGCAGCATGATGTCGAGGATCACCAGGTCGGGCTTCAGCTGTCCGAACCTGGCGACGGCTTGCGACCCGTCCCCCACTCCCTCGACCTCATAGCCTTCGCGAACGAGATAAAGGCGCGCCAGCTCGACGATGTGCTTTTCGTCGTCGACAACCATGATCTTGGAGCTCATCGCGGCGGCCACGGCATCAATTCATCACCGCGGAGTCAGCCGGTTGTCTTACATGTGTGAGCGAAATGTAAACGCGACCCTTCCCCATTTATGGGGAGCCTACGTCCCGCCTGCGCAGGATCACCACGTCCTGGTTGTCCTCGTTGGCACGAGTCCGGTAGAGAAGCACCTCCCACTGCGGGGTAGCGTGGTTCAGGAGCCACTCGGGAGATATGTAAGACTCGCCCCAATCCGGATCGATGATGCCCCAGTCGCCTTTCGTCCCGAACATCGGCAGGAAACCGAAGCCGGTCCCCAGCATCGAAGTCAGAACGGCACGCATGTCCACGACCGGGCGAAGCCTCTTGCTTGCGTAGTAGGCGACGCTGCCGAAGGAATGGGTGGTCAGCATCAACAAGCCCCCGGGCGTCAAAAGCCGATGCATCTCGGCAAGCCACGCGGTGGCCGCCTCAGGACCGAAGTGAGACCAGATCGAGATCGCGAAAACACACTCGAATGACGATCCATCGCTAGCGAGCGGTGGGCGTTGCGGACTCACCATGAAGCTGATGTCCGGCAGATTCTCGTTGGCCCACCGTATCGCTCCTTCGTTTGGGTCGCAACCGTGGCACTCGAGGTCACGCCGGTAGGCCTTGACAACCCGAATGACGCGACCGGACGAACAGCCGAAATCAAGGACACGGCCGCCGATGGGTATTTCTACGCCGGCCAACTCGAGGGTTGCGAAGATCAGGTCGGCGTGATAGATGCTGCCGCCCGCGGCGAGGCTCCCTCGACCCATGGCGTGCACATCGCTCGGCGGTTCTGCAGCTGTCAGACCAGCCCGCGCCCCCGAGCCTTCCAAACCATAGCGAACGGAGTAGTGGAGCGCGGTCCGCTTCCAGTTGACTGAGCCAGGCTCCAACTGCGTCCAGTACGCCCGGTCCTCATCCGATAGCCTCGGGGACAGCGCCTCAAAATCATCAACCTCAATTCGCGAGAACAGCGCATTCGTGACAGGGGCTGGCAAGCCTTCCCGGTGGAGCGGGCTGCGGCTCATCGGCAGCACCATCCCGAAGGTGCTCTCGACCCCGCTCGCAACTATCCGACGGGCCCTACGCATGGCGCCCCTCATGCGCTTGGGACTGATCATTGTGTTTTCACCTTCTTGCTCGAAGTAGAAGCCCGCGCCGCTATTTTGCCGCTTTGGTCCTGCTTCGGCGACTCTCTTCGGACCGCAAGACCAGCTTCAACGGGTTGCCCATCAGGCCGAAGCTGTCGCGAATCTTCTTCTCCAGGTACCGCCGGTACGAGAAGTGCAGCAGCCCCGTGTCGTTCACGAACAGGACGACGGTCGGGGTCTCATCGCCCGCCTGAGTCGCGTAGGTCACCTTGAGGCGGCGTCCTTTGAAGCTGGGAGGCGGATGCTCGTTGAACGCATCGCGCAGCACGCGGTTGAGCTCGTTCGGCGGGATCTTGATCCGGCGCTGGCCGACCACCTCCAGAGCCGTCGGCACGGTCGATCCGATCCCTTCTCGGGTCTTCGCTGACACGGTGACGACCGGCGCGAATGCCGCGAACTTGAACTTGCTCGCCAGCGTCTTGCGCCAGTACGCCGGCTTGCGCATCGCGGGTTCGACGAGGTCGATCTTGTTGACCACGATGACCAGCCCTTTTCCCGCCTCGAGCGCGTAACCGGCCACGTGCTGGTCCTGAGCCAGCACTCCGGTCGGAGCCTCGATCACCAACAGCACTACGTCCGATCTCTCCATGGCGTGGATGCCGCGCAGCAGGCTGTAGCGCTCGAGCCGGTCGCGGCTCGACGATTTGCGGCGGATGCCGGCGGTGTCGATGAGGACGACGGGCACGCCGTCGAAGATGAGCTCGGTGTCGATGGGATCGCGCGTCGTTCCAGGCGTGGGGCTGACGAGGGCGCGCTCATCACCCAGCAAGGCGTTGAGCAGCGACGACTTGCCAACGTTGGGCCGGCCCATGATCGCGAGCCGGTCCGCCTTCTCGTCTGTGGGCGCCAGATCTTCCGCCGCCGGCAGCGACTCGACGACCCGGTCCAGCAGCTCCCCCACTCCCAGTCCGTGCTGCGCCGAGATCAAGGACGGCTCTTCGAAGCCCAGCTCGAGGACCTCATGCGCGAGGTGGCGGTCGTTCGGCGAGTCCGCCTTGTTGAGCGTGACCAGCACGCGGCGGCGCGACTTGCGGAGCAGCTGCGCGATGTCGCGGTCGATCGGTGTGAGGCCCTGGCGAACGTCGAGCAGGAGGATGATCACGTCGGCCTGGTCGATCGCGACCCTGGTCTGGGCTTCGATCGCCGCACGCGACGAGTCCTTCCCAGTGTCCAGGTCGAGGCCCGCCGTGTCGACGACCGTGAACTCGCGACCCCGCCACTCGGCAACGCCGTAAAGGCGGTCTCGGGTGAGGCCCGCCTGCGCGTCGACGATCGCCTTCCTCCAACCGATCACGCGGTTGAAAAGCGTCGATTTGCCGACGTTCGGTCGGCCGACGATCGCGACGATGGGCCGGGCCACCCGTCAATTAGACGGGATCAGACGACCTCGAGCGGTTCCGGGTGGAAGGGCCCTCCGTCCTTGTCGGCGACAAAGGCGTTGGCGTCGACCGGCTTGCCTTCATGGACAGCGACGATGAGATAGACGTAGCCCGCCCATGCTCGTTCCGTGTCGAAGCGTGACGCTTGCGCCGGATGGTCCGGGTGGCTGTGGTAGTAGCCCACGATGTCGAGGCCGGCGGCGTCCGCCTGGCGCTGGATGCGGATGTGATCGCGCGGATCGATCTCGTACCGGTCTCGTGCGCGGTCGACGATGATGTTGCGCGCGCGCTTGACCTCGGTGACCTCGCCGTTGTCCCGGGGTCCGATCATGATGCCGCAGATCTCGTGCGGGTAGCCCTCGGCTCCGTGCGCACGAATCGACTCGATGGCTGTCCGCCGGATCTTCATGTTTTTCGGCCGTACAAACCGGTCGACAGATAGCGGTCGCCCGAGTCTGGAAACACCGTGACGACGACGCCTTCGCGAATCGTGCCCGCCAGCCTGCGGACCGCCCACAGCGCCGCTCCGCTCGAGTGCCCGACCAGCAAGCCCTCAGTCCGCGCCACCTGGCGGGCGAGGTCGTACGCGGGCTCTGTCGGGCATCCCCACACCTCATCGGCCAGCGACGGATCCCAGACCCGCGGCACGATGGCGGTCGGCAGATGCTTCAGGCCTTCGAGGCCGTGAAACGAATCGTCGGGCTCGACGGCGATCGTCTGGATCGAAGCGTCGTGCTCCTTCAAGCGGCGCGACGTGCCGACGAACGTGCCGGTCGTGCCGAGACCCGCGACGAAATGCGTGATCCGGCCCGCGGTCTGCTCCAGGATCTCGACCGCGGTTCCCTCGTAGTGCGCCAGAGGGTTGGCGGGATTGGAATACTGGTCTGGATAGAAGTAGCTGTCCGGATCGCGTTCGACAAGCTCTCGCACCATGCGGATCGCGCCGTCGGATCCCTCACCCGCGTCGCTGTAGACGATCTCAGCGCCGTACGCCCTGACCAGCGCCTTGCGCTCCGTGCTGACGTTGCCAGGCATCACAAGCTTCACCCGGTAGCCCTTCGCGGCGCCGATGAGCGCGTACGCGATGCCTGTGTTGCCTGAGGTCGAGTCGATGACGGTGCGGTTCCGCGTCAGCGCGCCGCGCCGCTCGCCGTCTTCGATCATCGACAGCGCAGCGCGGTCCTTCACGGAACCACCGGGGTTGAACCATTCGGCCTTGGCGTAAACCTCGACATTCGGGAACTCGCGCTCGAAAACGCGCACCCGCAGGAGCGGCGTGTTGCCGACGAGCTGCGTGATTCCCATTACTCCAGCCGTACGCATTTAGACAAATGGTAGAAAGCGTCAGCCCGTGAAGTGTTTGACGATCAGGCCTCCCAGGACGATGACAAAGGCGACGGAGTAACCGATCAGAGACCGTCGGTACACCGAGCCGCCTTCGGGCCAGAGGATGTTCAGGATCGCCTTGCCGATGAGAAAGCCGCCACCGAGCAGCGCAACCGGCGGTGAATTCGACAGCACGCCGAGGAGCAGGATGATCGTCGCCACAGCGACCTCGAACAGCTGCAGAACGGTATAGGCGGCCAATGCGCTAAGCCGATAGGGCGTGAGCGAAGTCCGCGATGACGTCGTCGGGATCCTCGATCCCCACCGAGACGCGGACCGTGCCCGCACCGACGCCCAGCTCGGCTCGTTGTTCGGCGCTCATGGAGCGGTGTGAGGTGAGCTCGGGATACGAGATCGTCGTCTCGACACCGCCAAGGCTCGCTGCAAACCTGGCCAGCCTGAAGCGCTCGATCATGCGCTGCACGGCACTCCGCCCGCCTGCAAGGTCGAAGGCCATCATGCCGCCGCCGCCACGGGGCAGCAGCCGCTGAGCGACGCGGAAAGAAGGCGAGCCCTCCAGGAGCGGGTGGTGGACACGCGCCACGCCGGGCATCGACTGCATCGCGCGCGCCAGCGCCAGCGAGTTCTCGCTGTGCCGCCGCACGCGGACGTCGAGCGTGCGCAGGCCGCGCAGCGCGAGCCACGCTTCGAATGGGCCGAGCGGTGTGCCGGTCCGGGCCGAGCGAGCCCGGGCCACACCCATCGTCGTGGCATCGCCGGCGATCACCCCCGCGACGAGATCCGAATGGCCGCCGAGGTATTTCGTCGCGCTGTGCATCACCAGGCTCGCGCCCAGGTCGAGCGGGCGACACAGGAGCGGCGTCGCGAAGGTGTTGTCGACCAGAAACGGAACGCCGCGCTCTCGAGCCATCGACGCGATGGCTTCGATGTCAGGCACCCCGCACAGCGGGTTGGTGATGGTCTCCGCGATGACGAGACCCGCCGTCTGCATGGCCCGGTGGACCGCGTCGAGCTCGGTCAGGTCGATGAAGCTGATCTCGTATCCGGCCGGCTCGAGGTCCTGGCGCAGCATGGCCGCGGTTCCCCCGTACAGCTCTCGCGTCGCGACGATCGTCGCCGGCTTCGGCGCCAGGGCAAGGATCGCTCCGTACAGGGCGGCCATGCCGGAGGCTGTTGCGACCCCTGCGTCCGCTCCTTCGAGCTCGGCGACGGCCCGCTCCAGCATCTCGCGGTTCTGGTTCGAGTTGCGGCCGTAGTAATGACCTGGTCGCTCGCCACGCACGACGGCGTCGTAGTCCTCGAGGTCGGTGAAGACGTGGACCGCCGCGGTGCTCAGGTCGGGCGCGAGGGGACTGCGGGCTTCCAGGTCTCGGCCGGCGTGGACTGCGCGCGAGGCCGGCTTTAATCCAGGAATCACTTGAGGCGTGATCGGCCCGCGTAAACCGCCGCCTCGCCGAGCTCGGCCTCAATTTGCAGCAGTCGGTTGTACTTGGCCACGCGCTCAGATCGAGCCGGCGCGCCGGTCTTGATCATGCCCGCGCCCGTCGCCACAACCAGGTCGGCGATGGTTGTGTCCTCGGTTTCCCCTGAGCGGTGTGAGATCACCGCGCTGTAACCCGCGGCGCGCGCCATGTCGATCGCCTCGAGCGTCTCGGTCAGCGTGCCGATCTGGTTGACCTTGATCAGGATCGAGTTGGCGACGCCGCGGTCGATGCCCTGCTTCAGACGCGACACGTTGGTGACGAAGAGGTCGTCGCCGACAAGCTGCACCTTGCTCCCGATGGCATCGGTGAGCTGCTTCCAGCCCTCCCAGTCGTCTTCGGCCATTCCGTCTTCGATCGAGACGATGGGGTAGCGCGCCTGCCAGTCCGAGTAGAGCTTGACGAGCGCGGCCGCGTCGAGAGTTCGCCCTTCGCCTTTCAGGACGTAGCTGCCGCCCTTGTAGAACTCGCTGGAAGCCGGGTCGAGCGCGATGGCGATGTCTTTGCCCGGCGCGTAGCCCGCCTTCTTGATCGCGTCGACGATGAGGCGCAGCGCATCCTCGTTCGAGCGGAGCTGCGGCGCAAAGCCGCCCTCGTCCCCCACCCCGGTGGCCAGGCCCTGTGTTTTGAGCACGCCTTTGAGCGCTTGATAGACCTCTGCTGTCGCTCGGATTGCTTCGCCAAATGTTGGTGAGCCGACCGCGCACACCATGAACTCCTGCAGGTCGACTGACGTGTCGGCGTGCGCGCCGCCGTTGAGGATGTTGGCCATCGGCAGCGGAAGCAGCGATGCCTTCTCGCCGCCGAGGTGGCGGTACAGAGGCATGCCGTTCGCGGCTGCGGCAGCATGCGCGACCGCAAGCGAGACGCCAAGGATCGCATTGGCACCGAGCCTCGACTTGTTCGGCGTGCCGTCGAGCTCGATCAGCGCCTGGTCGATGCCCTTCTGGTCACCCGCGTCGAAACCCTTCAGACGATTCGCGATCTCGCGTTCGACGTAGGCCACGGCCCTGGTCACGCCCTTGCCGCCGTAGCGCTTCGGATCACCGTCCCGCAGCTCCACCGCCTCGTGGACGCCGGTGGAGGCGCCCGACGGCACTATGGCCCGGCCGCTGCCTTTGTCGGTGTGCGCGGTGACGGCAACGGTCGGGTTGCCGCGCGAGTCGAGCACCTCGAGGGCGCTGAGCCCCGTCAGCCGAACCACGAATCGAGAGTCTAGCTAGGTGAAGTTCGGCTAGGCCGCGAGCGGCCCGAAGCCGCGCGATGGGTTCACGCTGAACCCATAGTTCAGGAGCGCCGTGGCGTCGTCGGTCGAGTGCAGCGTTGCGTTGAGCACCACCGCGATGAGGTGCCTGTCTCCACGCGTCGCGGTCGCCAGCATGCAGCCGCCGGCGCTATCGGTGAGCCCCGTCTTCAAGCCGGTCGCTCCCGGGTAAGTCCACAGCAGCCGGTTCAGGTTGTGCGGGTTGAACGCCTTGTGCGTCGGCGTGGCGGGAATCGCAACGTCCCTGGTGCCGGCGATGGCAGCCAGGTCGGGATAGTAGGTGTCGAGGTAGGCAGCCGTATGGGCGAGGTCGTGGGCGGACATCGCGTGTCCGGGCGCATCCAGTCCGCTCGGCGTGACGAAATGGCTGGCCGTCAGGCCGATGCTCTTCGCCTTCTGGTTCATCTGCCGGATGAAGCGGTCGCGCGGCACCAGGCCGGTCGCGAGCGCCTCGGCCGCGTCGTTGCCGGAGTCAAGAAACAGCCCGTACAGCAGGTCGCGGACTGTGACGCGCTCGCCCGGGGTCAGGCCCATGACGCTCGGGACGATCTGCGTCGCCTCCTTGGCGACTTCCACCGTGCGATCGAGCGAACCCGCGTCGTCCGCGGCGACCATGGCCGTCATGAGCTTCGTCAGGCTCGCGGGCGCGCGTGATGACTCCGCGTCGCGCTCCCACAGCACCTGGCGAGCGTCGAGGTCGACGAGGTACGCGGCCTGTCCGTGGATTGCGATGTTGGGTTGGCCGTGCGTGGCCAGCCAGTAGGTCGAGAAATCGAAGTGATCGAACGACCTGGCGGTGGGCGCGGAGGCGCTCTTCAGGTTGAAGACGAACGGCATCGTGCGCGTGCGCGCGACAAAGACAGTCGTCGCGACCGCGGCGGCGATGACCGCGAGGGAGACGAAAAACGTCAGGCGCTCGCGCCTGCGACGACGCCTGGCGCGGGACCGCGAGGTCCCCGATTCCGGGACGTAGGCTGCGACGGTAGGAACCCCCTGTTGAGTTGTCGCGGAAATTCTAGCGGTCTGGGCCGCTAACTAAGCGGGTGCGTGCTCTGGCGCGTAAACAGGCGCTGGCGGCATCGCGGGCACAGGCGACGTGGTTGGCTCATGCAGCCCTATCGCGAGCTGGTCGCTGGCCGCCTCCATGGTTTGGAGCGCGGTCGCCGCGTCCTTCTGGTTCATGAAGACCGGCTGGCCGTAGTCGTAGATGCGGTACGCCTTCCACTTCGCCGAGACGAGCTGCGTGCCGTAGAACGTGTAGGTTCCAATCACCCCTTCGCGCGTTTCCTCCGACCACATCTGGTCGAACACGAAGTTGCCGTGTGCGTAGGTGATCAGCTTCCCGTGATAGACCTCGATCCCCTGATACCAGTGCGGGTGGTTGCCGATCACGATGTCGGCGCCCCAGTCGATCGCGGCGTGACCCATGCCGACCGGGTCGTCCGGCGTCGGCACGTGCGGGTCGGCCATCGGCTGGCGCTCGTACTCCTTGCCCCAGTGAAACTGGACGACCACGATGTCGGCCTGCTCACGGGCCCGCGCGATGCTCTGGCGCACGGCTTCCTTGTCGATAGCCCGGCCAACTCCGTTGAAACCGATGAATCCGAACTTGATCCCGCGCACGTCGAGAACCGCGATCGGTCCGAGTCCCGATGTCTTGATGCCGTGGTCGTTCAACAGCTTGTCGGTGGCGGTGATGCCCTCCGCCCCGTAGTTGGAGAGATGGTTGTTCGCGAGGTTGGCGACCTTGGCGCCCATCATCGTGAGCCCGTTGATGAACCGCGCGTCGCCGCAAAACGTGAACGTCGCGGTCGCCACGACCGGACATCCTGCGAACAACGGCGTCTCGAGATTGATGTATGTGATGTCGGCGTTCTTCGTGTAATCGGCGGTCGGCCGGAACGGCCACAGGAAGTCGTGGCGGCTGGTCGCGAAGTAGTTCACGCCCCGCGCCGGGATCACATCGCCCGTGACGAGGAGCGTGCGGATCCGGCTCGGGTCGCTGGGCACGACGTAAGTGGGATGGAACAGGCTCTGCAGGCTCAGGACGGGAAGGCGACCGGTGCGGTCGGAAAACGATGGCTGGTCGAAGAAGTCGGGCGCGGCCACGAGGACGCGCGAGCTGGAGGCGTTGTGGCCGGCGGTTATGGGCGCCGAGGGATTGTTGCAGGCAACCAGGGCGAACAGGGCAACCACGACCGCAGGTCTCACCTGACGGGCAATTGTGCCAGCAGATCCTCGATGGCGATCAGCCGCGCGACATAAGACCGGACCGGTTCGCCCAGCTCGCCCGCGGCTCGAAACACGCGCTCGTTGCCCTCCACGCGCCGGGTCTCGAGCATCGTGGACAGGTTGCGGTCGAGCGACCCCTGGCGGAGGGCAACCTCGACCACGCTGCCGATCCAGGACGCGTACAGCGCCACCTCCTGCTCCCGCGTGTCAGAGCCTTCCAAGGGTGCCGCCGAGTGAATGTGCTGGTCCCAGAGCCTGCGCAGGCGAAGGAGCTCCTCGGAGGCTCCTGTCACACCGCAGCTTTCAGCTGGGCGATCACCGCATCGGCGACCTGGCTCGTTCCCACGGCGGTGGGGTCGTCGCGCTTCTCCTTGAGGTCATAGGTCACGTTTTCACCCAGCGCGATCACGTTGGCGATCGCCTTCTCCAGCGCGTCGGCCGCGGCCACCTCCTCGAGGTAGCGCAGCATCAAGACTCCCGACAGCATCACCGCCATCGGGTTGACCCTGTTCTGACCCGCGTACTTCGGCGCGCTGCCGTGCGTGGCCTCGAACACCGCTCCGTTGGTGCCGATGTTGGCGCCCGGAGCCAGCCCAAGGCCTCCGATCATGCCCGCACCGAGGTCCGAGATGATGTCGCCGTAGAGGTTCGGACAGCACAGCACGTCGTACTCCTTGGGCCGCAGGACGAGCTGCATGCACATGTTGTCGACGATGCGGTCCTCGAACTCGATGTCGCTGTTGCGCGAGGCGACCTGTCGCGCGACGGAGAGGAACAGGCCGTCGGTGAACTTCATGATGTTCGCCTTGTGCACGGCGGTCACCTTGCGCCGGCCGTTCTTGCGCGCGTAGTCGAAGGCGAACTGCACGATTCGCTCCGATCCGCTGACAGAGATCGGCTTGATCGAAAGGCCGCTGTCGGGGCGGATCTTTTTCTTGAGCAGACCTGAAATCTCATCGATGAGGTGCTGCGCGTCCGGCGTGCCCTTCTCGAACTCGATCCCGGCGTAGATGTCCTCGGTGTTCTCGCGGACGATGATGAAGTCGAGGTCGTCGCGCAGGTTTCGCGCGCCTTTGTAGGCCTTGACCGGCCGGACGAGCGCGTAGAGGTCAAGAGCCTGGCGAAGCGCGACATTGACGCTGCGAAATCCGCTGCCCACGGGCGTGGTGATGGGGCCTTTGAGCGCCACCTTGTTCCTCCGAATCGATTCCAGGACGGGGTCGGGCAGCGGGGTCCCAAACTCGGCGATGGCGGCCTCACCCGCCTGCTGGATGTCCCAGTCGAACTCGACACCAGTGGCTTCGAGCACGCGCGCTGACGCCTGGCAGATCTCAGGACCAACGCCGTCCCCCGGGATCAGCGTTACTGCGTGCCTACTCAATCCGTTGGACTGGCAGTGAGGGCGCCTCTACCGGTTTTTGAAGTAGTCGGCGTTGATCTGGATGAAGTTGCGCCACTGCTCTGGCACTTCGTCCTCAGGAAAGATGGCATCGACCGGACACGGGTCGACGCATGCGCCGCAGTCGATGCACTCGTCAGGGTCGATGAAATACATGTTCGCCGCGTCGTCTGAGTGGATGCAGTCGACCGGGCAGACCTCCACGCATGAGGCGTCTTTGACGTCTATGCAGGGCTGGACGATGACGTATGCCACGTGCCGCAAGGGTACCATGCACCGTTAAATGCCCGAATCCGAATCGAAGCCCAAGCTGATTGAACTCATCGGACCTGGTACAGGCCAGGGCTGGAAGGCCGTTCTGCGAAACGGCAAGCCCGCCGTGGTGCACGAGATCCCGGTTCCGCCCGCCGAGGCGACTGCCGCCGTACCGCGGCTTCAGCGCCTGTTTGAGCACCGCCATCCTGCCCTCTCGCCCGTGCTCGCGTGGGGCACCGACCAGAACGGTGTCTGGGTCGCGGTGGAACCGAACGAGGGCACGCCGCTCAGCTCGATCCTCGCCCGCGGACCGCTGACCCCACCCGCGGCAGCCGCTCTTGGAGCCGCCGTGCTCTCGGGCGTGGCCGCCCTGCACGAGGCGGGCATCGCGATGGGGGGCTTCGGGGCGACCGCGGTCCGAGTCACCAACAATGGCGAGGTCCGGCTTGCCGGCCACCCGGCGGCGGCGGTGCGAGCCGCTCCGTCGCAGAGCGACCTCCGCGCTGACGTCCGCTCCTGCGGCATGGCTGTCTGCGCCGCCTTCGGGGTGGACCCCGCGGGGGCACCTGCCCCGGCGAACATCTCCCCCGGCCTGGTGGTCACGATGCGATCCATGGCGAGCGGCGCGATGGGCCCGTCCGCCGATCGCGCGCAGGGCGCCTTGAGAGAGATGGCTGCTGCGCTCCTTTCTCCGGATCGCGAGATGTCGGCTCAGTCCGAGCTCGCGACGAGAGCCGGCGGCCGCGAGGTCCCCCCCATCACGCCGTTCCTGCCCGCGGGCACGGTCGCGCCGCCGGCGACCCCGACGACCGCGCCGACACCGCCGGCGCAGCCGGCTGCGCCCTCGCCTGCAGCAGCGCCGGCCGCGTACATCGCCCCCCAGCGCCGAGACGAGACTCCGGCGCGCGCCCCCGCGTCCTACGACGCGCCGGACCGCCCGCTGCAGACCTATCCGTCGATGCCCGCGGTCACGTTCCCGCCGGCTCCGACTCCCACGGCGCCCACGGCCCCGGCCGCGTCGGCGCCGCCGGCCGCCGAGCCCCGGCCCAGCCCACCGCCTGTCCCCACCTGGTCGGAGGCCCCGGCACGCCCCTCCTCGCCCTTCGATTCGCCCGCCACGACCAATGCTTCGGCCCCTGAGCCTCCGGCGCCCGCGCCTGAGCCACCCCGACCCGCGCCGAGCTTCGAGCCCTTTCCGACGCCTGCACCCGCTCCCGCTCCCCCATTCGCCACCTCGCCGCCCGCCCCGCCGCCCCCCGTCGAGGCGCCCCCCGTCGAGGCTCCCGCCGCTGCTCCCGCGCAGCAGGCCTGGACCCCCCTCGAGGCGCCGGCCTGGAAGCCGGGCGAGACCGTCCCCGCCGAGCCTCTCGGTGGAGGCGTGGCCGTCGTCCAAACGCCACCAACCGCGCCGCCCGTCCCCCGGGCCCCGATCAGCGCGCCGGCGCGCAAGCCGTCCGTGGCCCGCCCGCCGTCGCGGGGAGGCCCTTCGTTCGAACGCCCGCCCTGGCTCGTGCCGGCCGCCGTGGCGGTGGTGATCGTCCTGCTGCTCGGGGGCCTGGGCGTGATCGTGCTCGCCAATCGAGGTGGCGGTTCCGTCACAGGCGGCGTGCGCACAACGCCGTCAGCCAACGCGTCGACTTCACCCAGCAGGTCGTCGCCGAGCGCGTCTCCGACAACGAAGGGCCTTCTCGCCGTCCCGACCTATGGGCCTGCCAGCGCGGACGGGATCACGAAGGTGCAGATCTGCACGACCGCGTCGCCATGCAACATTCCGGGCGGATCCCCGGAGACCGGCCCGGCGTGCGAGCTGACGTCCTGCAAGGTGGAGGTCGCGATCTATTTCTCCGCGGTGCAGAAATCAGTCCCGGTCGCTTACACGATGAAGTTTTTCGACCGCTGCAGCGGACAGACGATCGACCTGCCGGGAACCGCCACGACGACGCCCGCCACCGGCTACATCGTCGCGATTCCCACCGATCACCTGACCGTGAACATCCCCGGCGGAGCGAAATCTGGCGCGATGGTCGCGGCGGCCCAGAAGCCCGCGGTGGCGTATTCCGCGCCGCTGCTGGTCGGCGCTGACAGCTGCTAGGAGTTCTTCATCCCGTAGCGGAGAAACAGGAAATCGCCGTGCTTGCGCACGCTGAGCAGGCGGTTCCATGCGCCGCGAGCCGGTAAGAGCTCCGCGCCTGCGACCATGCCGAGACGCGGATCGCCGTCCCGGCCCGCGACCACCGGCGAGATCGTGACGAAGGCCTCGTCGAGCATGCCCTGCTCGATCAGCTCGCCCATCACATGGGGCCCGCCCTCGGTCAGGATCACCGCGTAGCCACGCTCGCGGAGCTCAGCCACGGCCCGGCTGAGATCGATCGGTCCACTCTCCCCTATCTCGATCACGTCGCACGAGTCCGGCAGACGGTGTTTCAGCTCGCGCCCGCCCGCGGCGCTGGTGACGATGGTCGCTCCCCCGATGACCGCCGCATGCGATACCGCGATGTCGCCGGACCTCGTCAGCAGGACCAACCGGGGTCGCGGCTTGCGACCAAGGTCGGTGCGAAGGTCGGCGAAGACCGAGCTCAGGTCGGGATAGATGTGCTCGGGCGTCCACATGTGTCCGGGTGTCGCACGCAGCGTTCCGGCGCCGAGCAGGACCGCGTCGGCAAACGCACGGAGCAGGCCCATCAAGAAACGGTCGGCCGGGTTGCGGCCGCTGATCACAGAACCCGCCGACGGTTTCGAACCCAGGCTCACGACGCCGTCGACAGACGACACGAAGTTCGAGTAGATGACGCTGTCCGCGAAGCCGAGGCGGCCGTAGATGCGCTCGAGCTCTGGCCGCATCTGGTGACGGGGCACGTCGTCCTCGAAGAGGACGTCGAAAGGTTCGATCAGTGTTCGATGCGGGGATTGACCGACTGAAGGAATTCGGTGCGCAGCTGGGGATTGCTCTCGTAGTTGCCGCGCCAGAACGAGGTCCATGTCCTCGAGTGACCCTCACGGACGCCGCGCATCTGCGTGCACAGGTGCGTCGCGTTGAGGTGAACTGCCACGCCGTGCGGCTTGAGCACCCGCACCAGCTCGTCTGCGATCTCTACGCCAACGCGTTCCTGCACTGTGAAGCGCCGCGCGAAAACGCGGACCAGTCGAGACAGCTTCGAGATGCCGATGATCTCTTCGTGCGGAAAGGCGGTGAGGAGCTTCGGGTCGCCTTCGTATCCGGCAGTCGACTCGAACAGGGCGCGCAGGTAGCGACTCGGGGTCGCGCGAGTGCCAGGCGTGTCGAGGTCCATGCCGAAGGCCTCGAAGATCTCTGAGGCGTAGCCCTCGAACTTCTTCCACTGGGCATCGCTCACCTTGCGCGGGCGGACCTTCTCCCAGTGCGTGGTCTCTTCGGGATCAAACGCAAGCGTTGACATGTCTGTCTCCTTCAACTCGGGAACGTGTCCGCATCAATGTACGGGGTCGGGTTACGAGCCATCTCGACCGCTTGGCCTGCCAACGACCTCGGAGTTAGAGTGTCTTGCGATATGGCGAAGGCGCTGCTGGCGGTGATGATGCCCGCCTTCAATGAAGAGCGCACGATCGAGATCATCCTTGGTCACGTCCTCGAAAGGCGTGAGGTCGGCGAGGTGATCGCGGTCGATGACGGCTCGACGGACCGCACGTGGGAGATCCTGAGCAAGCTCGCCCGGGAGGACTCGCGTGTCCGACCCTTCAAGCAGCCGCACAACCAGGGCAAGGGGGCCGCGCTGCGCCGCGCCATCAGCGAGCTGCGCATGCCGTACGCGCTCGTCCAGGACGCGGACCTGGAGTACGACCCGCGCGACTACCCCGCGCTGCTCGAGCCGCTGTACGAAGGTCGCGCCGATGCCGTCTACGGCGTGCGCGGTTTTGCCGGCCAGACCGCCTTCAGCTTCTGGTTCGTGCTGGGCAACAAGGCTGTCACCTTTGCGACCAACATCCTTTTCGACTGCTACATCTCCGATATGGAAACGGGCTACAAGGTGCTGCGATCGGACCTTTGGCGCCGGCTGAACCTGAGCGGGAGGCGCTTTGACATCGAGCCGGACATCACGGCGCGCATCCTGCGCCTGGGCTACCGAATCCATGAGGTGCCCATCCACTACTACGCGCGGGGCCGGGCGGAGGGCAAGAAGCTCACCTGGATCGACGGGGTGCAAGCGCTGTCCACTCTGGCTCGCCTGCGCCTGATGTCGGACGGTCAGCTCTTCGGCCCGGGCGTTGACGACCGGTATCACAGCGAGCGACACGAGGAGCTCGCGCATTGGCATCCATTGATCGACAGCGCGAAGCGAGGCTCAGAGCTCTAGGCACCGTCGAACGGTCGGACGACTATGATGCTGCATCGCCGGGGCGTGCCCCCCGCGCTCCGTCCAACGGTCCCAGAACTACGATGCAGCCTGTGAGCAGCGGGAATCGCCACCGGGTCGCACCAGGCGTGAGGAGCGACTGGCGAGCCGTCGTCCCCGTCGTGGCCAGCGACGCGGTCGCATGCGTCATCGCCCTGTGGATTGCGTACTCGTTCCGCTTCCACCTCGACCCCATCCACATCCCCGGCGGCGAGATCCCGGCCCCCAATCGGTACGCGGCCGCGGCCCCTGTGGTGGCGATCCTTGTGGTCGCCGTCTTCCTCTTCATGGACGTGTATCGCGTCAGACGCGGCACGCAGTTCATCGACGAGATCTTCTCGGTCCTCCGAGCGATGGCCGTGACCACAGTGGTCGTCTTCGCCCTGATCGGCCTGTACAAGGACGGAGCATTCACTTACTCACGCCTGACCTTCGTCTACTGGGCCGTCCTGGCCACCGTCCTGGTCCTGGTTGGTCGCTACGTGCTCCGCGTCATGCGCACACGCCGGTGGGAACGTGGCGAGGGCGTCGACCGGGTCGTGGTCGTCGGGTCAGGAGTCGCGGCCGACCTCGTCCTGCAGCGCATCCGGATGTTCCCCGACTACGGCTACCAGGTCGTCGGGCTGGTGAGCAACGGTCTCAAGGAGGGTGAGGCCGTCGGCGGGGCGGGGGTCCTCGGCAACCGCGCCGCGCTGCGCCAGATCGTCGACAAAGAAAAGGTCAACCTGGTTTTCGTCGCCGAGCCCGAGCTGTCCCAGGACGAGATCCTCGAGCTGGTCGACTCGTGCCGCGATTGCGGCGTCGACTTTCGCATCGTGCCGAGCATGCTCGAGATCATGACCAGCCGGGTGAGCGCCGACCAGCTCGACGGCATACCGCTCCTCCAGTTCCGACATGGGCTCGACGTTGACGCTGCGAAGGCAACGTCGAAGCGCGCCCTCGACGTCATCGTCTCTTTGCTCGGCATGATCGCGATCTCTCCGATCCTGGCGCTGATCGCCCTGCTCGTGAAGCTCAGCTCGCGCGGCCCGGTGTTGATCCATCAGGAACGAGCGGGCCTCGATGAGAAGCCGATGGTCATGCACAAGTTCCGAACCATGACCGCCAACGCTGAAGCGGGGACCGGCCCGGTCTGGGCGGCCGCCGGAGACCCGCGGCGCACGCGGATCGGCAAGTTCCTCCGCCGGTTCAGCCTCGACGAGCTGCCTCAGCTCTGGAATGTCCTGGTCGGAGAGATGAGCCTTGTGGGCCCGCGACCCGAACGGCCGCAGTTCGTCTCGGAGTTCAAAGCGCGCGTGCCGCGATATGAAGACCGCCATCTCGTCCGGCCTGGGCTGACCGGGTGGGCGCAGGTCAACGACCTCCGCGGCCAGACCTCGGTCGAGGAGAGGCTGATCTACGACCTCTACTACATCGAGAATTGGTCCCTGGCTTTTGACCTGAAGATCATCCTCATCACGCTCGTGGCCATCTTCACGCACAAGAACGCTTACTGAGGCTGGCACGCTGCTGACCAAACAACCATTTGCGATCACGACCGTGCTGGCGGCCGTCACGTGCGCGCTCGCACCGGCCTACGTCGTCCGATGGCGTATCGGGCCGCTGCCCTCGACTGTTCTCGAGGCGGCGGTCCTGCTCACCGTCATCGCCTTCGCGTTCGAGTCGCTTCGCGGCCGCCGCGCCTTACGTTGGCGGTCGCCCTTCACGATTCCAGCCGCGCTGTTCCTGGTGGCCGGGGCGGTGAGCGTCGCCGTCTCACCAGACCACACCAAGGCCCTGGGCCTTTATCGCGCGTACCTGATCGAGCCCATCGCCTTCTTCTTCGTGCTCGGCAACGTTCTGGGCTCGATCCAGCGCGCCCGCATGGTCCTGCTCGGGCTGGCCGCCGGCGGGGTGGTCGCGGGCCTGGCGAACGGGTTCGTGGTTCTCGACGCGATCCGGCATCACACCCTCAACCTCGCCTTGCCGCCACCCGTCGTGATTTACAACACGTCCAATGCGACAGCGCTGTATCTCGTGCCACTCATCGGAATCGGCGCCAGCTTTGTGGTCTACGAGCGCGAACGTTGGGTGAGGTTGATCAGCGCGGGCTTCGTCGCGATCTTCGTCGCGTCGACTTTCTTGAGCCTTTCGCGGGGGGGCTTGCTCGCGCTGGCGCTCATCGCCTTGATCATGGCGGTGATCAACCGGCGCCGCTGGATCCTGATCCCCGCCGTGATCGTGCTCGGAATCGCGGCGACCCTGATCCCCGGGATGTCGGCGCGGCTCTCGCACGAGTTCGATCCGTCGGATCCGAATAACACGATCATCTCCCGCGAGCACCTCTGGCAGGTCACGCTGCAGATGCTGCGAGACCATCCCATCTTCGGCACCGGCCTGTTCGGGTTCGCCAGGAGCATCCAGCCTTATCGGGGTGGCGTGTACGAGGAAAACCTCATCTACCCGCACAACCTGTTCCTCAACTTCTGGACCGAGACGGGGCTCCTCGGCCTGATCGCATTCCTGTGGCTGCTGGCCCAGGCATTCCGGACCAGCTGGCGGGGTTGGCTGGCCGGAGCCCTGGACTGGAGACCGCTGCAGCTCGGCATCGGGCTCGCGATGGTGGCGATCATCGTCCACGGGATGGTCGACGTCCCCTACTTCAAGAACGATCTCGCCCTCGAGTTCTGGACCTTCCTGGCCCTGGCCTGGGCGGGCTCGCAATCGAGGCAGGCCGCGAATGGCTGAGCGCGTCAGCGCCGCCATCCTGAACTGGAACGGCGGGGAGCTGGTCCTGAAATGCGCCCGCACATTGCTCGACCAGACGCTGCCGCCGGTGGAGCTGATCATCATCGACAACGCCTCCACAGACGGCTCGCTCGAGCGGCTTCGCGCCGAGCATCCGGCCGCGCAGGTGATCACCAATCAGCAAAACCTCGGATTCGCGCGAGCCGCCAACCAGGCCGTGGCCGCCGCCACCGGGACGTGGCTTCTGCTGGCCAACCTGGACGTCGAGCTCGAGCGCGACTACATCGCCCGTCTGGTCGCGGCGGGCAACCGGGATCCGCGGATTGGCTCGGTGACAGGCAAGCTGCTCCGGCCAAGGATCGCCGGGTCGGACGTGATCGTCGACAGCACCGGCCACGTCCTTTTCCGGAACGGCTGGGCGGGCAACCGCGGCGAGGGCTTCCCCGATACGGGCCAGTGGGAGCGACCCGAGGAGATCTTTGGCGTCACTGCCGCGGCCGCCCTGTACCGGGTGTCGATGCTCGCACAGCTCTGCCAGGGGCCCGCGAGGCCATTCGACGAGCGCTTCTTCGCCTACATCGAGGACGTCGACCTGGACTGGCGGGCGCGCTGGCTGGGCTGGAAGGCGTGGTACGAGCCGGCGGTCGCGTGGCACCACCGCAGCGCCACCAAGGCGCGCCGGTCCGCGCTGATCCTCCGCCACATCCTCAAGAACCGCCTCCTCCTGGTGGCCGACAACGACCTGTGGCCCGAGGGCCTTGCGCGCCTGCCCGGCGTGGCCGCGTTCACGCTGCTGGCGGCCACTCAGTTCGGCCTCGAGTCGCCGGCATCGCTGCTGGGCATCGTGGACTTCTTCCGCCACCTGCCGGCGAGCCTCGACCGGAGGCGCTTCATCAAGGCGAGACGGAAGGTCACCCCCGCGGCGATCGCGGCCTGGATGCAGCCCTACCCCTACCGCCACAAGATCGCTCGCCGCCTGCGCTTCGGCGAGACGCGAACGGCGCCGGGCTAGGCGGCCTGCTCGAGCGCGACGCCGCGTTCCGCAGTCCGGCTGTGCGGCAGCTCGCGCAAGGCAAGCCCCAGCAGAAGGAGCAATGACGGCACCAGCTGCAGGACCAGGCGGTCGGCTGCAGTGTTCAGTTCGAAGGTCACCTCATTGGGTGTGGTCAGCAGCGCGATTCCGTAGGTGAGCCCCTGCGCGGTCAAGGCCGCCCACACCAGCGTGAGCCGCCTGTATCTCGAGATGACCGTCAGAACGGTCGCCACTATCCAGCCCGCTGCCAACCATGGGTAGTCGTCGTTGCGATTCATCAGGTGAAAGAAGAAGCTCGCGATGGTCCGGGCTCTGGATGTCAGCAGGCCGATCGTCCACGCCGGATGCGGCAGGCTGAGCACGTCGCTGTTGAAGCCGTGCACGCGCGTGTAGACCTGCCACGCGACGACCGGCAGGAGGCCGGCCGCCGCCACAGAGACGAGGAGAAGGCTCGGCGTTTCCCGCTCCTTCACCCTCCCCCACGCCGCACCGAAAACGAAGACCACCGCAATGACGAGGAGAAATGGGAGGCCCTCATTCTTGGTCAGCGCGGCGAGAGCCGCAAACAGAAACGCGAGGCCGGAGTCAAGGTCTCGGCCGAGGCGGACAGACCTGTAGAGATGGGCAAGGCTGAGCAACATGAACACCGCGATCGCGTAGTCCGCATAGCCCATGTAATAAGGAAGGACGAACGATGTCTGCAGGGCGGGCAGCGCGACCATGAGGAGGGCGAACATCGCGGTCAGCCGCGTGCCGAGCAAGGGCAGAAGGCTTGCCGAGACGGCCGCCACCCCAGAGATCAAGAACATGAACCCGATGCTCTTGCCCACCATGTCATCGACATGGCTCAGCAACACCCAGGCCGTGGCGACCATCAGAGAAAACAGCGGCGGGTAGTCGAGATGGCGGGTTGCGCTGATCGGTCTTGGCGGCAGGTTCGCCAGGTCGACGCTGCCCGAGTCGAAGAAAACCTTGGCCTTGAACAGCCACATCGCGATCGCATCCCAGCCCACCAAGGGTTGCGCCAGCAGATTGAGGAGGTAGAAGCCCAGAGTGGCGACCGTGAAGGCCACCAGACCCGCCGTCAGCGGGTCGAGATCGCCCAGCCCTGAGAGCAGGGGCCGGATCGACGCGACCTCGTCCCTCACGGCCGCGATCGTTCGCCTGCGGGTGACCACCGCCGCCACGAGCCAGGGCAGAACGAGCCAGAGCACGAACCACGGGACGTGAACCACGCCGAAGATCCAGAGCTCGATCCCCATCGCCGCGGCGCCGATGAGCGGGCAGCCGGCTCGGACGAGGGCGTCGACGTGGAATCCAAGCAGCGTGGCGATCAGCCGTCCGACGAGGTAGCTCAGGAGGATGTAGAGCGCGAGGCCCAGACCACTGCCCAGCACCGTCATCGTCAGGCGCCCGCTCTGACGAAGACGAAAGTGTGATCACCGCCCGCCGTGGTTGTGTCCGAGCGCAGAACGTAGCCGGCGGGCGTGTTCAGGCTCGGCGCGTCCGGCCTCTGGAAATAGACGATGCCGGGGGCGCTCGTGGTCGACGCGGCGTCGAGGTCCCCGCTGACCTCGACGTGGCGCGGATAGAGCCAGTACGTCAACCAGAAGTAGGCGAATCCGTCCACTTCTGAGGCAGGCACGAGAGCCAGCACATCTCCGTGCGCGGGAAGGCTCGCCACCACCGCGGGCGTCGCATCCTGGATCGGGTCGCCCAGCGGCGCGCGCAACGCGCCTTGGGGAGTGCCGCGGAGCAGGTCTGCGTAGTGCGCGCTGAGCAGGAGCGGCCCCGTGACGACCACCGTGTGCAGAGTCCAAAGCACGAGAAGCGCGACCCCCAGCGCGCGCACGGGCTTTGTCAACTCGCGCGCAATTCTACTTTCGGCGCCTAACCGGCCGGACGTGCTGGGCGTCCTCGATAGACTTCCGACCGATGCAGCCCAAGAGCATCGGCAATGCGTTCTCAATGATCGTGGGAGCCAGCACTTGATCGCCAAGTTCACCAAGGCCCTGTTCATCCTCCGCAGCCAGGGCTTGCCGGCCCTCGTCAGGAAGGTGCGCGGCCGGCTTCTCGAGTACGCCGGCAGGCGCCGCGTCTACCTCGCGGTCAGCCTCGAGGACGTCGAGGAGGCGGATTGGGCGGAGCGCCGGCGCGTTCCACGCCCGCTGAAACGGCGAGGCACCCCGAACGTGATCGGCTGGGTTGTGCCGCCCGTCGGTCCCGGCTCCGGCGGCCATCTGAACATATTTCGCTTCGTCCGCTACCTCGAGGAGCACGGCTATACGTGCCGCGTCTACGTCTACGACCCGCACAAGACGCAATTGCCGCCGCAGACGGCGCAGGTATTGCATGACCACTACGCGCCGATGCGCGCCACGGTGCTGCACGACTTCTCGACGGTGGGCGAATGTGACGCGCTCTTCGCCACCTCATGGACCACCGCCTACCCCGTGCGCAACGCCAAGATCGAGGGTGGCAAGTTCTACTTCGTGCAGGACTTCGAGCCGTCGTTCTATCCGGTCGGCTCCGAAAGCGTGCTGGCCGAGAACACGTACCGATTCGGTCTCTACGGCATCACCGCGGGAGGATGGTTGTCGAAGAAGCTGGAGCACGACTACGGGATGCAGTGCGACCACTTTGAGTTCGGCTCCGACTTCGGTCGCTATTACTACGTCAACAGCGGGCATCGCTCAAAGGTCTTTTTCTACGCCCGGCCGGTTACCACGCGGCGCGGGTTCGAGCTCGGCGTACTCGCGCTTGACCGCTTCCATCGCGCCAAGCCTGAATACGAGATCAACATGGCAGGCTGGCCGGTCAAGGGCTGGCAGCTGCCCTTTCCGTTCGTCGATCACGGCAGCCTGCCCCTGGACAAGCTCAACGATCTCTACAACAGCTGCGCGGCGGCGCTCATGCTCTCGCTCACGAACTTCTCGCTGCTTCCCCTCGAGCTTTTGGCGGCCGGATGCATACCGGTCATCAACGACGGTCCGAACAACCGCCTGGTCAGCGACAACCCCCACCTCGTTTTCACCCGCCCCACCCCCCGCGCCCTGTCTGAAGCGCTGTGTCAGGTGGTGGATCAGCCGAACCTGCCTGATGTGGCTCTTCGCGCCTCACAGAGCGTCGAGCCGCTGAGCTGGGATGCGGCAGGCGCCCAGCTCGAGCGAATCATGCTCAGGGTGCTCGGCACCGAACCGCCGGACTAGGCGCTCGCTACGGTTGTGAGTGTGAAGTCGAGCCACGAGGCGCCGCTCGCCGCCGCGTATCGCGGCCGGGTGGCGCTCGTCACCGGTGGATTTGGATTCATGGGTTCCAACCTCGTGCCGCGACTGGCCCAGCTCGGCGCTGAGGTTCGCGTCATGGCCCGCTCCTGGCCGCCTCAGGCTGAGTTCGACGAAGGCGTGCACCCGGCGGTCCGTTTCTTCAAGGGTGACATTCGCGATGAGGCGGTGCTGCAGGACGCGGTCGAGGGCTGCGACTACATCTTCCATCTCGCCGGCAAATCCGGGGCCTCGACGAGCAACGAGTCTCCGATCGAAGACCTGGACGTCAACTGTCGCGGCCTCCTGCTGCTCCTCGATGCGATGAGGCTCGGCGCGACCGAGGCGGTGATCGTGTTTCCGAGCTCGCGGCTGGTCTACGCTCCCAAGCTCCCCGTCCCCGTGCCCGAGACGGCGCCCACAACTCCACTCTCGATCTACGGCGCCCACAAGCTGGTGGCCGAGAACTATCTGAGGATCTTCGGCCTGCAGCACGGCTTGAAGAGCGTGGTCATGCGCATCACGAATCCATATGGACCCTACCAGCGGCCCGAGCAGCGCAGCTACGGCGTGATCAACCAGTTCATCCACGAGGCGATGCGCGGGCGATCGATCACGGTGTTCGGGCGTGGCGAGCAGCTCAGGGATTACATCCACGTCGATGATGTCGTCGAGGCACTTCTCGCCGTGGCGATGTCGCCCGCGGCCGCGGGGGCGACCTACAACCTCGGCTCAGGCACCGGAACCTCGCTGGCCGATCTTGCCGCCCTGATCGTCGACGTTGCAGGCAGCGGCCGGGTGGAGCACGTGCCGTGGCCGCAATCCGAGGCCAGCGTCGAGACCGGGGACTTCTGCGCCGACATCGCCCGCATCGAGGCGGCGGTCGGCTGGGCGCCTCGGGTCAAGCTGCGGGACGGAATCCAGGACGTGATCACGCGGGTCCACCGCGCACCCCAGCGCGGCTGACCGCGGGACCGCCTGCGTATCATCCTTACCCTTTGACAAGAGTGAGATGCACGCTGCCCGATCCCCGAGGGGCGGGCGCCTGATGGCTACAACCACGGCGGATTCGAAGCCGGCGTCCCCCTCCGGACGCCCATCGAAGTCCTACGCCAACCTCCTCCGCGAGCTGGCGATAACCGACTACAAGATCAAGTACCAGGGCTCCTTTCTCGGCGGGTACATCTGGACCATCGCCAAGCCGCTCCTGATCTTTGGGGTGCTGTACCTGGTTTTCACCCGCTTTGTCCGCTTTGGGAACGGCGTGCCGAACTACGCCGTCAACCTGCTCCTGGGCATCGTCCTGTGGACGTATTTCTCTGACGCGACCGTCCGGGCGATGGCGTCCATCGTCGAGCGAGGCGACTTGATCCGAAAGGTTTACTTCCCCCGCATGATCATCGTCATCGCCACCAGCCTCAGCTCGCTCATCACTCTTGCCTTCAACCTCATCGTCGTCGCGGTGTTCGTGATCTTTTCAGGTGTCGGTTTGCAGCTGACCGCACCATTGTTTGTGCTCCTGGTGCTGGAGCTGTACGCGCTCACGCTGGGCTCTTCGTTCCTGCTCGCGGCGCTGTACGTGAAGTTTCGCGACTTCAAGCACATCTGGGAGCTCGGGCTGCAGCTGTTGTTCTACGCCAGCCCGATCATCTATCCGCTTTCCTTCGTCCCGTCGCGCTACCAGGCGCTGTTCGCGCTCAACCCGATCGCTCAGATCATCCAGGACTCGAGGAGGGTCCTCATCAGCCCCACCACGCTGACGCCTCTCGACGTCATTCACTCGCCACTGGTGGTAGTGCCGTACGCCATCCCCATCGTCGTACTGGTCGTCGGCTATCTGTACTTCGAATCCGCCGCCTCCCAGTTCGCTGAAGAGATCTAAGTGCAGACGGATGTAGCGATCTCCATCGAGCACCTCACCAAGGTGTTTCGGGTGCCGCTGGAGCGGACGACGTCGCTGAAGCAGCTCGCGGCGCGTGGGTTCCGGCCCGCCGGCTCCCGACGCCTCGAAGCCCTGCAAGACGTCTCGATCGAGATCACGCGCGGGGAGTTCTTCAGCGTCATCGGGCCGAACGGCAGCGGCAAGAGCACGCTGCTCAAGATCATGGCCGGCATCTACCGGCCGACGAGCGGCCGGGTTTCGGTCACGGGCCTGCTGTCCCCCTTCATCGAGCTTGGCGTGGGCTTCAACGCCGAGCTCACCGCGCGGGAAAACGTGTTCTTGAGCGGCGCGATCCTGGGTCTCTCGCGATCCCTGGTCGCCGAGAGGTTCGACGATATCGTGCGGTTCTCAGAGCTGTCGGACTTCATGGACCAGAAGCTCAAGAACTACTCATCCGGAATGCTGGTGCGACTGGCCTTCGCGGTGGCCATCCAGGCCCATGCCGACATCCTCCTGGTCGATGAAGTCCTGGCGGTAGGCGACGCCAGCTTTCAGGAGAAGTGCTTCGACGTTTTCCGCCGCTTCAAGAAGGAAGGGAGGACGATCATCTTCGTCAGCCACGACATGGGGTCGATCCAGGAGTTTTCGGATCGAGTTCTGATTCTCAACCACGGGCGGCCGCGCGGCATCTACAGCCCGGCGGGCGCCGCGGTCGAATACAGCCGGCTCAACGAAGAGCACGCGAACAGGCTGCTGTCCGACTCCAAAGCTGCACCGACAAGCGCGACCAGCAGCCGCCCGCGGATCGTGTCTGTCGAGATGCTGGACGGCAACGGTCAAACAACGCACGCGATACAGCGCGGCCAGAGCGCGACCATCAGGTTGAAGATCGCCAACCCGCAGCGTGAACCGGTGAACGCCGGCGTCGCCATCTACCGCGACGACGGCCTGCACTGCTTCGGCACGAATACGGTCATCTCGCATGCCGCGGTGCCGACCGACGCGGAGACCGTCCTGCTGCTCGACTACCAGTGCATGGACCTGCAGCACGGGACGTACTGGCTGACCGTCGGGCTGTTTGGCGGGCGCCTCGGCACCGTGTACGAGATGCTGGAACGCCTTTATTCATTTCACATCGGACAGAGCGATGCGTATGAGGGCGTCGTGTACATGCATCACCAGTGGCGCACACCGGACCAGCCACCGCAACTGGCGCACTGAGCGCTCCTTCGGAGATGAAGGCCACAATCGCGATTCCGACCTACAACGGCATCGAACGGATCGGCGAGCTGCTCGATTCTTGTTTGCGGCAGGAGGCCGATTTCGAGTTCGAGGTGCTCGTGATCGATTCGGGTTCGACCGACGGCACGCTCGATGCCGTGCGCAAGCGCGCAGCGGTGCGTCTGCATGAGATTCCAAAGTCAAGCTTTGGCCACGGCCGCACCAGAAACCTCGCGGTGGAGATGGCCAGGGGAGACTTTGTCGCCTTCCTGACCCAGGACGCTGTTCCCGCCGACAAGCACTGGCTCAGCGAGATACTGCGGCCGTTTGACGTATCGGACAGGGTGGCCTGCGCATACGGGAAACAGGCGCCCCGCCCGGACTGCTGTCCGACCGTCAAGCGCGACGTGATCAACCACTTCCGTTCGTTCGGGCCTGACCACTTCCTGATGCTGCAGGTCGACAACCCACGACTGACATCCGAACGTGAGCGTGACGCGCTGACGTACTTCTCCAACGTCAACTCGGCCGTGAGGCGCACGGCGATGCAAACTGTGCCCTTTCGCGACGTCGCGTATGCGGAAGACCAGGCACTCGGACGCGATGTGATCAAGGCGGGACTGATCAAGGCCTACGCGCCGATGGCGGTGGTATTGCACTCTCACAGCTATCCGCTGCGGGCCTATTTCAACCGCATGTACGAGGAGATGCTCGGCCTGTGGAAGACCACCGGGCGCAGCATCGACACGAGCCTGCCGCGCCACGTTGCGCTCGTGATCAGGGGCACGGCCCAGGACTGGCGCTTCATCCTGCGCGACCGCGACTACAGCGCTCGGACCAAGGTCAAGTGGTTCCTGCAGGCGCCTGGGTACAACATCGCGCGGAGGCTGGCGGTCCGGCTGGCTCGGCGCCCGGAGCTCCCTGCCTGGGCAGCCCGGGCGATGGGCCGCACCGCCGCGACGCCTGCAGCGCGGGCTTGACCTCGGTTTCCGCCCTCATCGTCAGCTTCAACGTGCGCAGTCACGTCCTCGACACCCTGCGCGCGCTTTACCTCACAACTGGCAGCGATACGGAAGCGATCGTCATCGACAACGCCTCGAGCGACGGCACCGCCAAGGCAATCCAGGAAGCATTTCCCCAGGCCAGGGTGATCGCGCTCACTGAGAACGTCGGCTTTGGCAGGGCCAACAACGCCGGATTCAAGGAATCGCACGGCGAGTTCGTGCTGCTCCTGAACCCTGACGTCATGGTCGACGAAAACTGCGTCGACCGCCTGGCCACCTTTCTGGCCGCGAACCCGGAGGCAGGTGCGGCCGGCCCACGGCTCGTCCGACCCGACGGACGCCCGGACCTGGCCGCCCGCCGGGCCTTCCCCTCCCCTCTGGCCGCCCTCTACCGTTTCATGGGCCTGAGCCGCCTCTTCCCCCGCAGCTCACGCTTCAACCGCTACAACCTCGGCGCCATCTCGCCGGAGACGGTGCACGAGATCGACGCCGGGACCGCGGCGTGCCTGCTTGTCCGGCGTGCGGCGTTGGACAAGGTCGGTCTGTTCGATCCCGAGTTCTTCATGTACGGCGAAGACCTCGACCTCTGCTTCCGCCTCCGCAAAGGCGGCTGGAAGATCTTTTACCTGCCGGACGCGGTCGCGGTCCACGTGAAAGGCACGTCGACTCGCCAGGCGACCCAGAAGATGCTGTACGAGTTTCACCGAGCGATGTGGATCTTCCACAAGAAGCACTACGCCCCCGAGTCGCCGGCCATCGTCAACGGCGGCATCTGGCTTGCCATCTGGGCACGGTGGGCCGCCGTCAGCCTACGTGCGTGGATTACGAGAAGCTCCACAGTGTCGCCCTGATCCCCGCTCGGCTTTCCTCTCGGGCGATGTGGATCGCGGTTCTCGGGCTGGCGGTGGCCAAAGGCCTTGTGTGGTCGGCCGTGCTGCCGCCCTGGTACGGCCCTGATGAGGCGTCGCACTACGCCTACGTCCAGGAGCTGGTCGAAAACGGCTGGCTGCCACGCGCCACCGATGCGAACGCGGCGCTTTATTACCCGCCCGACATCGTGTGCTCGGAAAGCAATCTCGACCTGACCCTCTACGGCGGGTTCCACGCCGAGCCCCCGTTCGGCATACCGATGGCCCCGTGCAGCGCGTCGTCACCCGCGGATCGTCTTGGCTCCCGCCCGATCAACGCGGCCGCCGGCTACTCACCTGTGTACTACGCCGCCGCCGTGCCCTTCTACCTTTTGACGCGGCCCCTGGCGGTCGAGGCCAGGCTCGACTCCGTCAGGCTCTGGAGCGTGGTCCTGGGCGTGCTTGCCGCGGCCTTCGCCTACCTCGCCGCCCGGTGGGCGTTTCCCGAGTCGCCCTATCTCGCATTTGCGGCAGCGGTGCTGTTCACGGTTCAGCCGATGAATTCCCAGCAAACCGCCATCGTCAACAACGACGCGCTTTTGATCGCGGTGACGGCCGCCTTCTGGTGGCGATTCTTTCGTGCCTTACGAGTGGGCGTCTCTGCTCGGGAGGGAGTGGTGCTGGGCGGATTGATCGGCCTGGCCTACCTGGCCAAACCGCAGGGCCTGTTTCTGGCGGCGCTGCTGCCCGTCCTCTATGTCGTCGGGCTCCCGCGCATGCCCGTGCGCTCCGAAATGTCTCGTCTGGGAGGCCTCGCCGCTGCCGCTGCGGTGCCGATCATCGCCGCCATCGGGATCGGGCGGATCTTCTCGCAAGTGGCGGGCAACACCTCGGCGCTGATTCCGACGGCCCCCGGGGTCCACGGAATCTCGCAGTACCTCAGCGTGTATTCGGTCTACCACTTCGAACGTCTCTACATCATCTGGATAACCAGCTTCTGGGGTTACTTCGGCTGGTTCCAGGTGGACCTGCCCAGTCTTATTTACGTCGCCATCGCTCTCGCCGTTGCGGCGGGTCTTGCCGGCGCGGTGTGGATGGCGGCGAGGTCGGCGCCACTCCGACCGGTGCTGGTCGCGGCGATGCTCGGTTACCTCGTGCCCGCGGCGCTGATCCAGCTGCTCGAGGCGTACACGTTCCAATCCAGCGGCCAGCTGATCCTCCAGGGACGCTCGTTTCTGATGGTCCTGTTCCCGCTCCTCGTCCTGCTCATCCGAGGGTGGCAACGATTGCTGCCCGCGAGAGCGAGCGGGCTCCTCGCGCCGGCCATCATCCTCGCCGGGGTTGGGCTCAACGTCATCAGCGTGCTGGCGATGGTGGATGGGTTTTACGGATGAG
>VBEF01000043.1 GCA_005881275.1 Chloroflexota bacterium
AGCATCGCTAGAAAGTGAGCCGCCGGGCAAAAGCCCGGCGGCATCTGGAATCGCTATTCAACCGGAATCTCGTGGTGGATGCGGCGCAGGTCAATCCCCTGCCGGTTCCGGACGACTCGGGCGACCGCGTAGATGACGACCGCCACGACATATGTCGCGACAAAGTAGATGACGGAGTTGGGCGTCTTCTGCAGTGAGGTCCCGTATAGGTTGTCCGGGTTGAACGACCACTGGTAGAGCATGAAGAGCAGGAACAAGCCGGTGATCACGCCGACGACGGAGATTGCAGGCACGCCGGCGATCTTGTACCGGGCGATCGGAGAGGCGTCGTACAGGTCCTTGCGCCGCCACGGCAGGATGACCGCTGCCACCACCGTCGCGAGGAAGGTCAGGGCAAGCACGGCCGTAGCGTCCAGGAACACGCTGGTGAAGTCCGGCTTGTAGGCATAGATCGCGCTGATCACGATCGAAGGCACGATCATCAGAACCAGCGAGCCGTAGGGCACGCGGCGCTTGGCCGAGATGTTGGCCGCCCATGACGGCAGCACGCGGTCGAAAGCGGCGGCGAAGATGACGCGGGTCGAGGACAGGAACAACGTCCCGGCCCAGCCGAAGAACCACAGACCCATGACGATGATGAGCAGCGCCTGGAACAGGTGGTTGTCGACCAGGAATCCAGCGAACATCACGGGGTAAGGCCAGATCGGCACTGGCGGGGCAGCTGCGCCCTGGACGGCGAACAGGTTGTTCCAGTAAGCCGCGTTGGCCGACTGATAGAAGTTCCATCCGATGGTCTTGTTGATCAGCAGCACGACGATCGCGACCATCGCCACCGTCACCCACAAGCCCGCGAACATGCTCCAGAACGGCTTGCGGATGTCCTTGGCGCCACGGACCTCGCCGTAGAGGGTCGCGCCCCAGTTGGGCCACAGCAAGTAGAAGGCCAGCCAGGGAAGGAGGAGAAGCACGGGGCCCCATGCGAACGTGCCGAAGTTAGAGCCCGCGAATGTCTTGCTCGCAGCGTCGATTGTGCCCTGGTACGCGTTGGCAGGCGCGCCGAACAAGCTCGTCGCCTCGCGGTTGAACGCGTTCTGGAAGTCGCTCTGGCTGTAGAAGAGGAGCAGGCCGCAGACGACGGCCAGTCCAACGAGGCCGATCCAGAAGCAGATCTTCTGGATCCGTGCGTATGTCTCCATCCCCATGGTGACGACGATGCTCACGAACGCGAGCACGATCAGGCAGGAGACGAAGATGCCGGTCTGGCTCGTGAAGAACTGGGCGACGCCGCTCCAGCCGAGCGTGTAGGCCAGCGGTGAGAAGAACTGGACGACCAGGATGTTGGCGTAGATCGGCGCCCAGAGGAAAAGCGTGAACCACCAGCCAGTGATCGACAGCACGAAACCAAGTCCGCCGCCGAGCACGCGACTCTGCCACGCATAGTCGCCGCCGGTGCGGGGCATCACGCTCACCAACATCGCGTAGGTGATGACAAGGAAGGTCACGAGCACGCCGAAGAGCAGGATGCCGGCGAGAAGCTGGCCGTCCGGCACCGTGTAGACATACGACATGCCGTACAGCCCGAGCGTGATCAGGTTGATCGACCAGAACGAATAGATGAACGCGTCGAACGTCGACCAGGCCTTGACCAGCCCGGTCGCGTTGCGCAAGAACAGCGCGGGTCTCGTCCCCGTCGCCGTCCCCATCGTCGTGTCCGCCATCTGTGCTTCCTCCTTACCGCTTCATCCGTTGACCAGCTGGTAGCTCTTGATTCCCTTCTTGGGGTCGAGCTGGATGATCGCCCCCATGAGCATTCCTTCCTCGTATGCGCTGCCCGGGTTGATGGACAGCGTCTTGCCGATCTTGATCGCGCCCTTGCTCTCGTGGATGTGGCCGTGGAGCGACAGGAGCGGTTGGTGCTGTTCAATCGCGGCGCGAACAGCGGTCGACCCGACCGGGCGCAGGGCGCGGCCGCCGTGCAGGAGCTTCAGGTCCGCGTCGATGGCGGGCGCCTCATCTAGGCCCGATTTGTAGGGCGGGCAGTGCAGGTTGAAGATCGCACGCGAAGGATCGGCGACCTTCGAGGCCATGCTCTCGATCCGCTCGGTGAGCTTCTCTTCGGGCTCCTCGCGGTGCGTGTTCCACGGCGTCGGGTTGGACCAGCCGGTGGAGATCATCGAGAAGCCGTCGACATCGACCACCCGACCTTCGCCGAGCTCGACGAGCTCGGCCCGCCTGATGACCTCGTCCACCTCCATCTCGTCGTCATTGCCGGGAGACACGAAGCAGCGGATGCCAGAGCCGCGGAGCTTCTTGGCCGCCATGCTCATCCAGCGCTCGACGCCCTCGAGCATCACCTCCTGAAAACACGCCGCGCGTTTGCCTGCATCCCCGTCGAGCTCGTGCAGACGGTCGACGCTCATGCGCAGCGGGTAGTAGCCCTTGCGCCGGATGTTGGCCTCGACCTCGGTGACCTGGTCGGCGCCGACAGCCTGGTGCTCGCCGCCGAGCGTGACCGTGTAGTGACCGTTCTCCGAGACGATCGGCACGATCGCCTTGCCGGTCATGTCTCCGCCGCAGATGAGGACATCGGCGTCGTAGAACTTCGCGGCGTTGAGGAACTTCTTCCAGCAGACTTCCGAGCCGTGCAGGTCCGTGGCGAAGAATACCTTTGGCACTTATCTCTCCACGAGCACTTTTCGGATTTCGCGCTCGAACCCGATGACGTGCCGGCGCATGATCTCCTCGGCGTTGTCGCCGTCCCCGGCGAGCACCGCCTTGAGCAGCTGGACGTGCTCGTCCACCGCCTCGCGGAGCCGCACCTCTCGGTCGAGCACGAGGTACCAGAGACGCAGGCTCAGGTTGAGGTAGCGCTCGAGCGTGGCCTCCAGGAATGAGTTGTGCGAGCAGCGGTAGACCAGCCGATGGATCCGCTGATCGAGGTGCATCAGGTCGCGCTGGTCGGTGACCTGGCCCTGGAGCTGAACGAGGAGCTCCTCGATCGACTCCCGGTCGGCGCTAGTGAGCTTCTCTGTCGCCAGCCGGGCAGCGTGCGCCTCGAGCACGACGCGGACCTCGGTGATGCGGGCCAGATCGGTGATGTTGACGTCGGTGACGAACGTGCCGCGGTGGGGGATCGATCGAACGAAGTTTTCCCTTGCGAGGCGTTGGAGGGCTTCGCGAATCGGGGTCCGTCCGATGCCGAGCTCCTCGCGCAGCCGGGCTTCGTTGACCACCGAGCCGGGCGGCATCTCCAGGCTCACGATCCGGTCGAGGATGCGTGTGTACGCCTCCTCGCTCTGAGATCGCGTCGCGACCGCTTCGGCGACCGCCATTCACCCTCCCTCGCCGGTCCCCCGGCGGGGCGATATGCGACCGATATACCGGCGCGGAACGTAGCACCACGCAGATGTGGCGTCAATTGGAGGCTTGAGCGGCCGCCTCCATCCACCGCTGGAGTCTCTCCGAGCGTAGGACCTCGAGCGCCCGCTCCCACCGGCCGGAGTAGTAGCCGCGGAAGTCGAAGTCGACCGCTGAGATCTTGGCCTGGATGGCGCCCCACAGCGTCCAGCCGACATCCGACATCAGGGCGAACAGGTTCATCCTCGCCAGCTGCCTGGCATCGACCTTGCCGAAGTACGACTCACAGAGCGCGGCGCGCAGCTCCTGGTCGAACCCTGCCTCCTGGGCGGTGTTGCCCAGGTCGAAGCATGGATCGTTGTTGCCGCTCAGCTCGTAGTCGACGATGCGCAGCGATACGCCGTCGTCGATGAAGTTCTCGCAGAGCAGGTCGTTGTGGCAGGGAGCCAGATGCAGCGGGGCGACGTTCACAGCGCGTTCGATCTGGTCGATCGTGGGGAGCCAGTCGCGATAGTCCTTCGGGATGGTCACGCGATGCTGCGCAACGATGTCCAGGTAGGTCTCGATCAGCCGGAACATGTTGAAGTCATGCAGGAAGCGAGGCGCGTTGTGCAGCCGGTGGAACGACAGCGCCATGCGTGCAGCCATCGGCCCGGTCTGCAGCGCCTTGGCTGACATGGTGGGCCCCGGTATGAACTCGAGCACCATCACGTCGACCTCCGGCACATGCTCCAGCACTCTCGGTCCGATCCCGGTCGACGCCGCGGCCTTCGTGTTGTGGACCTCGTTCTTGCGGTCGATCGAGAGCAGCTCCGTCGACAGACCTGGGAGGCGCATCACGTAGCGGTTGCCGCCGGACTCGACGAGGTAGTTTTCGTTGGTCAAACCGCCCGAGAGCGCCGAGATCGTGACCGGCAGGCCTTTCCACAGCGAAACGCGCTCCGCGGCTTCCTCAGCCCGCGCGCTGTCTTGTCTCAAGCTTCGAAAGCACCGCGTCCGGCATCACGACGGCGGGCACAAGCCGGCCGAACAGCTCGACCTCTGCCTCGGCGCCGGGCTTCATCTCGACCGGCAGATATGAGTAGGCGAGGTTCTTCTTGACCGTGAACCCGTAGGCGCAGCTCCGCAGGCGGCCGGCCACCCGGCCGTTGACCAGCACCGCCTCGCCGCCGTAGATCGGCAGGTATTCCTCGTCTCCGACGGCAATGGTGCGCAGCCTCCGCGTCACCTCGCGCGGGATGGAGCGCCACTTGTCGCGATCCACTGCGAAGCCGAGACCGGCCTCGAACGGGTTGTCGAGCAGGCCCATGTCGGTGCCGTAATAGCGGTAACCCTTCTCCATGCGCAGCGAGTCCAGGACGCGGTAACCGCCGGGCGTCATGTCGAACTCACGACCGGCGTCCATCAGGCGGTCCCAGACCTGCCCGCCCCATGCAGGTTCGACGTACAGCTCCCACCCGAGCTCGCCGACGTAGGTGACGCGTTGCGCAAGGACGCGGACGCCGACGTCGATGTCGCGGGCGTGCATGAACGGAAATCCCTTGTCGGACACGTCGTCACCGGTGACGCGTTCGAGCACCTGGCGCGCATGCGGTCCCCACATGCCGATCACCGACAGGTCGTCGGACGACTCGCGGAGCTGAACCTCGCGATCGTCGTCGCCCAGCTGGAGGCGAAGCCATCCCAGGTCGCTGTTCACATAGCCCGCTCCTGTGACGAGGCGAAAGTGGTCGAGGGCGAGACGAGTGATCGTCACATCGGCTGCAATTCCGCCGTTTCTCTCGAGCAGCTGCGTGTAGACGACCGAGCCCACGGGCCGGTCGATCCGGTTACCCGCGACCCTCTCGAGCAACGGCAGCGTTCCGGGCCCCGCGATCTCGATCTTGCCGAAGGAGCTCATGTCGATGATCCCGACACGCTCCCGAAAAGCGCGGTGCTCTTCGGCGAGCCGCTGGAAGTAGGGCGGTCGCGTGAAGCCGAACGAGCGCTGGTCGGCTCCTGCGCGGCGCCATGTACGGCGAGGCTCAAAATAGTCCGGCCGCTCCCACCCGTGCTTGGTCGCGAAAACCGCGCCGAGGTCCTGCAGGCGCGTGTGGAGGGCGCTGGTCCTCTTGGGGCGTCCCCATTCGTCCGAGTCGTACGGATAGCGGAGGTAGTAGTAGTACTTGTAGGCCTCGCGCGCGAGCTCGGCCGCGTAGCGGAAGTCGCGATGCACCGGACCAAACCGCCACGGCCGGTACGCATGGAGGTCGAGCTGGGTCTCGCCTGTGGTGATCAGCTCGCTCAGCGAGCGGCCGATGCCGCCGGCGCCGCCGAATCCGTTCAGCGACAGCCCGGCGGCCATGAAAAGGCCGCCGATGCCCGGCACAGGACCGACGAGCGGACCCGAATCCGGGGTCATGGCGTCGGGGTGGCAGACGAGCTTCACGATGCCCGCCTCGCTCAGGTGCGGAAAGCGCCGGGCCGCGCCCGCGAGCAATGGCTCGAAACGCGCCTGGTCCGGCGGCAATGACACGCCCGCGTGGTCCCATGGCACGCCGTCGATCCAGCGCGCGACCGGGTCCAGCTCGTAGCCGCCGAGGACCATCCCGCCCGCCTCCGCCTTGCCGTAGATCAAGTTGTCAGGGTCGCGGAAGCACGGCATATCGTGCGGCATCTCATGACCCCGCACGGCGAGGAGTGCCGCGTGTTGATGATCGACGGGCGTGGACACGACGAAGGCGCCCGCCATCGCCGCGATCTGAGGACCCCAGATGCCTCCCGCCACCACCACGACGCCGGTCTCGATCGGGCCGGCGTCTGTGTTGACCGACTCGACTGCATTGGAACCTGACATGGAGATGCCGGTGACCCGCCGGTTCGTGTTCACGCGAGCGCCGAGCTTGCGCGCGGCGGCGGCCAGCGCGTGGGTCGCCGTGTGAGGGTCGAGGTGGCCGTCGCCCGGCATCCACACGGCGCCGTACAGGGACTCGGTTGTGATCGCGGGCATCAAGCCGGCCGCCTCGGTGGCGGAGATGAGCTCGGCGTCAAGCCCGATGCCGCGGGCGCGGCTGACGCCGCGCTGCAGCTCCATCATGTGGTCTTTGCTCGACGCAAACCGCAGGCTTCCGACCGTCTCGAAGACACCCAGCTCCTGGTACAACTCGATGCTGTAGCGCCGGAACCGCATCATCGTCGGCGAGGGATTGAACTGGGTCACGAGGCCGGCGGCGTGGCAGGTCGAGCCGCTCGTCAGCTCGTCCTTCTCGAGCAGCACGACGTCATGCCATCCAGCCTTCGCGAGGTGATAGGCGACGCTCGCGCCGGTGATTCCGCCGCCGACCACCACAGCACGCGCCCGTTCCATGGCGTGTGAAGACTACTCAACCTCGGATAGTCCGGACTATCCGTGGTGTGTCGTGGAGTTGACATCGCTTCGTCCGGACTATCCGGGAGCGAGAGTGAGCCGCCGCTACTCGGGTAGCGGCTGTTGCTTCGTCTCCGGAAGAAGGAACAGGAGCAGCGCGCCCCCGACGGCGGCCACGCCGCCCAGCTCAATCGCGCCACCAAGTCCGGTCGAGGTGGACAGCAGGCCCACCGCCTGCAGGCCTGCGATGCTGCCGATCGCCCCCGCCAGCGCGATCGCGGCTTCGGCCGTCGCCCTCGCACGGGTTGGAAACAGCTCTCCCGACCAGGCGCCGAAAACCGGGGTCGAGGCGCTGGAAAAGCCGCTCCAGAGCACGTTGCCGGCGAAAAATCCGACGGTCCCGGTGGCGAAGCTCAGACTGCTGGCGGCTGCCGTCGCGATGGTCAGCCCGATGGCCGGGCCGCGGCGACCGAAGCGGTCGGTGAGATATCCGCCCGCGAGGTACGAGACCGCGCCCGCTATTCCCGAGACGACGATCAGGACGCTGATCTCGGTCGGGCTCCACCTCAGCACGGCGCTGGCATAGACCGTGTAGAGCAAGCCGGCGGGCTCGAGAAGCACCGCGAGCAAAGCGAACATCGCCGCCAGGAGCAGCACACGCGGCCGCCACGGAGCCTGCATGAGCAGCCTTAGAGCGGACCCGGTGACGCGCACCCCCTGCCACGTCTTGCCCTCCGGCAGAAGCCACCAGATGAGGGGAGCGGCCAGCAATCCGACGCCGCTCACGAAGAAGAGCAATCGCCAGTTGGGCGCGAGAATCGGATAGGCGATCACCGAGATTCCGGTGCCGACTCCCGATAGGAGCGCCAGCACGCTGACCGCCTGACCCCGGCTTCGCGTAGGCGCCTCCTCCACGACGAGCGCGGTGGCCACGCCGACGACGAGAACTTCGAAGCACACGGCGAACAGCCTCAGGAACGCGAGCCCGGCGAGGGAAGGCACGAATGCGCTGGCGAAGTTCACCAGCGAGAAGCCGGCTACACCGATCGCGATCAGCCGCCGCCGGCCGAAGCGGTCGGCCAGCATGGCGAGAGGAACAGCGCCGAGCGTGCCGATGGCGAGGATCGAGCCGAGCGCCGACAGCGCGGGTGTGCCGGCGTGGAAATCCCTGGCGATGGCAGGCAAGGCCAGGATCAGGATCGATCCTTCGAAACCGGCCAGCACGACGGCCAGCCCGGCCCAGATGAGAGTGACGCGCTGCCGCCTGTCGAGCTCAACCACGAGCGTATAGTCGCGGCTGATCCATGGCGGCGGTTGTCACCGTGCAGAACTTGCGCAAGCGCTACCGCCGTCGTGATCCGTGGGCCGTCGATGGAGTCACGTTCGATCTGCAGCCCGGCCAGGCCTTCGGTCTGCTCGGACCGAATGGCGCGGGGAAGACGAGCGTGGTCAAGATGATCGCCGGCTTGGTGAGGCCGGACAGCGGCAGCATCACGCTGTTCGGAACCGAACCCGGTAACCCGGTGGCGCGCAAGGATCTCGGCTTTTCGCCCGAGGACCCCGACTTTCCAAAGTTCCTCCGCGCGTCGGAGGTGCTCGACTACTTCGCGAGCCTGCTCGGCCTCGACGGAGCGGAGCGAAAGCGCCGCATCCCCGAGACCCTCGCGTTCGCGGGACTCGACACCGAGCACCGGCAGATCCGCCAGTACTCGAAAGGGATGAAGCAGCGGCTTGGCATCGCGCAGGCGATCCTAGGCAGACCCAAGCTGCTGGTCCTCGATGAGCCGACCGCCGACCTCGACCCGATCGGGCGGCGCGATGTGCGGGCCCTGATCGAGCGGCTCAAGGAAAGCGGCGTCGCAATCCTGCTCAACAGCCATCTCCTCAGCGAAGTGGAGCGCGTCTGCGACACGGTCGCGATACTGGCTCGGGGTCGAGTGCTGAAGGAGGGGACGATGGCGGAGGTCGTTCCCGAGGGGAGCAACCTCGAAGACGTCTTCGTCCAGCTTGTGGAGGCAAATCAACCGCAGCGCGACCATCTGCCCTCGTTCATCAGCGACGCCACGCCTTGAACGGATCGGGCGCCGTCGCGCGATACACGCTGGTCGAGCTGTCGCGGCGCCGCATCCTCCTCGTGTTCTTCATCGTGGGCGCGGTCGGCATCATCGCTTTAGGGATCGGGCTGAAGGTGCTGTACCAGGTAGCGTCTTCGAATCCGCGCGGCTTTGGCAACGGGGCGGTCGACCCGGCGACGTTCGATCACTTCCTCGAGCTGCTATTCGTTTCTTATCTCTTCCAGGCGCTCGCAGTCTTCGCGCTGCTGATCGCTTACGCGATCGGGATGACGGCGATCTACCACGACCTTGATTCGGGCGCGGCGGTGAGCATCTTCTCCAAACCAGTGTCGCGTCTCGCGTTTGCGACCGGCAAGGTGGGGGCTGCCGTGGTCGGTCTGATCGCGATCGTGGGCCTGCTCGCGCTGGAGGCACGCCTGGTCATGTTTCTGTTCGGCGGCGGCCTGGAAAATGCGCTCACCGGCCAGCTCATCGCGGTCATGGCGAACGCGATCGTGGTCATGCTCATCGTGCTTTCACTGAGCACATGGATCAACAACATCCTGGCCGCGGTCGTCACGTTCATCTACTTCAACGTGATTACCGGGATCATCACGACTCTGCACCTGGTGGCTGACGCCGGCGTGATCGGCAACACAGCCGTCAGGAATGTGTTCGACGTTCTGTACTGGCTCGTCCCGCACCAGCTCGTGAGCAGCGCGGTGCGCGACCTGGCTCAGGCGGAGATCCAGATGTCTGGCGGCGTGCAGAGCAATCAGGCGCTGGCCAGCGTGCCCGCGCCTTCCGGCCCCGGCGATATCGCGTGGTGGGTCTTCACGGTCTTTGTGTTTGCGGCTCTCGTCTACTACGCCGTCCGCCGCCGCCAGGTCTAGACGAGCTTCAGCTTCCTCAGCAGGTAAGGTCCGGGGCCCAGAAAGCCACAGGTCGCGGCGATGTGGGCCACAGAGACGCCCAGCAGGGAAGGAGGTCCAGGCAGCAGCCAGAAGGCAAGGCCAAGCGGCACACCTACAAGCGCCGTGGCGAGTGTCTCGGGCCAGGTCCACCGCCCAAGCCGGTGATAGAGCACATACGCGGAGGTGGCTATGACCAGACCGACAGGCGGAACGAACGTGATGCCGATCCCGCCCTGCACCAGACCTCGAAAGAAGCCCTCTTCAAGCGGTCCGTTGAGCACGTAGAAGGCGGCCTGGAACCAGGCGTCGTCAGCACCCGCGGGGACAAGCAGCGTGCCTCGGCGGCGCGTCAATCGCAGCTGCACGGCTGCCGCGGCCGCGAACATCGTTGGCGCCGCCACCGCGGCAAAGACCAGCTGCACGGTCAGGTTCCCAGGGCCAAGCCCCAGCCAGCCCGCCCCGCCGCTCCATGCGTAAGCGACGCCGAAAGCGATGGCGAAGGGCATCAGCCGGACGAGCAGGTCGGGGCGCATCCAGGCCCAGCTGTCTGGAATACGGGTCAGCACCAGGCGCGTTGAAGGTGGTGGCGTGGCTGTAGCGGAGTCCATCACATTCGACGTCTTTTTCGACTACCAGTGCCCGTTCGTCTACCGGGCCGCCGGGCTGCTTGACGGCGTGCGGCGTCTCGGCAGGCGCGATATTGACGTTCGTTGGCGGTACTTCTCGCTCACGCAGGTGAACTCCAAGAATGACGGCTGGACGGTCTGGAATGCGCCGCCCTCGGACCAGGTGAAGGGGCGGCTTGCGTTCCAGGCGGCTGAGGCGGCCCACCGCCAGGGACTCTTCCTCGAGGTCCACTCGCGGATGCTGCACGCGCGTCATCGCGACCGGCTCGACATCGACGACGCGCGGGTCGTCGACGAGGTCGTGGGGGGTTCCGGTGTCGACATGGAGCGTTTTCGCGCGGACATCACGGACCCATCCATCCTCGATCCGCTCGCCCGCGACCACGTCCAGGCCGTGTCCGAGCTCGGTGTTTTCGGCACCCCCACGTTCGTTTTCGCGGACGGCGCCGGCGCCTACGTGCGCCTGGCGGAGTCGGTTAACGAAAATGAGGCTTTGGATGTCTTCGACCGTCTCATGGCGGTCGCAGCCGCGGAGCCACGAATCCTCGAGATCAAGCGCCCCAGGCGTCCTTCACAGGCCTGAACCTCGTTCGGGTGATTTGAAGGCGCTCGGAGTTTCCAGTACAGCGGAGTACTGAAAGATGCCGGAAGCCGAGAATCACGCGCTTCCCGGTGCCACGAACGACACCTGGCGGACGTGGCTCATGACGGGTGCCAGGCGCTCGCCTGTCGACCGCCGCCGTGTGCGCGGGGCGTACAAGGGGCTCAAGAGGATGCTCCTCGAGGGCATGGCCAACGCTGAGGAGCGGCCGCATGCCTGGAGGGACTTCTCGGGCGCGATGATCCGCCACGCCGTCGACGATGCGATCCGTTCCCTTCCTTCGGAAGACACGCACGTCGTCAAGCTCGCGTATTTCGGCGGCTTTTCCAATCGCGAGATCGCCGAACAGGTCGGTCTGACCGAGGCCACCGTACAGCGCCGGCTGCGGCGCGCGCTGGCCACCATCAGCGACCACATCCAACATGGCCGAACGCTCGGCCGTCGGGCGATATACGCCCTGACGGTCTGGCTGTCGGGCCGCTGGCTCACCGACAGCGCTCATCACTTCGCGCAGGCCGCCGTTGTGGCGGGAGCGGCCGCGATCATCGTGACCCAGCCCGCCGCGCCGCCAGTCGCGATTCAGCCCGGCGCTCACACCCCCGTAACGACTACGAGTGCGCCTGCCCTCACCGTCGTGCCGCCGCTGCCATCCCCCACCGCTGCTGCTGTGCCGAGCGGGGTGCCGGGCCCGGTCCAGAAGGCGATCCGCTCGGTCCAGTCTCCGGTCGCGGTGCCGGTCAAGGTCCCGCCGTTGCCGCCGCTGCCGGTGCGGGTGCCCGTCAAGCCCGCGATCTGACGTCGGCACGCCTCTAGCTGCCGTTTCGGGCGTAAAGAACGACCCCGTCGATGGTCGCGACCTGGTGGTAATCGAACGGCACCAGGCTCGCTAGCACCGGATAGGCCGTCATCGGATATTTCGCGAAGTCGCTCCAGTCCGCGGGGGATGTGTCGACGATGAGAGTGGGCTGATTCGCGGCGAGGTCTGATTCCAGGAGTGGCCAGACGTCGGGCGCCGTATCCCAGTTGTTCGGTGGAAGATCCGACCCGCGCGCGAAGCCGCGAAGAAAACCCGGAAACCGGCTTGCCATCACCCGGTCGGATTCCACGTACAGCGCGGGCCAGTCGCCCCACACGAAGACACGATCCGAGGACGAGGTGTGGCCCGCAATGTACGCGGCAACCTCCTGGTGCTGTGGCGGCCGGGAGAAGTCATAGGTCAGCGGATCCGCGGCGATGTCGAAGGCCAACCACGCGACGGCTGGTACGGCGATGCCGCCGATGGCCGCACCGGTCGCGATCTTCCTCAAGCGAAAGCGGTCGAACGCCAGGGCTGCCAGAACCGCGAGCGGCCCCATCGCCTGGATGAAGTAATGCCACGAGAGGTGGCCGCCCGCCAGCGAGCCGATCATCGCCACCACCAGCCAGACCACCGTCAAGCGAACCTGCGCGGTGAGTGCTCGCCACCGCGTGGCCAGTGCGATGGCCGCGATCCAGAAGACCGCCATGTCGACGACGAAGGGGACGATGCTGTCCCTGGCGCGGCTCCAGACGAATGCGGGGGCCCAGCTCGTGGACGCATAACCGATGAGCGTCTGGATCGTCCAGCGCCAGAATCCGGGCAAGGATCCGGTGAGGCCGACCAGCACAGCGCCGCCGGCCAAGCCGACGACAATGCCGCCGGCGGCCCTCTGCGCGGCGCGCCCTCGCCGAGCTGGTTCCTCGAGCCAGAGGAGCCCGAGCACGAGCAAGACGACGTTGATCGCCGCCGACTGGCGAAAAGCGCCGGCGGCGACCAGAAGCAGCGCCGACCAGAACCAACGGCGGCGGAGCATGAGCAGGAGCGAAGCGGCGAGCGGCAGCATCATGAAGATCTCGGTGTTCGACGCCAGCAATCGTGGGTTTCCGGCCGCGGTGAGGATGCCGTAAAACAGCGCCGCGAGCAGGCCAGCGCGGCGACCTGCGAGGTCTCGCGTGATCAGGTAGAGGAGCACGCAGGTCCCGGCCATCGCCACAAAACCGGCCGCGTGAACCGCCGTCATCTGGTAGTCGCCGGCCAACTTAAAGACGGCTGAATAAACCCAGAAGATGCCCGGCGGCTTGTTGTCCACTCCGCCGGCGGCGTAGAGGGAGCCGCCCCTGTTCATCAGGACCGCGATCGAACTGTAGATCGCCTCGTCCCCGTCTAGCAGGCGGTGCGTGAACTCGGGCAGGTGCAGGACGGCGACTACGCCCCCAACCGCTGCCAGCCAGACGGCGGCTGCCATGCGTTTGGGAAAATAGGAGAAGCTCATCGGGAGCCAGCTAGGCTCGGCACCAGGGGGAGAGTTTGTTCGGTCGTAGCAGCGTGGTCCCTGGCTTGCTCGAACGGGGGCCGGTCACATTGGCGTTCGCAGCCGTCGTGGCTGCGCTGTGCCTGGACGTCGCCATTCGCCACGACCCTATCAGCGTTGACTTCAACACCTACATGGCCGCCGCTCAGATCGGGCTTCACGACGGCTGGTCGCACATCTACGACCAGGGTCTCGTCGCCATCCAGCAGCAGCTGCTCGCGCCGGGCAGCCGGCGGCAGCCTTTCATAAGTCCTCCGACCGTCGCATTCACCGTGGCGCCCCTCGCCGTGTTTCCGCACCCGGTCGCCTACGTCATCTGGGCGGTGCTCACGTTTGGCGCTTTCGCGGCGGCCATGGCTCTCGCGGGCATAAGCACTGGACTGAGCCGCTGGGTCGCCGTCGTTGGCGCGCTTGCTCCCTGGTGGATCATGCACTCGGTCAACGTCGGCCAGGTGGTGCCCCTGGTCGCGGCGGGACTGGTGGTCGGCTGGCGATTGCTCCGTGACAGGCGCGAAGTCCTGGCGGGCATCGCCTTCGGCGCGATCTTGCTGAAGCCCAACACCGCGATGCTCGTGCCGCTCGCGCTGCTGTTCGCGACGCGCTATCGAGCGCTCGCCGCCTGGGGAGCGACGGCCGCGCTGGTCCTGCTGATGACGGCTGCGGTGCTCGGCCCAAGCGGGGTCATGTCATACGTGAACCAGATGCTTGGACCCTGGCCGGGCGGAGCCGACAACGTCACCCTTCGCGGGGCGCTCGACGCGACGGGGGTGTTCGCGGCCGTGCTTCGCACCCTGATCGTGGTCGCGGTCATGGGTGCCTCTTACCGAATGCGCGCCTCGCCGGGCATGGTCGTTCCACTTGCGATCGTCGGCTCGCTCCTCGTCTCGCCCTATCTTCACGGGTCCGACCTCTGCCTGCTCGCCGCGGCGGGGTGGATGATCTGGGAGGCGCAGCCGAAGATCGCCTGGCGTACGCTGCTGGCGATCGCCTGGGTGCTGGCGAGCCCGTTCCTTTACCTGAGGGGTGAGAGCCCACACCTCACGCAGTGGCCGTGGCTCGAGATCGCGCTGTTCTTGGCTCTGCTCCTTTCGGCAATTGGGCCTTTAACGGCCTGGGCTGGCTCCAGGAGACGCGCGCCCGCATAATCAGGTCGCCCGCGCCACCCCTGGAGACCTGTTGCCACTCGACATCCATGAAATAGACGGACCACTTCGTGTGCTCGCCGGACCGGGCACGGGGAAGACGCATGCGCTCGTAGATCTCTATGAGCAGGCGGTGCGTCAGGGCGTCGCCGGTCGCGACCAGGTTCTCGTGCTCACCTTTTCCACCGGGGCCGCAGGCGAGCTCGCGCGCCGGATCGACGAGCGGCTGCACGATGACTACGGCGAGGCCTGGATCTCGACTTTCCACAGCTTCTGTGCCCGCATCCTTCGCGACCACGCGCCGGATCGCGAACGGCTGCTCGTGAACGGGTTCCAGGAATGGATCGTGATGCGCAAGGTCCTGTCCGACCTGGAAGCCGGCGCTCTCGGACCGCTCGACGGTGTGCGTCGGTCTGACGCGTTCGCCCACGACCTCCTTGCGTTTGTCGCGCTCATGAAACAGAACCTCGTGCACCCGTCCGCGCTCCAGCTTGCGGCGGAAGCGAGCGCAAGCGAGAGGCTGCGCGTGCTGGCCGGTGCTTACCAGGCGTATCAGCACCGCATGCACGAGTCGCGCCTGGTCGACTTTCGCGATCTCATCTCGGAAACCATCGAGCTGCTGCAGACCAGTCCGGCGCTTTGCGCGCGGATGCAGGCGAAATTCCGACTCGTGCTGGTCGACGAGTTCCAGGATGTAGACCCTGCTCAGTTCGAGCTGCTGCGTCTGATCGCCCCGCCGGAGTCGACACCGCGACTCGTCGTGGTCGGCGATCCGGACCAGTCGATCTACGGTTTCCGCGGCACTGTTCCGCGTCTGCTGAGCCACGATTTCGCGACCGCCTACGGCGCCGTCACTCGTCACCTCGATGTGTGCCGCCGCTGCTCGCAGGAAGCGCTCGACGCGGGCGAGCGTCTGCTGTCGGCGACCCAGCCGGGACGCCCACCCCGCGCGCTCAGATCCGATGGATCGCGCCTCACGCCCTCTCTTGTGGTGGCCCGGGAGGCGGACCCCGTCGACGAGGCATTCTTCGCTGCGCGCGAGATCAAACGTCTGCGGGCGGAACGGCCCGAGCTGCAGCTCAGAGACTTCGCGATCGTGCTGCGCAGCACCACCGCGCTGGGGGCGCCCTTCGAAGAGGCCCTGCGCGCGTTGGACCTTCCTTATGAAGTGCGGGGTTGGGGCGCGACCGCGCGCAACGAGGTGGTCCGCTTTCTCATCGGCTATCTCGAGTCCCTGCGCAAGCCGGACGATGCCGACGCGTTCGAGAGCGCGCTCGCCTCGAGCCTCGGCGGGGTCGGAGCGATGACCGTCAGCAGGCTTCGCGCCTACGCGTGGGAACGAAACCGTCCGCTCAAGAAAGTCGTCGATCGCGTCATGTATGCGCTCGTGGCGCGGGATCCCGAGAGGTATCCACTGCCCTGGGCCGAGACCGCTCCAACAGAAGTAAGGAGGGAGCCCGATTTCATGGCTTACCTCACAGACGAGGAGCTCGACAACCTCCACGGATGGGCTGTGGCGCGGAAAACTTTGGTGGATCAAGCGCGCCGGCTGCCGCTGGCGAGCCTGGCGTACTCGGTGCTGATCGAAGACGGAGCAATGCGGCGCATGCTCGACCTCGACCTCCCTGCGGACCAGCGCGCCGAAGCGATCGCCGACCTCCGCGCGGCGATCGAAGGCCTCGAGTCGATCGAGGTCGTGCACGAACGCCTGCATGGAGCCAAGCCGCTGCTCTCGGACATCTCTGGTTCGCTCGAGAACCTGCTCGCCGCGGCGGCGGACGACACAGAGGCCGCCTCGGGTTTCCGCGACGCGGTGCAGGTCATGACGGTGCACCAGGCGAAAGGCCTGGAGTTCGAGGTTGTTTTCTGCTCGGGTTTCGCGCATGGGCTGTTTCCCCTGGAGGCCCGACCCCACCCGCTCCTCGACGCGGAAGACAGGTCGTGGCTCGAACGTTTCAAGGTCGGCTTCATGCCTTCGTGGCCGTCCGACCCGGACGGGCACCTCGCCGAGGAAGCGCGACTCGCTTTCGTGGCGATGACGCGCGCGCGCGACCGCCTCTACATGACGTATGCGGACGCCTACCTGCGCCGGTCCGGCCGCTCCGTCTTCCTCGACATGGCCGCGCCGGACGGCGAGACCCGGGAGCTGACTCGAGCCTCGTCGCGTCTGGAGCCGTCCGACGTCTTGCTGGGACGAGAGGCAGAGGTTCTCCTCGCGTCCCACCCGTCTGCGTTGAACGACGCGACGCTGGCTCGGGCTCAGGGTCTCGGCCTGGACCTGGCTTTTCTCCAAGATCCGGACTCCGGCGAACCATTCGAGCCATACGGCATCGGGCGCAACCCCGATTCGGTGCGCATCGACCACTTCAGCCCTACGACGCTCAACGACTACCTGAAATGCCCACGGCTCTACTGGTACAACCACCACCCCGGGCTGGTCGAGGAGCCGCGCTCGGTGGCGATGGAGCGCGGCGGCTTCCTGCATGAGGTGCTGCAGGATTTTCACGAGCATGAGGAAGAGTGGCGACCCGGCGAAGCCGAGCAGCAGCGGCAGTGGCTCGAAGAAGCCCTGCAGCGACACCTCGACGGCTACCTCTCACGCATGGAGGGTGTGCTCGACCGGAAGCGAGAGGAGAAGCAGGTCCGGACGCTGCTCGGGAACTACATCCGCTCGATCACCGGCATGCAATTCATTCGTCGCCTGCGTACGGTGGCGGTCGAGAAGCGCTTCCGGTTGCGGCTGGATGGGTCAGAGGTCGTGGGCAAGATCGACCGTGTCAATGACGTCGGCGACGGCGAGGTCGAGGTCGTCGATTACAAGACCGGCTCCGGCAAGCCGATGCGCTTCGCCTACGAGATGTACTTCGGGCCGGACCTGCATGACGTGCAGCTCGCCCTCTACTACCTTGCGTGCAAGGACGGAATCGATGAGGACGGCAACCCGCTCGGCTTTCAGCCGCGATTCCTCTCTCTCTGGTACCCGAAGGACTGGGTTTGGGGCGGCATGCGGCAGGACATCTTCAGCGTCGGCAGGCCGGCGGGACTCAAGGAATATCGCGAGAAGCCCCTCACCGACGAAGATCTCCAGCGCAGCCGCTCCGTGGTCGTCAGGGCGATCGAGCGCATCAAAGAAGGACACTTTGAGCCCGCGCCCCGCGAGCTCCCCGGTACGTGCGTGACGCGTTTCGGCACGTGTCCGCATGCGGCAGTCTGTCCGTACGGGGGGGCGCCACCGGAATGAGCACAACCCAGGTGCGCCGGATGCTCAGCGCCGAACAGGCTGCGGCTGCCCACGCCGGGCCGCAAGGGCCCTTTCTCATCGCGGCCGGGCCGGGCACCGGAAAGACGTTCACCGCGACCGAGCGATTCTGCTGGCTGGTCGAACAGGGCGCCGCACCGGACCAGATCCTCACGGTCACGTTCAGCGAGCGGGCCGCCGAGGAGCTGAGGGTTCGGATCACCAACGAGCTTTCGTCGCGGCGGCCGGACCTCGGGGCCCGGGGGTTGGACGGAGCCTGGATCGGCACCTTCCACAGTGTTTGCGCCCGGCTCCTCGACGAGTTCGCCTACCTCGTCGGTGCTCCGCGCGAGATGCGTGTCCTGGACGAGACCGGGCAGCGCCTGTTCGAGCAAGAGCTCATGGCGGGACTGCGCCGCGGCGCCACAGCACCGTTCGACCCCGACTCGTTCAGCGCACTGGCGGTCGACGACCTGGACGACCTCCTGCGATCCGGCCTCCGGTTCCTGCTCAAGCTGAAGGGTCGCGGCATCAATCCCGAACGCTTCCGTCACCGGGCGCTCGACCTGCACGCTCAGCACTGGAGCGCGCGGGCCGCGACAAATGGGTCGGGTGGGCCGGACCCCGCGCGCGCAGAGCTGGAAGCCGTCGACGTCCTGTTCACGATCTATCGCTCCTACGAGGACGCCCTTCACGAACAGGGGTTGCGCGATTTCGATGACCTGCTCCTCGAAGTCATCGATTCGCTCGAGCGTGTGCCTGAGTTTCGAAGGCGCTGCCGCGAGCGCTTCCGCTATCTGATCGTCGATGAGTTCCAGGACACCAACCGGATCCAGCTCGACTTCATCCGTCTTGCCGCCGCGGAGAGCTTTGGCAACGTCACCGTCGTCGGCGACGCGAAGCAGTCGATCTACGGCTGGCGCGACGCGGAGATCGAAAACATACGCACTCGATTTCCGGGCCGTCCCTTGCCGCTCACCCACAATCGCCGCTCGTACCAGGGCATCCTCGACTGCGCGACCGACTTCATCCGCCGCGACCCCGACTTCTCTGGCGAACCCGACCTTGTCGCTACCCGGGGGAGCGCTCCCCAATCATGGGGAGGTGCGGCTGTGACGGTGGTCATGGCACCCGACTCGCGCACTGAGGCGCGCTCGGTCGCTGAAACCATCCGCAAGCTGCACCTCAGCGGACGCGCATTTCGCGACATCGCGGTCCTTTCGCACTCGGTCCGCATGCTCCCCCGCGAGTTCGAAGACGAGCTGCGGCGGCAGGGCATCCCGTACGTGACCAGCGGCGGCTCCGGCTTCTTCGACCGCCAGGAGATAAAGGACGTGCTGGCGCTCCTCCGTCTTGCCGAAAATCCCATGGACGACGGAGCCCTCGTCCGCATCCTGCAGGGCCCGATCGTGCGGCTGCCGGATCAGGGCATGTATCAGCTCGCCTCTCGCCGCTTCGAGAAATCGGGAATGCGCCTGCGCGACTGCTTCGAAGAAGCGCGGCGGGAGGCATTTCCCGAGATGCAGCACAAGGTCGCGGCTCAGGCGGTGCGCCTGATCGAGCTCACGGACCGCATCGGCCGGCTCCGCGACGCGCTCACCGTGGCCGATATCCTCAACCGGCTGCTCGAGGAGAGCGGATACCTGCGCTGGGCCGAGCTGCGCGCGCAGCGAGACGGAAGCCCGCGAGCGCTGCTCAACCTGCGCAAGGTCTTTCAGCTCGCGGGCAGGTTCGAACGTGACCTCGCGCTGGCCGGGATCGGCGACTTCGTGCGGCACCTCGACCAGGTCATCGACGCGGAGCTGCCCGTCGGAGAGGCGGCCGAGGAGGCTGAAGGCACGCAGGCCGTCTCGCTGCTCACCATCCACGCCGCGAAAGGCCTGGAGTTCCCGGTCGTCTTCCTCGTCAACCTCCGGCCGCCGCGGCCGCGCGACACAGAGCGACTGTTCTTCGACCCGGACAACCTGGGCTTCGTGATGAAGAACTGGCGCGGCGAGAAGCATCCCCGCTACGTCGACACCTCGCCCGGCGCGCCTGCGGTGGCGCTTGCCGTGGGCGAGCGCAGGCGCATCGTTTACGTCGGCATCACGCGCGCGAAGGATGCGCTTTACGTGACCGCGACACGCGAGGAACCATCGGCGCACGAGATAGGCGCGAACGGTCTCGAGGAGCACGATCACTTCGCCGAGATCATGAGCTGGGCGCTGGCCCATCCGGAGTCGGCGTCGGTGGTCGAGTCGGAGCAGCTAGAGCTGCCTGTGCCGCGGATCGTCAACGGGCAGGTCCACGATGACCCGGCTGTCGTGGCCGCGGTGCTCGACCGTCTCGAGCAGATCAAGCCTGCTCCATCAAGCAGCGCCGGATCCGGCGCGGCGCCGGTGGAGCTGAGCTTCTCGCAGCTTCACGACTTCGAGGTCTGCCCGGTGCGCTATCGGTTCGCGCAGATCTGGAGGGTTCCTGCTCCGCCCGACGAGTTGCAGCAGCGTCATGTGGCGGCGATCGGGTCGACCGAGCTGGGAGCCGCGGTGCACGAGGCGCTTGCCGCGTGGCACAACACTGGCGGCAACCTTCTCGACCTTTATCGAGGGTCGGAGCCGGGCCGCGAGATGCTGGCGCGCTACCTCGCCCATCCGCTTTCGGCCGCGCGAACGCTCGCGGTCGAAGCGGGATTCAACCTGGCCATCGGACCCACGCGCGTCCGTGGCGTGGTGGACCGAGTGTGCGAGATCGACGGGAGGACCACCCTCGTCGACTTCAAGACGAACGCCACCCTCGACGCCGCCCTGATGGCGGCGTACTCGCTCCAGCTGCGGATCTACGGGCTGGCGGCGCGCCGCGGCCTGCTGCAGGGCGGCCGCGATCCGAGGCTGATCCTCTTTGACCTGCGCCGCGCCGAGCAGCACGTGATTGAGCCGGACGACGCGTTGGTCGAGGATCGAGTGAATCGCGCATCGACGCGCATCGCATCGGCCGACTTCCAGCTCGGCCCCGAGCACGCGCAGCGCCCGTGCTCGTTGTGTGCGTACCGTCCTATCTGCACCGATGCGCGAAAGGTACTTTGAGCGACGCGAGATCAAAGAGGCGATCGCGTTTGCCGAGGATGGCGGAATCGCGGTGCATCGCAATTTCGACTACTATCACGGCTCGACGATCCGAGGCATGCGGCGTGAGCGTCCGTTCCTGCATGTCATAGGTCTTCGGCCTGTGCTCGAAGAATGGGGGCGGCTTAACGGTCTCCGCCCGGAGTGGATCCAGCCCGAAAAGCGCCGCAAGGTTGCGCACTACGACGTGTTCGGCCCGCCTGCGCAGGCTCTCATCGGAAGGCTCAAACTGCCCATTGACACCGATTGACGCAACGCGTTATGCTGCGTCACAAAGTACGAGGAGGTCCAGGACATGAGCGCAGAATTCGCTGACACCGCGACCGCGGTGGAGGAAGTAGCAGTCGGCGCCGCGAAGAGCGCGGCTGAAGTCGTCTCGGATCCAGTGCGCTCGGCGCGCAAGCAGGTGCGGGCATTCGAGCGCAAGGGGACGCCAGTTGTGCGCCGGATCAACAGGCGCCTTAACGCCCTGATGCCGGACAAGATCAAGGTTTTCGGCATCGAGGTCAACGGCAAGCTGCCCGAAAAGATCGCAGTCAAGGGCCTGCAGATGGTCAGGGTCCAGGCCCGGCGACCGGACATGGTGGGCGATGTCGCGAAGCGGACGCTGAGGATCTTCAACGGCTCCTTCAAGACCATCGCGCGCACCGCTACGCGCTTTGAGCAGGCGACTGTGTTGAACCCGCAGCGACAGGCCGAGCGCAAGCCGGCCGCGCGTCGGGCCCGTCGCCGGTCGGCCGGTCGCACAGCTGCTTAACTCGAAATCGATCAACGGGCGCCCTTCGGGGCGCCCGTTTTGTTTTTAGCGACAGCTCAGGTAGCCTTCGACGCAGCCATGGTCCTGTGCACCGGCTCCATCGCATATGACTACATCCTCACGTTCAAGGGACGCTTCAAGGAGCACATTCTTCTCGACAAGACGCACATCCTGAACCTGAGCTTCCTGGTCGACGACTTGCAAAAACGCAGAGGCGGAGTGGCCGGGAACTACGCCTACAACCTGGCCTTGCTCGGTTATCCGTCGGCCGTGCTGGCAACAGCCGGCACCGACGCGGCGGAGTACCGCGACTGGCTCGCGGCGCAGGGCGTCGACTGTCGCGGGCTGCGCCTGCTCGAAGGCGAGCTGAGCGCGACAGGTTTCACCACCACGGATATGGACGACAACCAGCTCACCGGTTACTACGGCGGCGCGATGTGGCGGGCGGCGATGCTCGGCTTGGACGACGGTCCGCCGCAGGCTGACGCGGTCATCATCGGACCAAACGATCCAGGCGCGATGAAGAGGCTGGTCGGCGAGTGTCGGGAGCGTGGCGTGCGGTTTGTCTTCGACCCTGCTCACCAGCTGCCGATGATGAAGGCCGAGGATGTGATGGACAGCGCTGACGGGGCCTGGATTGTCATTGGCAACGACTACGAGCTGGAGCTCATCCAGCAGCGCACCCAGCGGGACGTCCAGGGGTTGCTGGAGCTCTCCCAGATTGTGGTCACGACGCTGGGTCGCCACGGGTCGCGGATCAACACGCGCACCGAATCAGTCGACATCCCCCCGGCTCCAGCGGTGCGCGAGGAGGATCCAACCGGCGCCGGAGACGCTTACCGGGCAGGATTGGTCGCCGCGCTGCTGCGCGGCCTTGACCTTCAAGCGGCCGGTCGAGTTGCTTCGCTGGCAGCCACCTACGCGGTGGAGCACATCGGCACGATCGAGCATCGCTACACGCGCGAGGACTTCGCCGCGCGCTACCGCGACTCCTTCGAGTCCGACCTGCCCGAGCCGTTCTGGCCCGACGAGTAGCATCGTTCGCGACGTGGCGCCGAATGCGGTCGAGGTGCACGACCTTCGCAAGTCGTACGGCCCGGTCGAGGCCGTTCGGGGCATCAGCTTCACCGTCGCGGAAGGGGAGGTCTTCGCGTTGCTCGGTCCGAACGGCGCGGGCAAGACCACGACGGTCGAGATCCTGGAGGGCTTTCGCCGGCGCGACGGCGGTCGGGTCTCCGTCCTCGGGTTCGATCCCGCGACGGGGGATCGCCGGCTCAAGGAGCAGATGGGCATCGTCCTGCAGACGAGCGGAGTCGACCCGTACCTGACCGTCGACGAGACGGTCGAGATGTTTCGCGGCTACTACCCGAAGCCGCGGCCCCTGGATGAGGTGATCGACCTTGTCGGCCTGAGGGACAAGCGGGACTCCAGGGTAACGAAGCTTTCGGGTGGCCAGCGGCGCCGCCTTGACGTTGCGATCGCTTTGGCCGGCGACCCGCGGGTGTTGTTCCTTGACGAACCGACGACCGGTTTCGATCCCGGCGCGAGGCGCAACGCGTGGGACGTCATCAAGGGTCTGAAGGACCTCGGCAAGACGATCTTTCTCACGTCCCACTCGATGGACGAAGTGCAGTTCCTCGCCGACCGCGTGGTGATCATCTCTGCGGGAAGGGTCGTCGCTGAGGGAGCGCCGGACACCCTCGCGGGACGCGAAAAGGCGGCTGCAATGATCCGCTTCAGGGTTCCGGCGGATGCAAACCTTCCGGCGGCGATCAGCTTCGAGATGAAGAGCGAAGGGGATTTCGTGGAGGTCCAGACCCAAGATCCGACACGTGCTCTATACGAGCTGACCTCGTGGGCTGTGCAGCAAAATCTGTCACTGGACGGCCTCGAAGTCACGCGGCCTTCGCTGGAAGACGTCTACCTCCAGATCACCGAGCAGGCCGGCGCCGCGGGGACGCAGGCGTGAACGATCTGCGCCTTGCCCTGCGCCAGGTCTGGTACATCAACAAGGCGTTCCTCCGCAATCCCGCGTCGCTCTTCTTCACTCTGATCTTCCCGCTGATGTTCCTGGTGATCTTCTCGGTGATCTTCGGCAATGGTCACGTTCAGGTAGGCCCTGGTCAGACGGTCAGGGTCGCGACGTTCTACGTCCCTTCGATCGCCGCCTTTTCCGTCATCACCGCCTGCTACACGAACATCGCCATCTCGCTCACCTTCTCGCGTGACTCGGGAGCGCTGAAGCGGATCCATGGATCGCCCCTGCCGGTATGGAGCTACATGTTCGCGCGCATCTTTCACTCGGTCGTCATCGCCATCCTTCTCGTAGGAATCTGCGCCGCATTTGGGGCGGTCTTCTACGGAGCGACGCTGCCGACTTCGACGCTGCCGGCGTTCGCAGTGACGTTGGTGATCGGCGCCGCGGTGTTCTGCATTCTCGGCGTCGCCATTTCGGGGTTCATCCCAAACGCGGACGCGTCGCCTGCGGTTGTCAACGGTACGGTCCTGCCGCTGCTGTTCATATCAAATGTGTTCATCCCGCTCCAGAACCCGCCGCCCTGGCTGGACATCCTGGGCAAGATCTTCCCTGTCCGCCATTTCGCCGACGCATTGATCGGCTCGTTCTTCAATTTGAATGGCTCGGGTCTGCACACCGACGACCTGCTGGTGCTGGGAGCCTGGGGAATCGCAGGTCTGGTCGTGGGGATCAGGTTCTTTCAGTGGGAGCCAAGAATCTGATGGCGACGATCTTTACGCAGATCATCGAGGGCAAGCTGCCCGCGCGCTTCGTCTGGAAAGATGACGACTGCGTCGTCTTTCTCTCCAACCGGCCGCTGCGTCCGGGGCACTGCCTGGTGGTGCCGAGGAGCGAGGTCGACCATTGGATCGACCTGGAGCCATCGCTTCTCTGCCACCTCGCAGAGACGTCGCAAGCCATCGGCCGGGCGCAGATGGCGGGTTTCAAGCCCGAGCGCATCGGGGTCATGCTGGCCGGTCTGGAGGTGCCGCACTGCCATTTCCACGTGGTGCCCATTCGCGGCCTGCACGACCTCGATTTCGGCAACCAGGACCCCGACCCCGACCCGAAGGCGATGGACGGCGCGGCCCAGACGATTCGGAGCGAGCTCAGAAAGCTCGGCTACGCGCAGGTCAGCGACTAACGGACCAGCAGCTTCTCCAGCTGCTCGATGTGCATCTCCAGGTGCGTGATCAGCGGCAGGCGCGCGACTTCCTCGGCCGTCATCGTCGTCTCGGCGTCGACGCGCGCCGTCTGCCGCAGCGATTCGGGATCCGCAGTCCGCAAGGTGGTGATGGTCCGCTGGTGGTCGGCGAGCGCCATGCGGAGAAGGTCCGCCGGCTCGAGCTGAGCCATCTGCTTTCCCACCGAGTCGCGCTGGTTCACCGCCTCGAGTAGGTTCACATCGGGCAGCTTTCCGCTCGCGATCCTGTGCACAAGCACCCCATAGAACTTGGAGACAACCGCCAGGTGGGCGAGGACCTCATGGGCGTTCCACTCGGCGCCCTCGTTCTGTTGCGCCGTGACCTGAGGAGCGATCGCGGCCAGCCGATCGGACACTCGCTGCAGCCGATCTGCCAGGAAGTTTCGCTCGCGTTCCCGGTATGTCGACATGAACGCCTTGACGTCGTCCATGGTGAATCCCGGACTCTCGATTTTCACCGGGTTCCAGACTAAGCGAGAATCGAGGTATGTGCCATAGCGATGAGTCTCGACCGCCTCTTCCTCCAATCAGCGGCGCGGCCTCGGACCAGGGCGACATTGTCCTGACATCCGCGGACGGCACGAGGTTCGCCGGTTACTTCGCACGCGCAGAGCAGCCGACCGGCGCCGGCATGGTGGTGATGCCGGACGTGCGCGGCCTGCATCAGTTCTACAAGGATCTCGCGGTTCGATTTGCGGAGACCGGCACCGACGCGGTGGCGATCGATTACTTCGGCCGAACAGCGGCCATTGGTGATCGGAGCGAGGCCTTTGAATACATGCCTCACGTCGAAAAGACCACGAACGAGAACATCGCGGCTGACGTGGGCGCGGCGATTGCGTACCTGCGGTCGTCGGAAGGCGGTGCGGTGAGATCCGTCTTCACCGTCGGGTTTTGCTTCGGCGGCTCCAATTCGTGGAACCAGTCCGCATTTCACCCAGATCTCAACGGATGCATCGGTTTCTATGGGCGGCCGGCACGCAGCGAACCGTTCATCTCGAAGATGAAAGCCCGTCTGCTGCTGTTGGTCGCGGGCGCCGACGCAGCCACCACGCCGGAGCAGTCCCGCGAATTTGAAGCCAAGCTCAGCGCAGCCGGAGTCCCGCACGAGATGCATGTTTACGAGGGCGCTCCGCATAGTTTTTTCGACCGCCGGTACGCAGAGTGGAAGGACGCGTGCGACGACGCCTGGCGCCGGATCCTGGACTTCGTGAAGAAATACAGCTGATCGATTCGCCTTGAACGTATAGTCGACGTCATGGCCAGGTTGGCCCCCAGGTCCAAGAACCAGAGAGTCGCGCCCCGCCTCCCGCAGGGCTTGATCGATGAGCTCGACCGCCGCCACGCGGGCATGGCCAGGCACATGGCGCGGGCGGTCGTGACCCTTGTTCGCTGGGACGCATCGACCGGCGTCCCACCGCAGCGTGAAGCCATCGTCCGCGCCTGTGCCGCCGGCCTCGACCTGTTTCTCGCCACGGCCCGCGAGGCTCGCCCGGCGACACAGGAGGAGTTGAGGCGCGTCGCCCAGCTCGGCATCCTGCAGGCCCGCAGCAGCCAGTCGGTCGAGCCGATTCTCGCCGCCTATCGCATCGCCGCGCGCGTCGCGTGGGAGGAGATTCTTCGCGCCTGGCGGGGCCATCCCGAAGCGACTCCCGAAGCGATCATGCTCATCGCCAACTACGTCTTCGCGGCGCTCGACCAGGTCGCCGCCGAGGTGACAAAGACTTACCTCCACGCGAGGGAGCAGCACCTACAGCGCGGCACGCGCGCCCATGCGCGTCTGTTCCATGCGCTCATCAGCGACAACTTCGACTCCGAGCTGGAGCTGCAGCGGCAGGCCCTGGCGCTGAACACGCCCATCGCCGCCGCAGGTTACGTCGCGGTCGTGAGCAAGCTGGTCATGGGCAACCGCGATGGGGAGCGTGGCGGGCACGCCCTGGCCGAGGTTGCCGCGACGCTCGAGCTGCCTCGCGGAGTGCTGCTCCATGCGACAGACCCGAGCACCCTGGCCGTGCTGTGGCCGGCGGACTCGCCGGCCGAGGTCGAAGGAGCGCGCCAGTTCGTGGCGCGGCTTCAGGAGCAGGTGGAGCGGCGTGCCGGTCAGCTGGGAGCTCACGTGCGCGCCGGTATCGGCGGCTACCATCCTGGGCTCCACGGCATCTCGCGCTCCTACCTCGAGGCTCAGCAAGCTTTCGAAACGGGTCGCAAGCTCAGGCCTGATTCCGTGGTGCACGGTCATGACGAGGTCATCCCGCAGCTGGTTCTGACGCAGAATCCGCGACTTGCCGAGCGCTTCGTCGCGCACAGCCTGGGTCGGCTGCAGGATCCGAAGCTGCGCAACCGTGAGCAGCTGATGGAAACGCTCGAGGCCTATCTGGCCAAGGGTTCCGTCAAGGATGCCGCCACCGCCCTGGGCCTGCACCGGCACACCGTGCTTTACCGGCTGGAGAAGCTGAAAGAGCTCCTGGGCGGCGACCTCGACGTTCCCGCGACCAGGCTGAGGCTGCAGCTCGCGCTGGATCTCCAGAAGCTGCTCTAGTTCACCTTTGGACGTGGCGTCCAAAGATTGGCCCCTGTTTTGCCACTCGGGGCGGCTGTCGATTGGCCCTCACGTCCCTATGCTGGATGAATGACATCCAACTCCAATGGACGTCG
>VBEF01000044.1 GCA_005881275.1 Chloroflexota bacterium
GATATGTCTATGAGCTCATGGCCACGCCAGTCGCGGAAAGAGATCCGGTCGACGGCCAACCGTCTAACCTCGACGCCAAGCGCTTGCAGCGAACGTGTGCCGTTGGGCCAGATCATCAATCCGGCGCCGCTCTCTCGCAGCTCATTCGAGCGCTCGAAAACCTTTACGTCCACGCCCGCGTCGCGCAACGCGATTGCAGTGGCAAGACCCCCGATGCCGGCGCCGACGATGAGCGTTTTCAAACGATTGAGCGGGCCCATACGTCCGACAGCCCATCGGGGCCAAACGCCATCTTCGAGATAAAGGCATTGGCACCCGACCCGGCGAGGCGAGCCGCGAATTCCGCGGAGTCATAGGTCGAAAGGAGCACCACCACGACCTTGGCGTCCGCGGCGCGGATACGACGGCTGGCCTCCAGCCCGTCGATGCCTGGAAGGTGGACGTCCATCAGAACCAGGTCCGGGTGGAGGCGGCCGGCAAGCACGACCGACTCCTCGCCGCTCTCCACCTCGCCTACCACCTGAAAGCCGTCGGTCGCATTCACCACCTCCCGAGCCGCTGCACGAAAGGCCGCCTGGTCGTCGCAGATCAACACGAGCACCGCCATAGTCGCCAGCAGCGTAGCCCCGCGAGGCGGCGGCGGCCAAGGGTGCCTGCACCATCGGAAAGGTGCAGCCAGCCCTATCCTTTGCCCGATGCCGATCAGGGTTGTGCTCGCCGACGACAGTTTCCTGATCCGCGAGGGCATGCGAGAGCTTCTCCAGTCGGTAGACGAGCTCGAGCTCGTGGCGACATGCAGCGACCTGGACTCGCTGCAGGCGGCGGTTGAACGAGAGCGGCCGGACGTGGTGCTGACGGATATCAGAATGCCGCCTACGAACACGGATGAAGGCATCCGGATGGCAGAACAGCTGAGAAGCGGCAATCCATCGATTGGCGTCGTCGTGCTGAGCCAGTACGCCGATGCGGAATATGCCCTGGCGCTGCTGGATAAAGGTGCCTCCGGCCGCGGTTACCTGCTGAAGGAGCGAGTGTCCGACCTCGACCAGCTCGTCAATGCCATCCGCGAGGTGGCTCGCGGCGGTTCGGTCATCGACGCCAAGGTGGTCGAGAATCTCATTGCCGCCCGCTCCCGGAACAAGCGCTCAGCTCTCGCCGACCTGACTTCACGCGAGGAACAAATCCTCGCCGCCGTGGCCGAGGGCAAGAACAATGCCGCCATCGCGTCGGCGCTTCATCTCACGGAGGGGGCCGTCGAGAAGCACATCAGCTCCATCTTCTCCAAGCTCGGGCTCACCGAGGAGCCTGCCGTCCATCGACGGGTCAAGGCGACCCTGATCTACCTGGCGGAAGAGCGGGAACCCGATAGGCGGTAACCGGCTGATGGCGGCCTTTGACCGCGGTCGGGCCGAGTTCCTCGCACCGTGGACGCCGACTCAAGGCCATCAAGGTCGCGTCACTGAGCACCGTCTCTCCGCACGACGCCAGCTGCTGCAGGCGCTGGGCAAGGTTGACGGCGTCACCCACGAGCGAGTACTCGGCCCGCTCGTCGCTCCCGATGAGCGCGGCCGCGACCAATCCTGTTGAAAGACCGATACCGAGGTCAAACATCGGAAGCCCCTCTGCCTTCCACCGCCGGTTCACGGCAACCTGAGCTGCATGCATCGAATTGGCCGCGACCAGGGCCTGGTCGGCGTGATCGGTGAGTGGCTCAGGGGCGCCGAACACAGCCATCACCGAATCGCCGACGAACTGCATGACCGTCCCCTGCGCGGCCAAGATGGCATCGCTCACCGCGATGCGATGTTCCTTCAGCTGACCCGCCAGCCGGCTCGGGTCAGAACTTTCCGCAATCGCAGAATAGCCGCGGACGTCAGAGATCAGGACGGTTACCACAAGGCGTTCGATGCCACCGAGACCTTGACCACGCCCGCGCACACGGGCCGCGATGCCGCCGGGGAGCAGGCGGCTGAGCCTCTCGCCCTGCTCCTCGCGATCGACGATGGCCTGGTGCAGGCGTCGCAGGTTGCGAAGGCCCGCCTCGCCGCCGCCGGTCGCCTGTTGGGCAAGCTTCAGGAAGAGCTGCTCGACTGACGCGGCCGCATCCGCGCCCGTGGTATGTCGTTTGACCGCGATCGCCTTGATCGGCGTTCCTACGGCCACCCAGGCGAGCAGCTCGTCTTCGGCCGGCGACAGGTCCGCCCCGCCGACCGGGCGTACCAGGGCCTCGACAATCTTGGGATCGAGCACCGACCCGCCGGCGGTCACGGCGCGGACTGCGCGAGCCAGCTGATCTTTGGCCGCCACGCCATCCTTGAGCAAGTAGGCGCACCCGGAGGCCCCCTCGCTGAGCAGGGCGATGGCGTACTCGGGGTCGTCGAACTGAGACAGGATCACGATCCCGGTGCCGGGATGTCGCTTGCGCACGAGCCTAGCGGCATCGATCCCTTCGCGCTGGAAAGTCGGCGGCATACGGATGTCGGTGACGATCACCTGGGGTGCAAGCTCCTCCGCGCGCGCGATCAACTCTTCGTAGTCGCACGCCACGGCGACGACATCCACATCGCCGGCGGCCTCGAGCAGCGCGCGCAGGCCCTCGCGCACGATCAGGCTGTCGTCGGCCAGCAGCACGCTGATCCGTCCCATCTCTGTAAGTGGACGTGCTGAATCGGGGCCGAGCAAGGGAGCCAGCGTCACTCAGAGCAGGTGGCTGGCCCTAATCAAAGAGGCCAGCCGACACCATCGACCACAACTTCTTTGGGCCCTACCTTGCAGGGCGGAGGTTGATCAAATGAAATACGAAAGCTCTGTTACCGCGGTTTCCTGGATTCCGTTCGACGCCGTCAAGGGATTCCTGGCCATGCCTTTCGACATGGGCCTGGCGCATTACGACGAACCCCTGCCTTCGCAGCTCGACGATATCGACGGCTGGCACCGTCAGGACCTCTTCCGAGAGGCCAACGAGCTGCGCGGCTGGATCGAGGTCGAGGACGGGAGGATCACCGGCTACGGCCAGGACGGCAAGGGCCGGATCGGCGCGACCCGGCTGAAGCTTGGTCCCAAGACCGTGACCGTGAAGGCCAAGCCCATGCCCGACATCCGGCCGCTGCCTGAGGTCACCGACACATACGTCCGCTTCACGCAGACGTGCGGAGGCCGCACCGGCGTGCCGGCGCCCCGACCTGTGGCGCGCAAACCCTTCCTTCAGATCGACTCCGCTGTCGCATGGACAACGCTCTCGCTCACCATCCACAGCGACGGCCGCGTTGAGCACGGATTGGCCGGCGCCAGCGCCTTCCCGCGTCACTGGATCTACGACCACAGCGGCAAGCTGGTCGAGGAAACCGGCCTGACCGACTTCGCCACGTGGATCAACGACGCTTTCGGCGAGCGCACCCCGTGGGGCGCCTATGACTCGCCGGCGCTCACCAAGCAGGTCGAGAGCGAGCTCGAGCGCGAGCTCGGCCGGATGGTGATCAAGAGCGGCAAGCCCAAGGTTCGCAGCCTGGCCATAGGCAAAACCCTTGTCGAGCAGGGCCAGGCTGCAGACGACCTTTACCTGGTCCTCGACGGCACGTTTGCCGTCGAAGTCGACGGCAAGCAGGTGGCTGAGGTGGGTCCGGGCGCGATCGTCGGAGAGCGCGCGACTCTCGAAACGGGCCTGCGAACCGCCACACTGAGGGCGCTGACCCCTTGCCGGGTGGCCTCGGTTCCGCGACGCTACGCGGACGGAAAGGAGCTCGTCGAGATAGCCGCCGGCCACCGGCGGGAGGAAACGCGCTGATGCTTTCACCGACACACGGCTCGATCGTCCAGGCCCGGCGCCTGCGCAAGGTCTATCGCGGCGCCAACGAGGTCGAGGCCCTGCGCGGCATCGACCTCGAGGTCGAGCGCGGCGAGATGGTGGCCATAGTCGGGCCCTCCGGTTCCGGCAAGACCACCCTCCTCAACTGCCTTTCCGGGCTCGACGCGTTCGACGGCGGCCAGGTCGTGGTCGACGGCCAGGACCTCTCCACCATGTCCGATCGCACACGCACCGCTTACCGCCGCGACCACATGGGCTTTGTCTTCCAGGCCTTCAACCTGCTGCCCGTGCTCTCCGCGGTCGAGAACGTGGAGATCCCGCTCCTGCTCCAGAACGTCAGCTCGCGCGACTCGCGCCGGCGCGCGCTGGAGATGCTGGAGACATTGGGCCTGGCCCATCGGGCCAACCATCGCCCCGACCAGCTATCAGGCGGGGAGCAGCAGCGTGTCGCGGTGGCGAGAGCGCTGGTTCACAAGCCGGCGGTGGTCTGGGCCGACGAGCCGACCGGCAACCTCGACACCGAGGTGACGCTCGTCATCGTCGAGCTGCTGGTGCGCATGAACAGGGATGGCCAGACCGTCGTCCTGGTCACCCACAACCCGCAGGTGGCCGAGCGCGCGCGGCGCACATTGCGCATGCGCGACGGCCGCATCGAAGCGACCAATGACCAACGCGTGGAAGCGGTCCGATGAACCTGTCGTGGGTCGTGATCGGGTTGTTCCTGCTGATCTACGCCGCGTTGGTGGTATCTTTGCGACGCAGGTCCTCAGCGACTCCTTTGTCCAGTCCTCAACGAGTGCAGCCTACCTGTCCTGGGGCCGGGTCGATCTGGTCGCTGACGATGAAGGCCGTTTCTTCGACCCCACCCTGGCCTCTGGCCTGGCCGCCGATCCGAGAATGCAATCTTCTCTGGCCGGGGTGCAGGCCGGTGTGGAGCTTCCCAGCTCGGTGGTCGACCTCGATCGCGGCAATGCCAAGGGGATGGTCACGCTGATCGGGTTCGACCCGGCCGCCCAGGGCCCATTCGGCAGCTACCGGCTCAGCGACGGCAAGACCACCCTCGGTCAGGACCTGACCTCGGACCAGGTGCTGATCTCGGCCTCGCTGGCCGGTGCGCTGGAGGCACGGACCGGCGACCGGCTCCGCGTCGCCGTCGGACCCGATCGGGAGGTGGAGCTCCGCGTGGCCGGCATCGCCAAGGCCGAGGGCCCAGGCGCCTTCACGCTCCGGCCGGCACTTTTCTCTCCCCTGGCCAACCTGCGCCCGCTGATCGGAGACCAGGGCATCAACGTCATCCGCTTGTCGGTTCCCGGGGCAGGTCGGGCCGAGCTGGACCGGGCCCATGAGCTGGCGCCGCAGGTGCGGGCGGCGCTGCGGACCCTACCAGGCGGACCCAGCCTGAACGTGCGGGAAGCGAAGCGCGAGGACGTCGATTTCCTGGTCAAAAGGGCAAGCGACGACGGGGTCCTCTTCACCGGCCTCAGCCTGTTTGTCGCCCTGGCCGGCGCGGCCCTCGTGGTGAACCTCGGGTTCGCCCTGGCTGCGGAGCGGCGCCCGCGGCACGCCGTGCTCCGGGCGCTAGGACTCAGCCGGGCCGGAATGATAACGCTGTCGGTTCTCGAGGGCGCGCTCTACAGCCTGGCTGGCGCCATAACGGCCCTTGTGCCGGGTGCCGTTGTCGGCCTCGTCCTTGCGCAGAGGTTTCAAGGCGGCGCAGTTCTCTACGCCGATGTCTTGGATAGCCGCGTCGGGCCTCTGCTGACGCCGATCACTCTCGGTTCGGTGGCCCTCTCCGTCGCGATCGGAGCCCTGATCGTGCTGGCCACACTTTTCGCTACCTCCGTGCGCAGCTCCAGGATGCAGATCTCGTCAGCGATCAAAAACCTGCCGGAACCCGCCGGCGGCCGGAATTGGGCGATGTGGCGGATTGCACTCCTTGCCGGCCTCAGCCTGGTGTCGCTGGCGGCATTGGTCGCCGGCGACATTTCGGCCCGGCTTGCGGGGGGCGTGGGCCTGGTGATCATCGCGGCGGCGCTGGTCGGTGGCCGAATCTCAGACCGGTCGCGAGCGACCTTGACGGGAGCTGCCCTGACGGCATGGGCGGCGGTGGTCGCTGGAAGCATCACAACTTTCGGGTCAAAGGAGTTTCAGCTGCTCGGCCTCTGCGCCCTTGTCGCGGTCTTCGGGCTGAGCCTGATGGTGGCTTCCAACCTCCGTCTGCTGGAGATCCCTGCGGGCTGGCTGCAGGGTGCGACCCGGGCGACCCTGAGGCCGTCACTCGCCTACCTCACCCGGCGGCCACTCAAGGCCGGTCTGGGCATTGCGGCGTTCGCTCTCGTCCTGGCCTTGATGACCCTCACCTCAGTGCTGATTCCGACATTCGTCGGTTCGGTCGACTCTGGACAGGCTGAATACGACATCCGTGTCGACGCGCCCACCACATCGGGGTTGTCGCTTCCCGACTCGGTCCGTCCTCAGATCTTGCGGGAGATCGCAATGCCGACCCGGCACTACCGTGGGGATGTCAAATTCGGTAATGGAATTCTGCAAAAGGGCCAGTACGTACCCCTGTACACGCTGAACCACGACCAGCTGGCGGCCAGACCCTTCCAGCTCGCCAGTCGAGAAAGTCGCTTCAAGAGCGACGCCGAAGTCTGGGCGGCCATGGCGGAAGACCCCCATCTTGTCATCACACCGTCCTACCAGAATCCCGGCATGATCCTCATCTTGACGGGACCAGAAGGGCCGGTGCAATTTCGGGTCGCCGGAGCCACGAGCACCCTGGCGCTCTGGGGTCTGGCCGGCTCCGAGGCCGCCATGGCGCCCTTCACCACGCTGCCGGTCGGCACGACCATCCTGGCCAAGACAGCGCCCGGCGCCGAAGCTGGCGCCGTGGCCCGGCAGATCGAGCGCGAAGTCTTCCGACAGGGCGCGGAGACGACGACCGTCCAGGAGATGCGAGCCTCCCTCGGCGTCGGCACCCGGGCCGTCGCGGACTTCATGCGGTTGGTGATGGGAATCGGGCTCCTGGTCGGGGTCCTCAGCCTGGGCATCCTTGCCCTTCGGGCGGTCATTGAACGCCGTCGGTCGATTGGCATGCTGCGGGCTCTTGGCTACCGGCCGGGCCAGGTCCTGGCCGGGATCGTCTCGGAGGGGCTGATCACGGCCACCTGCGGCGCTCTGGTCGGCATTGGGGTCGGGATATTGATTTCACTCGTCGTCATGAACGTGTTCCGGCCCGGAGCCCGCATCGAGATCGACGCGTCGTTGGCGCTTATCGTCGGTTTGATCTACTTGTCAGTGCTGGCAGTCACCATCCCGCCCGCCCTTCGCGCCGCGCGGCTGCCCGCAGTTGAAGCCCTCCGCGTGGAGGACTGAGCGGCAGACTAGCCTGACGTGCCTTACCTGAGCCAGCTCGACCGCCCGATCATCATGCTGGCGGCGCTCGTGGCCGCGATCGTGGTGGTCGCTCTGGGCACCTCCGCTGCCTCGGCCTTGTCGCGCCGGCGCCGCGAGACGAAAAGCCTGTCTGCCATTGACTTCGTGCGCACCTCGTTCGCCTCCCAGCTCGCTCGTGGCGTGCCTATTGACGAGCTTCTGCTCCAGATGGTGGAGGCGCTGCGGGACGGCTTCAAGCTCGATGTGGCCGAACTATGGCTCTGCGAGGCGGGCAGCCTGCGACTCGCTGTCGCAGAGCCACGCACCGTAAGGAAGCCCATCCCTATCACCCCCGCCGAGGAGGCCATCGCCGCCAACGCCCATGTCTCGAGCGCCGGCTGGGCCAGAGTCTGGGTGCCCGCTCTACTCGATGGCCGGGACCAAGCAACTTTGCGAGTGGCGCCGGTCAGCAACAGCGGTCAGCTGTTCGGCCTGGTCGTGGCCGAGCGGGCTCGTAATGGCGAAAGCCTCGCGACCGAGGTCGACGTGACCCTCGATGAGGTGGCGCGCGAGCTAGGCGTGGCGCTGAAGAAGGCGCACCTGGACGCTTCGCTTCAGAACACTCTCGAACAGTTGCGCCAGCAGGCGGCCGAGCTGCAGGCGTCGCGGGGCCGGTTGGTCGCGGCCGCGGACGCCGAGCGGAGACGGATCGAACGCAACCTGCACGACGGCGCCCAGCAGCACCTCGTTGCGCTTGCCGTCAAGGTGCGCCTGCTCGAGCAATTCGCCGAACGCGACCCCGAACGCGCCAGGTCGCTCATGAAGCAGTTGCAGGATGACGTCACGTCGGCCATCGAAGAGCTGAGGTCGCTGGCCCATGGGATTTACCCGCCGCTGCTCTCCAGCGCCGGACTCGGTGTGGCCATGAGTGCCGCGTGCCGGCGCGCGCCGCTTCCGGCAAGTCTCAAGGCGGACGGCGTCGCCAGGCACGCTCCGGAGATCGAGGCAGCCGTCTACTTCTGCTGCCTGGAAGCACTGCAGAATGCCGCCAAGCACGCCGGCCCCGAGGCCTCTGCGCGCGTGCGGATTTGGGAAGATGCGGGCGGCCTGCTCTTCGAGGTTTGTGATGACGGCGCCGGATTTGACACCAACCGGCATCCTGACGGGATCGGCCTCACCAACATGCGCGACCGGCTGGGGGCAGTCGGCGGTACGCTGCGAGTGAAATCAAACGGGAGTGGAACCCGGATCCATGGCGCCGTGCCCGTGAGCGAAACGAGTGTCAAGGCGACGGAGGCCGCCCCTTCGGATTTGCCCAGGTGATGTGTCGGTCATGGCTACACATAAGTTAAGGACGCGTGATCTCAGGGTCACCAAGGTCTACAGGGGCGAATCTGACTGCTGGCCGGCTCCGGGAAACATATGGACTCCGGGGTCTTGGCTCCGGGACGGGGATTCGAACCCCGAACCTTGCGGTTAACAGATAGCTGCAGCCCGTTCAGAAATCGCGATTCGAATTCACGACGTGCCTCTCCCGTGTCCGACGCCAAACCCTGACTGGGCCACTTAGCTCAGCCCGACGAGGTAATCGTCAAGTCGATACTGTCGTAAGCGACACGGCCAAGATGAATCAGCTGCTATTCGGCAGACTACGGCGACCATGACAATGCCGGAGCACGCTGCGCGGCGGCGCATCGGTTGGCAGGAGGTACCTCCTCGCGTTCGCAGCGCCATTGAGGCTACATTGGGAAGCGGAGTCGTCGAGGCACACACTCAAGAGGGCGGCTTCTCACCTGGAGCCGCAGTCCGGTTGCGATTGGCGAACGGCAATACAGCCTTCGTTAAGGCGCTGGGCGTCGACATCCATGAATTTAGCGTTCAGCTGTACCGCACCGAAGCAGCCACCATGGCCCACCTCCCGGCGGGTTTGCCAGTGCCACGCCTGCTTGACGTGTACGACGACGGCAACTGGATAGCACTTGTGTATGAAGAGGTCGACGGACGCCGTCCCGCCATTCCGTGGCGGATGGATGAGCTGGGCCGAGTGGAGGGCATGTTGGCAGCGCTTAGCGATGCACTGCACCCGTCGCCATGGCAGGACGCCCCAACCTTTGCTGAAGTCAACGGCGATTTCATGGAGGCCTGGACAAAACTGGCACTCGAGCCGCCCCACGACATTGACCCAGGATTGCGCCGGCACCTAGACCGCCTTATTGAACAGGGCACCGACTTGGCCGCAATCATCAGTGGAGACGCTCTCCTCCACACAGATATCCGATCCGACAACATTCTTTTGACATCGAACGGCGGCGTTGTATTACTTGATTGGGGCTGGACGTGCAAGGGAGCCCCTTGGCTCGATGTCGTGCTATTTGGCACGACAGTTAACGCCGAAGGGGGTGCTGATGCTGAGCAGTTAGTACTGCGACATCCGGCAACAGCTAATGTTCCTTCCGGCGCTATCGATGCGGTCTTGTTAGCAGCTGCAGCGAACTACTGGGGTCTGTCACAGTTGCCAGAGCAACCAGCGCTCCCGGGGTTTTCGCGAGCCTATCAGCGTGCCTTCGCAGAAGCCACTCTGCGCTGGGTAGACCGCCGTGGGTGAAGGAGACCTGCACCCTTACTGGGCGGGTAGATCCTTCGAACGCACATGCGCGGCCCTGCACCATGACCCGGCCGATCGCGGAGGGGCGACGTGGCGACACGCCGGTTGTAGTGCGGTTGTGGTAAGGCACGCGTCTCGCGGCGCAGAACAGCGGATTTTGAATTCAAATTTGGCTCCCCTTAGTGGACGCTCTTCGAACTCGGTTGCTCTGGTCGGCGCCCCGACACAGTCGGGATGCTCGACCTTTTTCTGATCTCGTCAAGCTTTTTGGCCGGCCCCCGAAGGGTCTCCGATATCGAAACGTGGCGAGGCCTCGGTGAGGCTCGTCGCCGCGACGAATTGGCCCATTGCGCGTGCGGCTCTACGCCCTTAGCATGACCAGCCGCACCTCAAGGTCGGCGCTCGTGACGTGTTGTTCGAGCGCAAGCCGACCGGCTCCGACCATTTCTCCCTGTTCACAGTCGACGCGGGTGTTGGCCGCAACCCGTCGCCGGCCGGCCCTGTGGGCCTGCGTTGTGGCGGCATTCAATCACACGTGAAGGCTCGCTAGAGCACAGGAGAAAGACAATGAAAAAGCTGCTTGCCGTTGTGGCCGCCATCGTCGCTGGATGGCTGCTCGCCGTTCCGGCGGCCGCGAATGGTGCCGGAGCCGTTAGCTTCACTCAAACCTTTCATAACGCCACGGCTTCGTTCCCGTCACCCAACCCGTGCACCGGTGCGAGGGGCACAGTATCGCTCACCTACAACGGGGTGTTCCACGTGACGACATTGACGTCCGGCATCGGGGCCGGCACCTTCTGGGCGACGGGCACTCAGACAGGCACCTTTGCCTTTACCCCGGACGATCCCGCCCAGCCCTCGTTCGCCGGCCACTTCACGACTTGGTTCGGAGACAACAACAACCTGCAAAACGGGAGCGAGACGTCGACGTTTTCCTTGAGGGGAACCGGCTCGGACGGATCGACGCTGATCTTCCACGACGTCATGCATGCGAGCGTAAGTGCCAGCGGCGTAGTCAATACGTTTGATAAGCCTAGTTGCGGCTAGATAACGGACGAGGAGGAGGCGGCCGAACGGCCGCCTCCTCCTTTTGTTCGGTGGCTCCTCCTGATTGGGGGATTTCGGCAGCGTGATCCTGTTCATCACCCTCGGAACGATCTTCGTGTCGCGGATCCGGTCCGTCCGCTAGAAGCTGCCGCAGGGCGAAGAGCCGGGATAGACACCGGACGAGTCCAGGACCGCGGACGTACGAATCCCCAAGCCTTCTTTGCCAGCACGAAGGGTGAGCTGCTCGCGGTCGATCGATCCGTGCCCACCATGTCCTGCGGCGGCCGGATGGAAACGTGCACGTATTGACTTGGTCGAGGTCGCGCGGGCAGTTTTCCATCGGCAGTGGCCCAGCGCTGGCTCCGCACACCCGTGGTGGCGGTCCCCTGACCCTGTCAACTTCACCGGAGGGCCGCTATGGTTCCCGCTGTGAACCGCGCGCGAGCTCTCGAGGAGCTGTCGAAGAGTCATTTCGACCTGTTGGTGATCGGCGCAGGCATCGTCGGCAGCCGGATCGCCTACGACGGCTCGCGAGCTGGGCTGCGAGTCGCGCTGGTCGACGCCGGCGACTTCGGACATGCCACTTCCAGCGCCTCCTCCAAGCTCATCCACGGCGGTCTCCGCTACCTACCGATGGGCGACCTGGCGCTGATCCGTGAGGCACATCTAGAGCGCATAGCACTGATGACCCGGGTGGCGCCGCACCTGGTCCGCCCGCTTCGCTTCCTACTGCCCGTCTACGGTGGCGGCCCTCACCGTACAGCCCTGATCGCCGCCGGACTCTTCGTGTACGCTGCCCTGTCTGGCTTTCGGGAGGCTGAGATACAGGTAGTGCGACCAGCGCGCGCACACGACCTGATTCCGGCTGTCCAGCTGCGCGGGATGCGATCGGCTGCGCTCTACGAGGACGCGCAGACCCACGACAGCCGTCTCGTGCTGGCGACCGTCGCTGGCGCCGCGAGGGAAGGCGCAGTGGTCGTCAACTATGCGGAGGTGACCGCGTTGGAGAAGGGTTTGGCCCATGTGCGGGTGGGCGGAGAGGCGCTGGAGGTGAGCTTCGAGCGCGCGGTGAACGCCGCCGGGCCCTGGGTCGACCGCGTGCGCATGCTCGAGCATCCCGGCTGCGCGCCAGTGACCCGGCTCAGCAAAGGCGTGCACGTGCTGATGCCCGGCGTGAAGGATTGGCAGGCTGCGCTCGCTGTGCCGCTGCCCCGGGACCGGGTGGCCTTTGCCGTGCCCTGGCTGGGGATGCTGCTGCTGGGCACCACCGACTCTGAGTACGAGGGCGATCCCGGCGCCGTGTCAGTGACCGACGAGGACGTGGAAACCGTCCTCAAGGAGGCCGCCCGTGGGCTGCCGCCAGAGCTGCTCCGCCGCGAACACATCCGTTACTCCTTCGCCGGACTGCGGGTGCTGCCGGTCGGAGAGGGCGACACCGCTCTCGCCCGCCGGGGGCATGTCGTCCACGTCGGGTCGAAGGGAGTGGTCTCGGTCGCGGGCGGCAAGCTGACCACCCACCGCCAGATCGCTCGCGACGTGCTACGCCGCCTCCCCGGGAAGCCCCCCGAGCTCCGGCATGACTCGCTGCCGGGAGCGGGGCCGCTACCGCCCCGCCCGGAGGCCTTGGAAGCGGACGTCTGGACCCATTTGACCCACCTCTACGGCAGTGAGGCCGACCGGGTGCTCGTCTATCCGGGCGCGGCCGAGCGGATCCATCCCGAAGGGCCTGACGTATGGGGGCAGGTTCTCTACGCGGCAGAACAAGAATGGGCACTGACCCCGGACGACGTCACCCGCCGCCGCACGACACTCGACATCCGAGGTCTCACCACGCCGACGATCCGCGAACGCATCACAACCTTGCTCGCCGGGCGCGTGTAGCGGTAGGGCGGAGGGGCCACGGTTGCGTCATGCCAGGCCGATCGCGTGCCAGTACGGCACGCTGACCAGAATCGCCACAAGAGCGACCACCGTGATCGCCACGCCGACCAAGACGGCTTGCCGCTCGCTGAACATCTCCCCCTCGGTGATCTCGCGCACCAACCGCAGCACCTCGTACTGCCTTGGCACGATCCAGGTGAAGACCACAACCGAGGAGATGAAGCCGACGACCCAACCGCTGAGTCCCAACTGGGGGGCGGCCGGCACGAGCGTGATCAACAAGAGGAACCCAGCAGGGACCATCGGGAGGACAAGGCGTAAGGCCATACCGAACAGTGCCACGATGAGGATCACTAGCGCGGGTTGGCCGAAAGACCGCGTAATTGCGACTATCAGGTCGGCAATCCATCGGTCGACGCCTCCCGACCGCAGCACTGCGCCCGCGCCCAATAGAACGCCGAAGAGCACGAGCGTCGCCCAATCGATCCCCGTGCGAAAGGTCTGACGATCGAGTGCACCGCCGCCGACTGTGACGAGCAGCGCGACCATCCCGATCACCCCTATGTCGACTCGCATGAGTTGCTGAAGAATCAGCCCGATGATGAAGACGCCGAGGGCGAGCAGCGAGACATGCTCCTGCCGCGACATGCGGCCGAGCGATCGTTCCTGGCTCAGCCGAACTATGCTGCTCGCTCGCGATCCCGATCGCGGGTGCAGCGCCAACACTGCGATGGCCGAACCGGCGAGGAGGACCAGCCCGGCGGGCGCACCGGCTATCAGCCAACCGATCCAACCAAAGCGCATTTGCCCCGCCGTAGGCAGCAAGGCGACGATGAGGAAGTTGGTGACAATGCCAGTCAGGAAGATCGGACCACGGACCGTGTTGCCGAGGATCGCGGCGAACGCGATCGCGGCGCTTCCCCGGCTGGTCTTCGCGTAACCGAGGGCCTCCGAGAGCTCACGGGCGACGGGCGCCACTGTTGCGACCCGACCGAACACTGTAGGCACCAGCGGAGTCAGCACAGCGCCACCGACGAGCAACGCGGCAACCTGCCCGCGATGCGTCGGCGGGAAAACGCGCAGGAGCATCAGCGAAGCGCGAAAGAGCAGGCCTGAGGCCGCCATCGCCGAGCTGATCGCTAGTGCGGCCAGCGCGGTGACCCAGGCGGAGCTAGCGAAGCCGCCAAACGCCAAGGACGGTGGGGCGAGGCCTGCTACACCCCATGCCGCTGCCATCCCAAGCGCGATCGCGAAGTCGGGCACCGGCTCGAGCAACCAGCCGATCGCGCCGCCGACCATCACGAGACTGATATGCCACCCCGCGTCAGTGAGACCGGCCGGCGCGGGCATGAGCCAGAGCGCCGCCGGGATGCCCACCGTGACCGCCGAGGCGACGATGCGTGACAGCGGTGAACGCCGTGGCAGTGGCGCGGCAACCATCGAGCGAAGCCGGTCGCGCGACGGGAGCGGGGCGCCCACCCGACTTCGATCCCTTTGGTCGATCGTGCTGGCGAGCGAACGCGCGATGGCCAACCCCAGACCCGGGCGCTCGCGCGCCAGGCGCTCGAAGCGGTCGCGCGGGATGCGCCAGGCCTGGACAGCCGAGATCGCCCTTACCGTCGCGGTACGTTCTCCAAGGAGCACGCCGAACTCGCCGAAAGTGGCAGGTGCAAAGATCGACCGCACCGATCGATCGGCTCCGTCCCCTCGAACGCTCACCTCGACCGTGCCGCTCGCGAGCAGATAGAGGGAGTCGGCGACCTCTCCCTCGCGCACGATGACCTCACCTGGTGCAAAATGCGCGTCCTCGCTGAAGCCGATGAGTCGCGCGATATCGACGCGATCGAGGTCGTGCAAGAAGTCGATGCTTCGTAGAAGCTGCTCTTGAATGGCGATCTCCTCACCGTGCTCGTCAGTCAATGTCACGGAGCGATCGGCTCGACTCGGAAGATCCGCCAGGCGCCAGGCACGCCTTTGAGCTCGTGCGTGCCCTTCTCCGCGAATGACAGCCCAGAGCCCGCGACCAGATCCTTAACTGTGCTCGAGACCAGGACTTCGTCCGGCCCCGCGAGGCTCATGACTCGGGCTCCGATGTGGACCGCAATTCCAGCGATCCCGCTTTCGGTTATGTCGAGCTCGCCGGTGTGAAGCCCAGCGCGTACCTGGATCCCGAGCTCATGGGCGCGCTCGGCTATTGCGAGGGCACTGCGTATCGCTCGAGCCGGCCCATCGAAGATCGCGAGAAAACCGTCGCCTCTCCGATCGATCTCTCGCCCACGGAAGCGTCTGAGCTCATCGCGTACCAGGCGGTCGTGGTCGCTGATGAGAGCGCGCCAACGCGCGTCACCGAGCTGAACCGCCCGGTTCGTGGACTCGACCATGTCGGTGAACAGCACCGTCGCGAGGACGCGGGTCGGTTCGGCAGCATGACGCGAACCGGTGAGGAACTCCTCCACTTCATCCACGATTGCGTCGCCGTCTCCGACCCACGGCAGATGGTCGATCCCAGAGAGTTCGACGAGTCGCGCATCAGGGATCCGCTCGGCCATGTAGCGACCTCCGCCGACGTCGATGCGGCGATCGCCGGTGCGATGAAGGATCAGGGTCGGGACGCGGATCGCGGGCAGGATGTCCCGGACATCGATCGCGAGCGTCATCTCGAGAACGGCTCGGGCCGCCGCGGGACTGGCGCCGAGCCGCAAGTACTGCCCCCACCATCGTTTGAATCGATCGTCGTCCGCGACGCTGGGGGCCCAGGCTTCGGCCTGGTTGGGACCGCCCCATTCCCGCTGTACTGCATCGAGGTTCTCACGATGCTCCTCGATTGTGGGCGCCCAGGGGTAGTCGTCGCCGCGGACGCGCTTCGCGTAGGTGCCATACAGGACCAGCGCCGAGATCCGTTCGGGGTACGTGGTCGCGAAAAGCATGCTCATCGGCCCGCCCTCGGATACGCCGAACAGCGCCGCTTTTCCCGAGCCTGCGGCATCCATTACCGCTCGCACGTCGTCCATACGCTCCTCGAGCGTGGGGAGCTTCTGGACCGGGACCCGGTCCGAGAGGCCGGTGCCGCGCTTGTCGAACAGGATCAGCCGACTAAAGGACGCGAGCCGACCGAGAAACAGCGCGAAGTCCGGGTCTTCCCACGCGTGCTCGACGTGCGACACAAAGCCAGGGACGTAGACAAGATCGAGGGGAGCGTCTCCTACGACCTGGTAGGCAATGCTGTAGTCACCGCTCTTCGCGTAGCGCGTCGTCGGTCGCACTCAGCCCACTCCGCCGGAATCATACGTACACGCCCCGAAGGTCAGTCGCGGCTGGAGCCGGACGTGGCTCCCCTTAGTGGACGGTTTTCGAACTCTGTTCCTTCCACCAATCCCCCAAGATCGAAACTATTGACCGCTTCCACGCCTTCGCGTGCTTGCGGCCTGGGTAGGCGACCGCGTCGTGAGCAAAAGTCGTGAGCACTTGACTAAGTGCGCCGCTGGTGGTGAGCTGACGTCGGAGGTGGAAAGCCATGGCTATCTACGAATTCGAATGCAAGGGTTGCGGCAATCGCTTTGAGGTGAGCGTCCCGATCAGCCAACATGACCACTTAAAGCAACAGCCGCCCGCATGCCCCAAGTGCGGCAAGACCGAGGTCCGGCAGTTGGTCTCGATCTTCAGCAGCAAGGCCCCCAGCAAGTACTGAGCCAGCGGCTAGAGAAACGCACCAACGAACTCGTAGCTTTTGGCAATCCCTAAGTTGCCAGGCACGAGTCCGGGCTGATCAGATGGGCGCTAGCCGCCCGCGACCTGCGTTACCGCTCCGCCGGAACCTGCGCCTCCAGGAGTTCCTTCGCCGTTTCGAGCTGGGCTTGGAATTGCTTCTTCGCGATCCGCGCGAGGATCGGCTCGCCGAGTTTGAAGAATCCGCCTGGGTCGCCATCGAAGACCGCAACAACCTTGGTCCCGTCGCCTTCGGACTCGAAGGTGTTGCTGATCGCGAGCGGGAACGGTTTCTCGCTCTTTTGCGTAAATCGCTTGTTTAGTTCGTACTCGCTCACCACGGACGGCGATTCTATCTTCCGACCCAGGAACCGAGCCCGCGTCTGGACTTTGGTTCCAGCCCTGACAGGAGTTTCGGAGGGTGTGGCCTCCTCAACGATGGAGTTCCACTCGGGCAACTTGGTGGGATCCGCCATGTACTTGAACACTTCGGCCACCGGTCGATTGATATGCGTGGAGATCTCGAATTTCACCATAGGCTTCAAACCTCCCTGGTGCCTTGAGCACGGGCGGGCTAGCGCATTCCCGTCATACGCTCTTTGGCCGGGCATTTCAAGTGGCCATGCATGGATATAGAAGGACGCGCGTAGCCCGCGGAATTCAGCGCCCGCGATACTCGGGTTTGCGCTTGCCAGTAAAGCCCGCGTGGAACTCGCGAAAGTCTTCGGCGGTCATGAGCAATGTCTGGGTGAATGCCTCAGTCTCGATCGCGCTCGAGTAGTCGGTTGACGCCGCGCGATTGACCATCTCTTTCGTCATCGCCAAGCCCCAAGGGGCCAGTTCCTTCAGGCGGTCGGCATAGTCGGCAACTGCCGCGCCGAGCTGGTCGTCTGCAACGACCCTGGAGGCAAGCCCCCAGGCCAGAGCGTCTTGACTTGTGATCTTGTCCCCGAACAGGAGAGCCTCCGTCGCCCGGCCCAGACCGATGATCCGCGGCAACAGCCAGCAGATGCCCATGTCACCACCCGACAGACCAACCCTGGTGAATAGAAATCGAAAGCTCGCCGATTCGGCCAGCACCCGTATGTCGGATGCGGCGGCCAGGACGGCGCCCGCGCCGGCGGCGACCCCGTTGACGGCAGCAATCACTGGCTGCGGCATCTCGCGCAGGTTGCGCACACAGGCACCGGTCATGTGGGCAAAGTCGTAGACGTCGCGTGTGCCACGCTTGAGCAGCTCGGCGATGATCTCGTCGACATCCCCGCCTGAACAAAACCCGCGACCTGTCCCGCGTATGACGAAAACTCTTACGTCCTGGCGGTTCCGCAGCGAATCAGTCAGCTCGCGGATGTCCGCGTAGACCTCGAAGGTCAACGAGTTGAGGCGCTCCGGCCTCGAGAAGGTGAGAGTGGCGACCTCGTCCCGCTCCTCGTAATCGAAATGTTCCCAACGCTTCACGGCCGGCGCACCGCGACCGCGTCGATCTCGACAAGCGCGTTCGGGTCGAACAGGGAGCGGACCTCGATCAGGGTCGACGCGGGGTAGTGGCGCCCGAATACTTCCCGAAACGCGGCGCCGATCGCGGTCAGGTTCTCCCTGTAGGCGGACAGGTCCGTGACGTAATAGGTGAGCTTGACGGTGTCCTCCGGAACGCAGCCAGCCGCCCGCAAGGCGATCGCGACGTTGCCGATGGCGCGCGCGTACTGGGCCACGAGGTCGCCCGGCTCGACGATCCCGCCGCTTGCGTCGGACCCGATCTGACCGCCCAGCCAAACCGTGTCGCCAGCGACGGTCGCGTGTGAGAAACCTCTCGCCGGCCCAAGCTCTCGGGGGTTGACGTTGCGAGGCCGGTCCACCGACTCCATGAAGGTAGTATGTCGAGGCAGGGCATTTGAAGCAGGTCGCACGATCGGCTCATGTCGATACGTTCACAAGGGAGAACCTTCCTCCGCGATCACAGTGGCCTGAGTTTCTGTTCAACCTCCCCGAGCTCGCTTACCCCTCGACGCTGAACTGCGCCGCCGGGCTTCTCGACCGGCAGATCGAGGCTGGCAACGGAGAGAAGCGCTGCATCGTCACCGACAGCGAGACCTGGACGTACAACGACCTGCTCACGAAGGCGAACCAGATCGCTTGGGCGCTTGTCGAGGAGATGGGGCTGGTGCCCGGAAACCGGGTACTTCTCCGTGGCCCCAACAACCCATGGTTGGTCGCGAGCTGGTTCGGCGTTGTCAAGGCCGGGGGAGTGGCGGTGGCGACGATGCCGCTTCTCCGGACGGGCGAGCTGGCAACGATGGTGGAAATCGCGGACGTGACCATGGCGATCTGCGACCACCGATTCATCGGAGACCTCGATGCCGCCACCCCGGACGGGTTTCAGATCTTTGCCTATGGGGGCCCTGACCAGGACGACCTGACGCAGGTTGCGGCGGCCAAACGCTCGAAGTTCAAAAACGTCGCTACAGCAGCGGACGACGTTTGCATGCTCGCGTTCACCTCGGGAACCACCGGAAAGCCAAAGGCGACGATGCACTTTCATCGCGATGTGCTCGCCATCGCGGACACTTTCGCGCGACACATCTTGCGCTCGACACCGGATGACCTCTTCGCCGCCAGCCCCCCGCTTGCCTTCACATTCGGTCTGGGCCAGAGCGTCGTCTTTCCACTAAGGGCCGGTGCCGCGGCATTTCTGCTCGAGCAGCCGTCACCGCCACGCCTGCTCGAGGCGGTCGAACGACACGGCGTAACCGTGCTCGCCACGGCTCCAACCGGCTATCGCGCGATGGTGCCAGACCTCCGGGCGGCGCACCTCAAGTCACTACGCGCTTGCGTTTCGGCAGGCGAGACGCTCCCGAAGGCGACTTGGGAGGCGGTCCACGACGCATGCGGCTTGAGCGTCATCGACGGCATCGGGTCGACCGAGATGCTGCACATATTCATCTCCGCGGCAGGTGACGAGATCCGCCCCGGAAGCACAGGCCGCGCGGTGCCAGGCTATGTCGCGCAAGTGCAGGATCCGGACGGTATGCCGGTCCGCGACGGCGAGCTGGGCCGGTTGGCGGTGAAAGGGCCGACAGGGTGCCGGTATTTGCGTGGCGACCGCCAGACCACCTACGTACAGGACGGTTGGAATGTCACCGGGGACGTCTACGTGCGCGACGCCGATGGCTACTTTTATTACCAGGCCCGAGCAGACGACATGATCGTCTCCGCCGGCTACAACATCGCCGGCCCCGAGGTCGAAGAAGCCCTGCTTCGGCACCCTGCGGTCGCCGAGGTGGCGGTGATCGGCGCAGCTGACGAGGAGCGAGGCATGATCGTCAAGGCAGTGGTTGTGCTGCAGCCGGGCGCGGAGCTCGGTCCCGAGCCGGCGAAGACCTTGCAGGATTTCGTCAAGAGCCAGATCGCGCCTTACAAGTACCCGCGAGCCATCGAGTTCGCCGATGCATTGCCGCGGACCGCGACTGGCAAACTGCAGCGGTTCCGGCTGCGAGCACCGACCTGAGGGCCTCGAAGCCGGGACTCCACATCGCGATCATCGGTGGCGGGCCGGCCGGGCTTTACCTGGCGACTCTGGTCAAGCTCCTGAACTCCAACGATGAGGTCGAGGTCTGGGAGCGAAACGCCGCCGACGACACTTTCGGGTTCGGCGTTGTCTTCTCCGACGAGACGCTCGGCGGCATCGAGAACGCCGACGCCGGTTTCTACGAGCGGCTCTCGAAGGACTTTGCAACCTGGGACGACATCGACGTGCACTATCACGGGCAGGTCCTCACATCGGGCGGGCACGGGTTCGCAGCGATCAGCCGGCAGCGCCTGCTGGCGATCCTCCGCGAAAGGTGCGAGGAGTTTGGCGTGACGATCCACTATCGCGTGCCGGCGCCCGCCCTCCCGCAGCTTTGCAAGTCATATGACCTGGTCGTCGGCGCCGACGGCGTCAACAGCCTGACCCGCAACGCTCGGGCCAAGGTATTCCACCCGAACCTCGACGTACGGCACGCGCGCTACATGTGGCTGGGCACACCCCTGGTCTTCGACGCTTTCAAGTTCTTCATCGCCGAGACGGACATCGGGACCGTGCAAGCGCACGGATACCCGTACAGCGACTCGATGAGCACGTTCATCGTCGAGCTCGAAGAGGACAGCTGGATTCGCAGCGGCCAGCTCGACTCCGCGGACCGCTCGTGGAAACCAGGGGATAGCGACGAGCAGGGAATCGCGTTCAGTTCCGAGGTGTTTGCGGAAGCACTGCGAGGACACCCTTTGCTCGGCAACAGCAGCCGCTGGATCCGTTTTGCAACTCTGAGCACGCAGTCTTGGCGGGACGGCAACTTGATCCTGATCGGAGACGCCGCGCACACGGCCCATTTCTCGATCGGTTCAGGTACCAAGCTGGCGATGGAGGATGCGCTTGCGCTCGCTGCGTGCCTGCACGAAAACCCGAGCGTCGATACGGCGCTCGTCGCCTACGAGGCCGAGCGACGGCCGGTGGTCGAGAGCGCGCAGCGGGCCGCGCAGGCAAGCCTCGAGTGGTTCGAGAACATCTCGCAGTACACACGTCAGGAGCCGCTGCAGTTCGCGTTCAACCTGCTCACCAGAAGCCGGCGCGTGACTTACTGGAACCTAAAGGTCCGGGATCCAGAGTTCGTGGCCGAGGTCGACCGGTGGTTCAACAAGGGCGGCGATCCGGTGCCGCCGATGTTCGCTTCGATCCGGCTACGCGAGCTCGAGCTTGCCAATCGCGTGATCGTCTCGCCCATGGACATGTATATGGCTGAGGACGGATTGATTGGCGACTTTCACCTCGTGCATCTGGGCAGCAAGGCGTTGGGGGGCGCGGCCCTGGTGATGACTGAGATGGTCTGTGTATCACGCGAGGGTCGGATCACACCCGGATGTGCCGGCATGTACAGGCCGGAGCACGAGGCGGCGTTCGGGCGCGTGGTCGAGTTCGTGCACCAGCACGCACCGGCGAAGATCGGGATCCAGCTTGGCCATTCCGGCCGGAAGGGTTCGACCAAGGTCATGTGGGAAGGCATGGACGAGCCGCTGGAATCCGGCAACTGGGATCTGATCGCGCCTTCGCCTCTTCCCTATTTACCTGTCAGCCAGATTCCGCGCGAGATGTCACGGCGCGACATGGAGGTCGTGCGCGACCAGTTCGTTGCAGCTACGCGAATGGCCGTGCGCGCCGGTTTTGACCTCCTCGAGCTGCACTGCGCACACGGCTACCTCCTGGCGAGCTTTATCTCGCCGCTCACCAACCTACGTGCAGACGAGTACGGCGGCAGCCTCGAGAACCGCCTGCGGTTCCCGATCGAGGTCTTCGATGCGATGCGAGCGCAGTGGCCTGCCCACAAACCGATGACGGTGCGGGTATCGGCCATGGACTGGTACGAGGGTGGGCTGAGCGCCGAAGAGTCGGTCTTAGTCGCGCGCGCCTTCGTGGCTCACGGAGTCGACGCAATCGACGTATCGACAGGTCAGACCGTCGCCGAAGAGCAGCCAAGCTTTGGCCGCAGCTACCAGACCCCGTTCGCGGACCGGATCCGAAACCTGGCTGGAGTTTCCACCATCGCTGTGGGAGCGATCAGCGGCTACGACGATGTGAACAGCATCATCCTGGCCGGCAGGGCGGACCTGTGTGCGCTCGGGCGGGCTCACCTGTACGACCCCGCATGGACTCTGCATGCCGCCGCCGAGCAGGAGGTGCCCGTCACGTGGCCGGTCCAATTCCAACGAGGAAGTAGGAAGCCGCCTACGGGACGCATGGATGGCCCTCGCCCGCGTCTTGAGCTGATCCGAGGCGGCCCCACCCGCGGTCGGCACAAGCGTTGGCGGCCAGGGTCAACTCAGTAGAGCAGGCTGCGTATGAGTAGAACACGGGCAACCTGTTGCTGCACTGAGTAGCCGAGCGTACCGCGAGATACACCAATTCGAGTTCAGGTCTGGCTCGCCTTAGTGGACGCTCTTCGAACCGGGCTGCTCGCTAAGGGCAGGGCTGATCACCCTTTCGTCACCAACATCTCCAGGCGTTCGAGCGAGGTCTCGAACATCTTCGCGAGATACTCGGAGTTGCCCCGCATCTGCAGTTCCTTGTCTGGATCTGCCGGTCGCTGGCGTGACTCCATGACGACCCGAGTCGAGTCCGGTCCGTCAGCCTCGAGCTTGATTCTGACGACCGTTTCGAGGGCGAATCGCGGCGCTGGGATGCCCCCGAGCCGTTCTGACTCGTGACGCCATTCGAGCAGGCGATCCGGCTCGAAAGCGGTGATCACCTGGTCGACCTCCGAGTCCTGGCCCTTCCAGGAGCTGCTGATACGCTGCCGGCGGCCGAGCCCGGAGCCTTCGAGGACTTCAACCCTGTCGGATCGTGCGTACCACTGAGGAAGGCGATCTGCCGAAGCGACAACCTCCCATATCCGCGCCGCCGGAGCGGAAATAGTTCTCTCAATTTCGATCTGCACCACGGCCTACCCTCCTTGTAAATCCTGGGCTGACGGAGTAGATTGTACGCCATGGCGAACAAATCGACAGCCGAACAGTTCGATCTCTTGTACGGTCGGCTGTGGCGCGCTTTCTTCAAGCCGGACGCAGCTGACCTTTCCCAGCATGAGCGCCGGCTCCTTCATCACGTCCCGACCGTCGGCGGCATCCCTCTGGGCGACGTTTCCAATCACCTCGGCATTCCCAAGAGCTCCGCCTCCGAGCAGGTCAAGAGCCTCGAGCGCCGCGGGTTCCTCACCCGGCGCCGTGATCCTGAGGATGAGCGCCGATTGTCGATAGTGCTGACCACGAAAGGACAGAAAAGAGTGGCGTCTGACAGCGTGCTCGACGTGAAACGCCTCGCTACAGCCCTGAAGAAGCTGTCCACCATGGAGCGGGTTGCTCTGCTCGCCGGCCTGGAGCGCCTGACCGCGGCGGCGCCCAAGGTCCCATCAGCGCGCCTGGGGCCGTGAACCGCCGGCATGATCCGGCTCCGGGGTTGAAGTCGCTCCGGGACAGTGGCTCCGGGAGGGGATTCGGACCCTGAACCCGGCGGTTAACAGATCCGCTGCGGCCCGTTGAGAAATGCCGCTCTGAATCCACTGAGTGCCGTTGAGTGCCGCCATTTGCCACGCATCGCCGCTTGCGTTGCTGGCCGAGTCGTTCTTCGCCACCCTCGAATCCGCTCCCGTGGGGTCCGCCGGCACATCGCCAGGTGATTTTCGAACCCTACACGACCGCGCGCTGAGCCACTCTCAGCTCCAGACCGGCTTTCGCTTCTCGACGAAGGCTGCGATTCCCTCCTGGCCGTCGGGCGCAACGGCGTTGCACGAGATCACCTCGGCCATCATGTTGTACGCCTCGGCCTGCCGGGCCTCGACTTGCCTGTAGAAGCCAATCTTGCCGAGCTCAAGCGCGTAACGGCTCAGTTGCGCTAGCTCGTGTACGAGCGCCATGACCTCTTCGTCCATCCGCTCGCGAGGGACTGCGCGGTTGATCAGCCCCCACCGCTCTGCGGTCGCTGCGTCGATGAAGCGCCCGGTGAGCAGCATCTCCAGCGCGTGCTTTCGGCTGACATTCCGGGCGACAGCGACGCCGGGTGTGGAGCAGAAGAGCCCGTACTTGATCCCGGATGTGGCGAAACGGCAATCCTCGCTCGCGATTGCGAGGTCGCACGCCGCGACCAGCTGGCAACCCGCCGCGGTCGCCACGCCGTGCGGGGCCGCAATCACCGGCACCGGCAACGACTGAACGGTCGCCATGAGGCGGTTACAGACCGCGAAGATCTCCCGCTCTTCATCGAGCGAGCGGGCCTGCATCTCCTTGAGATCGTGACCCGCCGAGAACCCACGGCCGGCGCCCCTGAGCACGATCGCCCGCACTTCGGACCGCGCAGCTTGACGCTCGAGCTCTGTGGTGAGCTCCCTCATGAGGCCAGTCGAAAGGGCGTTCAGCTGGTCGGGGCGATTGAGGGTGATCACTGCGGCCGGAGCGGCGTCATCGACGAGCAGGTAATTGAGAGCGACAGCCATCTTCAAACCTCCTGATCATCCGAGTCTAAGTCCCAGTCGCCTCGATCGCGTCGTTCGACGTCGCGCCTTTGTACGTTGATGTTCCCGTGGCCAACGGCGTTACGCCGAGCCCCGGTCACGCCTTGTAGTGCGGTTGCAGTAAGGCTCGCGTGACCTAGCTCCGCAGGCCATTTTGAACTCGAAATTGGGTCCGGAACAGGGATTCGAACCCTGAACCTTGCGGTTAACAGATCGAAGCGGACCGTTCAGGAATGGCGCTCCGAATTCGGTGCGTGCCGCTGAGTTGCACCACGTATCACGGATGCTGCCGGCGTTGCTGTACGAACGGCCTCAGCGGCCCTTCCATCGTGCCGGGCGCTTGGCGAAGAACGCCTCGATCCCCTCCCGGAAGTCTTCGCTCATGTAGGCCTTTATGAGCAGGTCCGAACCCCCGTCCGGCGGGGTCATCTGCACGCGGATACGGCGGAGCGCCTCCTTAGCCGTCTCCAGCGTGAGCGGTGCATTTGCGGAGACCGTGGAGCAGATCTCCATGACCCGCGGTTCCAGCGCCTCCTCGGATGGGACGACCTCGCTCACCAGCCCGATCGCTGCCGCCTCGTCAGCGCCTACCAGACGAGCCATGAAGATCAACTCCTTCACGCGAGCGGCGCCGATCAGCATCGTCAGGCGCGCGAAGTTGGCCATCGAGAGCGTGTTCCCGAGCGTCCGCGCGATCGGGAAACCGAATTTCAGCGACGGCGTGCAGATGCGGAGGTCACAGGCGGCCGCGATGCCCGCGCCACCGCCGGTGCAGGCCCCGGCGATGGCTGCAATCGTCGGCACCCGCACGCTTTCCAGCGCACCCAGCACGCGGTCCATCCGCTCCTCGTAGGCGAGCGCGTCTTCCTCCTTGTCGAAGGCGCGGAACTGCGAGATGTCCGTGCCCGCGGCAAACGCGCGCCCACCAGCGCCGGTGAACACAACAGTCCGCACCGACGGGTCGCCGTTGACCTCGAGGCAAATCTCCCCGATCCGCTCGTACATGTGGAACGTGAGCGCGTTGCGCGCCCGCGGGCGGTTGAGCGTCAGCCACACAATCTCGCCCGAGTCCCCGCGGCGCTCCTCGAGCAGCTCCGGCTCAGCCCGCTGCGCCGCGTTCTCGCTCATGTCCCGCCCAGGACCCCCTTTGCCTTGAGTTCCGAGATCTCGGCCTCCGTCCTCCCAAGCGCCCGCAGCACCTCCGAAGTGTGCTCGCCCAGCCCCGGGCCGGCCCGCCCGCGCCGCACTGGCGTGTCCGAGAAATGGATCGGGGAGCCGATCTGCTCGACGTCGCCCAGCTTCGAGTGTCGTCCTTTCCAGAAGAAGTCGCGCGCCTGCAGCTGCGGGTCGTTGAAAACCTGATCGTAGGTCCGGATCTCGGCGCAGGGCACGCCCCCCTCCTGCAGCAGCGACACCCAGTGCGCCCGCGGCTTGCTCGCCGTCACCTGTTCGATCATCGGGATGAGGACATCCCGCCGCGCGTGGCGCGAGGGGTTGTCCTTGAAACGCTCGTCGCTCGCCCACTCCGGGTGGTCGAGGACATCGCAGAATGACCGCCAGTTGCGTGGAGTGGTGGCGCCGACGGTGAAGTAGCCGTCGGCGGCGCGGATCGCCTGGTAGGGAGCCGCGGTCTGGTGGGCGGAACCAAGCGGCCCTGGGATCTCCCCGGTCGCGAAGTAGCGCCCCGCCTCCCACACCTCCAGCGATACTCCAGCCTCGAAGAGCGACACGTCGATGAACTGCCCGCGACCGGTCTGCTCGCGTACACGCAGTGCGGCGAGGGCTCCGATCGTGCCGTACAGCGCGCAGACGAGGTCGCAGATCGGCACGCCGACCTTGACCGGGTCGCCGTCCGACTCGCCCGTGATCGACATCAGCCCGCTCATCGCCTGCGCCATGATGTCCAACCCAGCAAGTTGGGAATAGGGACCGGTCTGGCCCCAGCCCGAGGCGGCGACATAGACAAGGCCTGGATTGAGCGCCGAAAGACGCAGGTAGTCGAGCTCGAGGTCGCCCATCGTGCCCGGTCGCAGGTTCTCGACCACGACGTCCGCGCCCCGGACCAGCTCTCGAAAGAGCTCCTTGCCTTCGGGCGCCTTGAGGTTCATCGCGAGTGAGCGCTTGTTCCGATTGAGCCTGATGAAAGCCGATGACTCACCGTCCAGGAAGGGCGCCGAATCTCGCGCGATGTCGCCGCCATCGGGATTCTCGACCTTGATCACATCGGCCCCAAGGTCGGCCAGCTGCATCGCGCAGAAAGGCCCGGCCATGTAGATGCCGACCTCGACGACTCGGATTCCGGTCAGCGGATGGTTTCGAATCTCTTTCCTCGCAGTCATCCCCGACCAATGAACGGCATCTTCGTTGCCATCACGGTCATGGATTGAACGTTGGCTTCCAGCGGAAGGCTGGCCATGTACACGACCGCGCGCGCCACGTGCTCGAGATCGATTCGCGGCTCGACCGCGATCTCACCGTTCGCTTGCGGGACGCCCTGGTCCATGGCCTGCGTCATTTCGGTGGCGGCGTTGCCGATGTCAATCTGGCCGCATGCGATGTCGTACTTGCGGCCATCAAGCGACGCTGACCTGGTCAAGCCCGTGATCGCGTGCTTCGTCGCGGTGTACGGAGCGGAGTTCGGCCGCGGAGCGTGGGCAGATATGGAACCGTTGTTGACTATCCGTCCACCACGAGGCTGCTGGCTCTTCATGAGCTTGAACGCCTCTTGTGTGCACAGAAAAGCTCCGGTGAGGTTGACGTCGACGACCGAGGTCCACTGTTCGAAGGTCACGTCTTCAAGCGGAACGGGTGGAGCTCCTGAGCCGGCATTGTTGAAAAGGAGATCCAGGCGCCCGAACGTCTCCAGTGTCTTGGCGAACAGGGCCTTGACAGACCGCGGGTCGCGGACATCCGTGGGGACGCTGAGCATTCGCGCGCCCAGCCTGGACCCCTCCGCCGCCGTCGCCTCCAGAGGCTCTTTCCGGCGACCCGCGACGACGACCGAATACCCTTCGCCGG
>VBEF01000045.1 GCA_005881275.1 Chloroflexota bacterium
CCAACTCCGCCGGCTACAACCGGAACGCTGTCGCCGACTGGACGGTCATGGCCATCCTGAACCTGGTCCGCCGGGGATCGTGGGGGGACCGGGGAATGCGAGACGGCGGCTGGCCCAAGCCCGAGATGTTGGGTCACGAGCTGGGCGCGCTCACGATCGGCATCGTGGGCCTGGGCAACGTCGGCGCGGCGCTTGCCACCCGCCTGCTCGCGTTTGGCTCGCGCGTCCTCTATTCGGACATCGTGGAGCGGAGCTTGCCCGGCGTCGAGCGCGTGGCCTTCGAGGATCTGCTCCGGCGGGCTGACGTGGTCTGTGTGCACGTGCCGCTGGACAAGGAGACGCACCACCTGATCGACGCGGGCGCGCTGACACGCATGCGGAAGGGTGCCCTCCTGGTCAACGCCTCTCGCGGGCCGGTGGTGGACGAAAAAGCCCTTATCGCCGCCCTCGAGTCAGGTCACCTGGGCGGTGCGGGGCTCGACGTCTTCGAGCAGGAGCCGACACCGGCCGACAACCCGCTGCGGCGGATGGACAACGTATTTTTCTCGCCCCACGTCGGCGGCTTCACGGTGGAGTCCGAGGCACGTGCTTTGGAAGTGGTGCGCGACAACCTGACCCGGGTGCTGGACGGCGAGGAGCCCTCCAACGTCGTCAACGGGGTCAAGTTGGGAGCTCGGCTCAGGCGGTGACGCTGCGGGAGCTGTGGGAGCGGGGCGAGGCGACGGTCGGCGGCTGGTGCGTCATCCCCAGCCCGTTCGCGGCCGAGCTGATGGGCCGCGCCGGCTATGACTGGGTCTGCATCGACACGCAGCACGGCGTGATCGGTTACGACCAGATGCTGCCCATGCTCCAAGCCCTCTCCGCCACAGGGACGCCGGCCTTCGTGCGGGTGCCCTGGAATCAGCCGTCCGACATCATGAAGGCCCTCGACGCCGGCGCGGAGGGCGTGATCGTGCCGATGGTCAACTCGGAAGAAGAGGCGCGCCGGGCTGTCGGCGCATGCCGGTATCCGCCCCAGGGCTACCGCTCCTGGGGTCCGACCCGGGCCGCGCTCCAGGTGAACGGCTTCGGGCCGGAAAGCGCCAACCGCTCGGTCGTGTGCATGGTCATGATCGAGACCGTCGAGGGGATGGCGGCCCTCGATGAGATCCTGGCGGTGCCAGGCGTGGACGGGGTGTACGTCGGCCCCAATGACCTGGCCGTCACCCATGGCA
>VBEF01000107.1 GCA_005881275.1 Chloroflexota bacterium
AACACCGATCCCAACGTCGCCTTTGACACACAGGGGCGCGCGTATCAGGTCACGCTGCCGTTCAACGCCTTCTGGACCAACCTGCATCCGAATTCGAACATCGGCATCGTGTACAGCGATGACCTGGGCCGGACCTGGCACCTCGGCAACGGCGGCCGCCCGATCGAGGCCGCGATCAACTCGAGCCTTGCGGTCGGCTTTGTTGAGGACAAGCAGTGGGTCGCCGTGAATCACATCAAGGGCCACATTTACCAGGATCACGTCTATGCCGCCTGGACTGTCTACAACGGCCAGACGGCCAAGATCAACATCTCTGTTTCTGGAGATCGGGGGCAGACATTCACCAAGCGTGCGACGGTAACGAGGCCCGCCCAAACCGGCTCCCTGAACGAGTACGTCTACCCGATGATCGACGCCGCGGGCGACCTCTACCTCTCCATCGCTTCCAACTCTCCGAAGGGCACTCAGAAGGTCATCTATGTCGCCCGCTCGACCGATGACGGCTCCACCTTTGGACCCTGGATCGCGGGCACGCCGCCGATCCCGGGCTTCACGGTCACCGTCCCGCCGGACTGCTGCCTGAACGGCGGCTTCCGGGACGGCATCCTGGAAAACTTCGCCGCCAGCCCCACCTGGGCCGGCCACCTTTACCTGACGTGGGAGCAGTGGACGAACGGCCAGGCGGACATCATGTTCGCGCAGTCGACCGACGCCGGCGTGAGCTGGTCGACGCCGATGCAGGTGAACGACCCGGACGCCAACGACCAGTTCCAGCCCTCGATTGCCGCAGGTCCCGGTGGCGCGGTTGCGATCGCCTTCTACGACCGCCGCCTCGCATGTCCAACTGACGGCAGCGTCGGCGCCGGTCACGCCGGCCAGGCCAACCTCTGCATCGACACCACGCTGCAGGCTTTCAAGGACGACGGTAGCGGCGCCGTTGCGCAAGGCCGCAACGTCCGGATCTCGCAATATTCGTGGGACCCGACCGAACCGCTGCAGACCATCGACGGTCTGCCCCAGGTGGCCTGCGCGGGTCACCGGACCCCTTGCAACCGGGGCTTCATCGGCGACTACTTCGGGCTTGCCATCTCGGCGGGCAACGTCTACGCCTTCTTCGTGTCCACGCACTACCCGTCCGGCGTCGCGGCTGAGGGCGGCGGATTCGTGTATTACCAGCAGCAGGTGCTCAGCACCGTCAGCCGATCGGATCTCGGGATCTGATGGGGAGGCAGGCCGACACGTAAGCGGTCGCGTCATGCGCTTCGGGGCCCATCTGCCGGTTGCGGGCTTTGGGGGAGGGCGGCCGGCCGCCTCCACCCTGATCGGGTGCGCCGAAGCAGCGGACGCCCTCGGCTACACGACCCTGTGCGCCAATGACCACATCCGCTTTCGGATCTGCTCTGGTCGCACTCCACCATCTATCCGGGGGCAGGCTCCGCGTCGGCCTCACGCCCGGGTCGACCCAGGCCGACTACGAAGCCGTCCGTATTCCATTCGCCGAGCGTTGGGTGAGGTTTGATGTCGAGATGTCAGCTCTGAGGTCGTTCTTGGAACGCGAGGCTCCCGCGGCGGCGATACCGCTGTGGATAGCGAGCTGGGGATCAGAGGCCGGCTTGCGGAGGGTCGCTCGTCACGGCGACGGCTGGCTCGCCTCCGCGTATCACTCCACCGCCGAACATTTCAGTCAGTGCCTGGCCTACCTGACGAATCCGCTGGAGCGAGCGCAGAAGCCGCCTGGCGCATTCCCCAACGCAATCGCGACGATGTATCTCCACCTGACCGATGACCCGGCGGAGGCGCAGTCCGTGCTGGAAAAATTGGTGAGCCCGTATCAGGCGCCGTCTGACCTTCGCGATCGGTCGCTGGTTGGGACCACCGTCGACTGCATCGACAAGCTGCGCCGGCTGGAGACCGCAGGCGCCAAGGAGGTATTCGTGTGGCCAATCGGAGATGAGGTCAAGCAACTGCAACAATTCGCCGAGGAGGTCATCCCGAGCTTCCAGCCGTTGCAGCGGCTGGGCTGAAGGAGGCGACGATGGATACGGTCAGGTCAAAGGACGGCACCAGGATCGCGTTCGACAAGCTGGGCGATGGGCCTGCAGTGATCCTGGTGGACGGAGCCATGGGCACGCGATCGTCCGGCTCCAAGCCGGAGCTGGCGAACCTCCTCGCTCAGCACTTCACCGTGTACAGCTACGACCGCCGGGGTCGGGGGGACAGCGGGGACACGCAGCCCTACGCGGTCGATCGGGAGATCGAAGATATCGACGCCCTGATCGATGCGGCCGGAGGATCCGCCTGCCTCCATGGACACTCGTCTGGGGGGTGCCTGGCTCTGGAGGCAGCGGTCAAACTGGGCGACAGGGTCAAGAAGCTCGCCATCTACGAAGCGCCCTACAACGATGATCCGGAGGCTCAGAAGGCCTGGGCCGCGTACATCAAGAACCTGACAGAAGCGCTGGCGACCAATCGCCGGGGTGATGCGGTGGCTCTATTCATGGCGTACGTCGGGATGCCGGCCGCTCAGATTGAAGGCATGCGGCATGCGCCCTTCTGGGCCGGGATGGAGGCCATCGCCCCGACACTTGCGTATGACCACACGGCGATCATGGGCAGCGACGGCTCGATTCCCAAGGAACGGGCTGCCCGCGTCCAGGCGCCAACTCTCGTGATGAATGGGGGCAACGGTGCTCCGTTCATGCTGGAGACGGCCAGGACGCTGAGTCAGGTGATCCCCGGCGCCAAGCTGAGGACCCTGGACGGCCAGACTCACGACGTTCAGCCGGCAGCGCTCGCGCCGGTCCTCGTGGAATTCTTTGCCGCCTGACGCGCGTCAGCGCCTCGCTTCGCCGACCTCGATCAGGTGCCCGTCGGGATCGCGGATGTAGGCGCGGATCTCGCGGCCGTGGTCTTTGGGCTCGGTAAGGAAATGCGCTCCCCTCGCCGACCACTCTTTGTACGTCTTGGCGATGTCCGCGACGCGGACGTTCATGAACGCGCTGGTGCGGTTCGGATCCGGCGGGGTCGTCAGCGTGACCGTCGGCTTGTCGTCGGTGGGACCCCCGCCGACATTGAGGATGAGCCAGGTGTTCGCGATCTTCAAGATCACCGGATCCCGTTCCAGCACCACCTTTGCATCAAACACCGATCGATAGAACTCGCGGGATTGATCCTGATCCGATACCACCAGGAAATTGGTGATGACAAAACCGTCCGCCGGCGCTGGAAAGTCACTCATATCCATTTGACCCATACCTCGTAGCACGGATGCCGCTATGAATCTGCACTGTAGTCAATCATCTTGACGGCTTCGTCGCCGGGCCCAATCAGAGCCTGGAGAGATCGAGATCTGGCAGGTACTTTCCCATCCATCAGCGAGTCGGCGCTTCGCGCGCGACAAGCCCTGGAAGGCGCGCACTCAGGATGGTCTCGGCTTCCGTTACGAGATCGCTGACGACCTTGCCTGCCGGCAGGATCTCGTCGATCAGCCCGGCACCCTGTCCCCAGTACAGCAGGGCCTCGTCGAGCTCCCCCCTCTTGCGCGCCGCGAACATCGCCTCGCGCAACGGTTCTCGATGCCGGCGGAGCTCGTTGGCTCGGCCCAACCACCGCTCGATGAGGTGATTGCGCGAGACCCGCGCCATCGCGCCCGGCCATTCATTCCCCATCAGGATGTCGCCGACATCGGTGACGATGGTGTCGGTGCCATCGCTGTTGAGGATCGCCTTCTTGACCGCGTCGTGCGCCGGCGCCTCAGGGGTCGCCAGGAAGCGCGTGCCCATGAGAACGCCGTCGGCGCCGAGCGCCAGCATGGCGGCCAGTCCAGATCCGTCGCAGATCCCGCCGGCTGCGAGGACCGGAACCGACGAGACCGCTCGGACGACCTGACGGACTATGACCGTGGTGCCGATGAGACCGATGTGACCGCCGCCGTCCGTGCCCTGGGCGATGACGGCATCGGCCCCTGCCTCCGCCGCGCGGACTGCGTCGCCCACGGCCGCAACCATATGCAGGACCTTGACTCCGCGTTCGTGAGCCGCAGCGAATATTGCTTTCAGATCCTGGTCGTCTCGCGGCCAGGCGGTCGAGAGAACCGAGGGCTTCGTTTCGAGTGCGGCCCGGATCTCATTGTCTTCCACGAAGGCGAGGAGAAGGTTGAGGCCGAACGGAGCCCGTGTCTTCTCGCGGATCGCCGCGACCGCCGCGGCCATCTGCTCGGGTGTGTCGCTGGTCGCCCCGTAGATGCCGAGGCCTCCGGCATTGCTCACGGCCGCGACGAGCTCGGGCGATGTATCACCGCTCATTCCGGCCAGAACGACCGGGTGGTCGATCCCCATCAGGTCCGTGAACCTGGTCCTGATCACCCCTCAATTGTCCGCGCAAACGCGCTGGTCAGGGCAGCGTGCCGGCCGGCAGCACCTCCAGGTTGATCGTGCTGCTGTGCTGGCCGCTGGAGCCCCAGGTCAGCCGGAACGTCCAGCAGCCCGCTGTTGGCACGTCCGTGATGCTCGGCCCACCCGCAATCGTCAGCATAGGTTGCGACTTGCCGAGGGGATGACCTGACACATTGGCGGCCGAGGAGCTGTCCTTGGCCAGCCAGAGGACCTTGTTGCTGCTGCCATCCACCCGAGGGCTGCTCCCGGCTACGAGCTGGGTTGCGAACACGTAGGCCACGGCGTCGCCGTTGGTGCCTGACGCCCACGGCACGGGCCACGGCGCTCCCTTCGGGACGCTCCACCCGCTCTGCGCCCAGACCGGCGGCTCGGCATCGGTCAGAGTGGTGCCTGCGCAGCCGCCGGCAAGAGTGTGAACGGTTGCCTTTGGGCTGGTTTGTACGTGCGCGGGGGCCGCCGGAGAGGTCGTGCATGCAATGAACACGATCAGGACGAGAGCAGCGACGCCGACGCTGCCACGAGTTGTGTTGGTCCTCACGACATCACTACACCTGTGAGCCGGCGCCGGTTCCTAACATCGTGTTACGCGAAGCGGCTAGCCGCCGGCCGGATCAGGTCATCAAAGCCGGCGCAGGTCGGAAAGCGTCCGGAAGCGCGGTTCCAACCTCATTCGAGTCCACCTCGACAATCTCCGACTTGAGTGGGCCGAGGATCGCCAGGAGCTCGTCCTGTTCTGCGCTCGGGACCTTGAATTGCTTCAGCGTCGCGACAAGATCGTCGACCAGGGCGTTGAACTCACCTTTGGTGACGCCCATCGCGGCGTGGGCTTCCTTCATGCTGCGTCCGTTGTAGTGGCAAGGACCGCCGGTCGCCTCGCAGACCTGATCGATGAGCATCTTCCTCAGGCGCGCCAGGTCGGTCCGCGCGAACTTCAGGTTTATCCGATCGTCTGCGGCTACTCGGTCCCTGAAGTCTTCGACGACAGCCGTGATGGCGTCCATACCACCGAGTCGCTCGTAAAGCGTCCGTTCCATAGCTCCTCCCCATGCAATCGTGTTCTTGGAGCACGGCGCCTCCCATGGCGTCCCAGTCGCTTCGACTATTGGCCCTCCGGGCCAGGCTGTCAATAGGGTCGTGGTCTAGCGCGCGGACCCCGCCAGCTCAATGGCCCAAGGCACCGCCCGGCGCACGGCGTCCGTCACGGGGCAATGTCGATCCGCTGTATCGACCAGAGCGCTCAGGTCTGTCGGAGCCTCGGCCTCGATGCGGATCCTGGCTTTCGACCTGAGCGGACCCGCCGGAACGGAATCGTCCATGCCCAGGATCCCGTAGTCGTCGGACTCGCTGTCGACGACGACCTCAACCCGGCTGAGGACCACGCCGGCTCGGGCAGCTTCCATTCCGATCAGGCTCGCCAGGCAGCTCGCCTGTGCAGCGCGGAGGAACCATCCGGGCGAAGGCGACTCACCCCGCCCACCTATGGATTTCGGCATGTCGGTCGTGAGCTTTGACTCGTCGGGCCCGGTCACCGTCACGCGGAGCCTGTCTTCGAGGACGGCAGTCGCGGCGCTGTCGGTGTATTTGGCCTCGCTTCGATGATCGCTCAGATAATCGACCGCTCGACTCATTGCATCGCTGATCTCGGTGGTGGTCATGCGGCAAGAGTAATTTTTCGGAGCCTCGATCTGGGGCCCGGCGCCCGCACGACGCGGTTAGTTGTTGGCGCCGCCTGTAGGAGTTGGGGAGGGCGATGGCTTCGGACTTCGTCTCGGTGTCGGCTTGGGCGAAGCGCTGGGTGTCGGCGAAGGCGCGGCTGTCGGACTTGGCGATGGCGATGGCGTCCCGCTGATCATCGCGGCCACGTCGCTCCGAACGATTGGCAGGTTCTGATAGAAGGCTCCGCCGGGGCACTCCGTCGCATTGACATCGCGATGACCGGCGATGTTGGCGAAGGTGGTGCTGGCGCCGCTGACCGGGTTCGTGTACCGCTTGGACCCTTTCGGGTCGATGCCCTGCATCGACGCTTTCCACGCAAGCATCTGCTCGATTCCATTACGTCCAGCGGCTGTGGTGTCTTGGTTGGTCAGCGTGCCGAGAAGCGCGATCCCGACCGTTCCGGAGTTGAACTGATAGGCATGCGCGCCCGTCACTCCTTGACCTGTTGCGTTCTCGCCTGTCGGATAGGTGCCCGCGGGGTATGGACGTGAGTAGCGCCCCTCATAGATGCGGCCGGCCTCATCTACGAGAAAGTTGTAACCGATGTCGCCCCAGGCCTGGGTCACCGCATGGTAGTAGTAGATCGAGCGGATGGTCGCTGCCGGATCTGGGTCTCGGTTTTGGGTCGCGGTGTGATGGCAGATGAGCTTCTGGATCGCGTAGAACTCGGGCGGCCACGTCATCAGGCTTTCATCGCATCCCCACCCGGCACGTGGGATTACGGCCGGCATGCTGGGCGCGGCCAGAACTGAACTCCCCGTTTCGTGGGTCACGGTGCGCTCGCCGTCAACCATCGCGAGCACACGCAGTCCAATAAGAGGACGGTCCGTGACGATGCGAACCGCACCTGCGCCACCGGCGAGCATGACCGCTCCATAAGTTCGACCATCGTTCTTGTGCTCGCCGACCTCGTCGTGCAGCACGCTCGAGACCGCTCCAAAACCGGCACCGACGTCGAATGCGACTTGAACAAGCGCGTCGTGATTGCCTTTCCAGTGCACTGCGATGTGGGATGCCTTGAAAGGCAAAGCGAAAATCGAGTCGTTGTCGACGTCTCGCTCTTCTTCGTGAGCTCTGGTCTTGATCCGAACCGTGGCGTACACGCGCGGCGAGCCGAACAGCTGTAAAGCGTCGAGTGCGCTTCCAGCCACGATGCCGGCACCAAGCATTCGCATGAACGTGCGACGGCTCATAGGTGAGTTCATGGCGGTAGACGGCGGAGTCTATCAGCGGTTGCCGTTTCGGGCAACGCGTGGTCGGCGCCCAGGAAATTCCGGTTCTGGCCAATCCACGATTTGGGCGTAAGGTGGCAGGGCACCAGTCCACTGGCCGCAGGCTGGGGGATGCTGGTCTTGCATGCACGCTCCCATCCGCGATGGATCTAGCAGCGGTAGCCCCGGCGGGATTCGAGGCAACACCTACGAAACCGCCCATGACGTTCCGCTGACCGGTTGCGATAGCCGGACGGGTCGAGCGTCGCCACAGAGAACAAGACGCGCACCGCGCATGATTGGCGCCATATGGACCCGATGGAGCTGCTCACGAAGGCGCCGATCTTCGAAGGTCTAGCGCCGGCTGAGCTGGAACCGCTGCGAACTGCCATACGCACGCGCAGTTTCGCTAAAGGCGCGTATCTGTTCCGAGAGGGCGACCCCGGCTCACACCTCTACATGGTGGTGGAGGGCGAGGTAAAGATCGGACGCGTTGGCGAGGGAGGTGGTCAGGTGGTTTTCGCAATCGCGGGGCCCGGCGAGGTCTTTGGCGAGCTGTCTTTGTTCGACGACGAGGGCGAAAGGACAGCCGATGCTCAGGCCCTGAAGCCGACTGTCTGCCTGGTCATCGCAAAGACACCACTACTCCGATTTCTCACCGTCCAACCGAAATTGCTCCTGCGAATCATCGCCAGCCTGAGCATCTATATAAGACGGAAGGACGCTGCCATGGGCGATGTCGCATTCCTCGACATATCAGGTCGGGTCGCATCAAAGCTGGCGGAGCTGGCCGATGCGAGAGGCCGGCAAACACTTGATGGCATTGTCATCGACTTACCGCTCAGCCAGCGCGTGTTGGCCGGCATGGTCGGCGCCAGCCGGGAGAACGTGAACCGTGCGCTTCGACGGTTCTCCGAACTCGGCTACATCCGCCGATCTGCCGGTTCGATCACCCTGCTCGACCGCGACCGCCTTCGCCATCGCGCCTCCTCGAACGTATGATTCGCGATAGGCGAGACGGGCGGAAAGCGCTGGGGCAAGGTGTCGAACAACACACCGTCACTGTGCTGCACGGCACACCATTGGATCGTCCAGCTGCATAGGCTCGTTGCGAACCAGACGCACGGCTATGTCTGAAGGAGGAATCGCTGGAACACAATGGCAACCACACTTCTCCGACCCGATCAAACCTTTTATCCGTCGCCGCGTCTCGCGGCGGAAGCGCCAGTCGAGACGCTCGCCTACATGGTCACGTTCGACCCGACACGGAAGACGCCTGACGGGCTGGTAACGCTCGACGTCGATCCGAAATCCAAGAGCTTCGGCCGGCAGATCGGACGCGTCGACGCACCCAACGTCGGCGACGAGTTCCATCACTTCGGATGGAACGTGTGCAGCTCCGCGCTTTGCCCCTACGCGTCTCATCCGCACATGGAGCGGCGCTACCTGCTCGTTCCCGGGCTGCGTTCGTCGCGCATCTACATCTTCGACGTCAAGCCCAATCCCAAGCAGCCCAAGCTCGTCCATACGATCGAAGCGAAAGAGATCGCCGACCGTGCCGGCTACAGCCGACCCCACACCATCCACTGCGGTCCGGATGGGATCTACGTGAGCGCGCTCGGCAACCCCGACGGCGACACTCCGGGCGGCGTCTTCGTGATCGACCACGACACGTTCGCGGTCAAGGGCCGCTGGGAGATCGACCGCGGCCCCCAGAAGCTTGCGTACGACTTCTGGTGGCACCTCGGCTACGACACGGCGATCACGAGCGAGTGGGGCACGCCCAACATGGTCGAGGGCGGCGTCAATCCCGAGATCCTGCTGGCCGGCGAGTACGGCCACAAGATCCACATCTGGGACCTGCCGAAGCGCCGCCACCGCCAGGAGATCGACCTCGGCAAGGAATACCAGATGGTCCTCGAGCTTCGGCCCGCGCACGACCCGGCCAAGGCCTACGGTTTCGTCGGCGTCGTGACCTGCCTGAAAGACCTCAGCGCATCGATCTGGACCTGGTACCTCGACGGCTCGACCTACAAGATCGAGAAGGTGATCGACATCCCGGCGGAGCCGGCCGACCCTGACGATCTGCCGCCGCTGCTAAAGGGGTTCAAGGCGGTGCCGCCGCTGGTCAGCGACATCAATCTCACGCTCGACGACCACTGGCTGTATGTCTCTGCGTGGGGTACGGGCGAGTTCCTTCAGTTCGACGTCAGCGACCCCTTCAAGCCGAAGAAAACCGGAAGCGTCCATCTAGGAGGAATCGTGCGCAAGGCGGCGCATCCGACGAGCGGTCCGCTCAATGGCGGCCCCCAGATGGTGGAGGTCAGCCGGGACGGCAAGCGAGCCTACCTGACCAACTCTCTGTACGCGAGCTGGGACGAGCAGTTCTACCCGGACGGGATCAACAGCTGGGCCACGCTGATCGACGCCAAGCCTGACGGCGGACTCAGTCTCGACGGCGGGTTCTTCACCACGTTCGAGCAGCGCACGCACCAGGTCCACCTCGAAGGCGGCGACGCCTCGTCCGACTCGTACTGCTACTCGTGAGCAGCGCCTTGTGGCCCTGGGCAGCGCTCGTGCTGCTCGGGGCCTACCACGGCGTCAATCCCGGAATGGGCTGGCTCTTCGCGGTCGCGCGCGGCCTGCAGGAGAAGAGCCGCCGCGCGGTGCTGGGGTCACTGCTTCCCATCGCGATCGGGCATGAGGCATCGATCGTCATGGTGGTGATCGCGGTCTCCCTGACCGCGCAGGTCGTGCCCCCGTTTTTCGTGCGGTTGCTGGCGGCGCTGGTGCTCGTGACCTTCGGCCTCTACAAGCTTGTGCGACCGCGCTCGCACCCCGGCGGCTTCGGGATCCGAGTCGGCCCCGCCGGGCTCACGATGTGGTCGTTCCTGATGTCTTCCGCGCATGGCGCCGGCCTGATGCTGGCCCCTGTGCTGCTCGGGCTCCAGGTCTACGCGACCTATCACAGCCTCAGCGAGATCTCTCTGCAGGCGGTGGCGGCGGCATCGCTCCACGTCGCAGCGATGCTCCTCGTGATGGGTGTGGTCTCGGTAGTCATATACGACAAGGTCGGGCTCGGCATTCTGCGCCGGGGCTGGTTCAATCTCGACCTGGGCTGGAGCTTCGTCCTGATCGCGAGCGGCGCGGTGACGCTCTTCACCGCTGCGTAGAGCGCGCTTACTGGCGAGCCTTGGTCAGGCCCCCAAGAATGCTTTGGATTGGCTCGGCACTCAGGAAGCGAGCGGAGCGCTCGGCCGATAGACCCGCGGCCACGTTTTGGATTACCGTCGAGGCGGCGGCGAAGGCTCGCTCCGCCCCGTTGTCGTCGCCGGTTGCGTACAAGGCGCGGGCCAGTGACGCCTGCGCCTGCCAGCGCTGAGGCGGACTGCCCAGGCGATCGGCCTGCTCGACCGCAAGACGCAGCTCGGGAAGTGCTTCGCCACTTTTTCCAAGGGCGACGAGGGCCTCACCCAGCAGCGTGCGGCCGACGATCTCGTATTTCACTCGGCGGACGGGTATGGACAGCTCGATGGTCTTTCGCGCCCACTCGACCGCATCCTCGGTCCGTCCGGTCAGAAGGCCGAGCTCTGCTTTAGCGGCGGCCAGGCGAATGCCGACCAGCCAGCGGGCCCAGCCCCTCGTGTTGATCGAACCCTCCCACTGGATACGCCATGTGTTCTCTGCGGTCGTGATGTCACCCTGCAAAAGGGCGGTCTGCACGAGGTCGGCCATTGCCATCGCCCTCGGCATCGTGAATCCGGTCAGCAACTCGGACCCGACCAACGCGTCCTCGGTCCGGCGCCTTGCCTCCTCCAGGAGAAACAGGTCGCGCAGCGGGAGCGTCGAGTAGTTCTGGACGATCCGGGTCGACCGGCCGAGCTTTTGTGCAAGCTCCAGTGTCTGATCGAACAATGCAAGGCCTTCTTCATAACGCCCTGTCGAGGTGAGAACCATGGCCCTCAGGGATGCGCTCCTCAGGCGGGCCTGGAGACTCAGCGGATCAGATTCCGACTCCGTCACCTTGGCCATCAGATCGCCGGCCTCGGTCAGGCGCCCCATCCAGTAGAGCTGTTCGCCAAACATGTGTTGATGGTTGATGAGATCCCAGGGCCGGCTGCCCGGAACCCAGGTGTCCAGTGCCTTCTGGCCCAGTTCCGCTGCGCGATCGAGGTCGCCCGGCTCACCTCTCATCGCGAGACCCTGGCTCAGGCGCGCACTCGATACGGTCACGAGCTCCTGGTCGCCTAGCGACTGGGCGAGCCCGAGTGCCTCCTCGGCTCCAGTGATGGTCTCCTCGCTGCGCTCTGTCCACTCGGTTCCCCAGATCCATCCCAGGAGTCCTTCGACGCGCTCCCGACCGCTCAGCTCCGGCAGCAGCTCCCCCAGATCGTCGACCGCCGCCTGGTACTCGTCGAGCCTTGATCGGGCGAGCCCGCGCGCCAGTCGAATCCGGCGGCGCGAGGCGTCGTCAGGCGCGAGCTCGAGCGCGGCATTGTAGTGAGCGACCGCCTCCTCGAGCGCCCAGCCGTCGAGCGCCTGCTCGGCGGCAAGCATCAAGTAATCGATGGCCTTGTTCGGCTCCCCCGCCTCTCGCCAGTGATGTGCCAGGAATGCGGCCAGATCCTTCGCCTGACCAGCTGCCGACTCGATGTATTTCGCGACCGCCGCGTGGCGCTCGCGGCGGAGGGAGCGGGGAAGCGTCGAGTACGCAACGTCTCGAATGAGCATGTGCTTGAACAGGTACTCGATGTCGCCGCGGACCCTGCTCGATGGCACCCGACGGATGAAGTTCCGCATCTCCAGCGCAGCCAGAGCCTCGTCCAGCTCTCGCTGGCCGCGAAGCGCGGAAAGTACGCCGCGCCAAAAGGTCGGGCCGACGACGGATGCGTCCAGGAGTACCGCGCGGGCGGTGGTTGGCAGAGCATCAAGGCGAGCCGCGATCGCTGCTCTGACTGTGGTCGGAAGGTCGGAACCGAGCTCGTGCCCCTCGGTGAGCGCCGAAGACAGCTCCTCGACGAAAAGAGGATTTCCTTCGGAGGCCTCGGCCAATCGCTCGATCGCCCCTTTGAGGCCGGCCGATTTCAGAACGAGTCGCTCCGCGAGGGTGAACGACTCGGCGCTGGACAACGGCTCGAGTCCAATCGTGGTGTGAGCGAACAGGCCACTGCCCCAGGCTGGTCTGCGGTCGACGAACTCCGGCCTGGTCAGCCCGACGATCACCAGCGGCACATCCTTTATATGCGTTGCGAGGTACTCGATGAGATCCAGAAGGGCGGCGTCGGCCCAGTGCAGGTCCTCGAAGATGACAAGCAGCGGTTGGATCGAAGCAAGACCCTCGAGCAACCGCCGGGCTGCAAAGAACAGGTAATCCCGATCACGGGCCGGTTCGTCGACACCGATGCCGGTGAGCAGCGAGATGTAGCGGGTCGTCTCTTCGACCTCCGTCGCCGGCAGCAACCTCTCGACGGCCGCGTAGAGCTTCGCCCTGACCGTGGCCGGCGGATCGTTCTCGTAGATTTCCGCGATGCCTCGCACCAGCTGCGCGAACGCGCCGTATGCCGCACGCTCGCCATACGGCAGGCACCGCCCGCGCGCTACCGCGGCCCCGTTTTCCTGGACGCGGCGAGAGAACTCGCGCTGGAGCCTTGACTTGCCGATGCCGGGATGGCCGACCACCGTCACAAGATGGGGATGGCGGTCGGCGACCGCGCCATCCCAGATCGAGGCCATGAGCGTGAGCTCGCGCTCGCGTCCCACAATCGGGAGGTCGGGTCGGGCCCTACCCGCATCGACGATTCCGACTGCAAGCCACGCGTGGACCGGATCCTCCTTTCCCTTGGCCACGACCGACGGCAGAGCCTCGTATGTGATCGCGTTTCGAGTTAGCCGGTAGGTTTCCTCCCCCACCACGAGGCTGCCGGAGGGCGCTGAGTTCTGCAGCCTCGAGGCGGTGTTCACGACGTCGCCCATGGCGAGCGCCTCTCCGGTGGCGCGACCCGCTTGGACGTTTACGACAGCTTCGCCGGTGTTGACTGCGCCGCGGGCCTCGAGTTTCAGCTGCGAGACCGCCTCGAGCACCGCAAGGCCGGCTCTGACGGCACGCTCTGCGTCATCACCGTGGGATATGAGCGCTCCGAAAACAGCCATCACGGCGTCGCCGATGAATTTCTCCATGGTCCCGCCGAAGTCCTGGATCTTTTCTTGGGCGGCCGCATGGTACGCATGCAGGGTGTCTCTGACGTCTTCGGGATCCGCTCGGTCGGACCGGCCCGTGAAGCCGACGAGGTCCACGAAAAGCACCGAAACCAACTTGCGTTCTTGCTTCGCCGCCTCTTCTTTCAGCGCTGCGCCGCACGCGAGGCAGAACCGAGCTCCAGCCGGGTTGTCCTGACCGCACCGCGGACACGGCACGGCCGCAGTTTAACTCTGCGCAGTCATCCGTCTATTCGCAAAGACCTTGGAAACGCCGTACGGACTGCGCGGATGAGGATCCTCGTAGATGTGATCGATCCGATGGATGTTGAATGCGTTCCGTTAGCGAACGACGAATCCTGCTTGCCGCGTGGCGGCCTTACTGCGGCAGCTTCCTGATCGCGTCGCCCGCGCGCACGGTTCCTGAAACGACGACGCGGCAGTTCGCTCCGCGCAAGCGAAGGTCACGACCGATCGGAGAGTTGACGAACTTCAGCGCGTTCACGCCGAATCGCGCCGAGAACTTGGCGCAGCCGGTGTGCGGTGGCTCGCTGAACTCGATCACGGCCGAGCCGATCTGAACCCGGCTGCCCGGAGGCAGGTTGGCGCGGCTGATGTCGAGATCGACATAGAGCTGGTCGCCTGCATCCGCCCAACGGTCTCGATTCCCCGCCATCGCCGCCGCTGCCCGCGAGTTCATGAGCGTCAGCTGGGCATCTGGATTCGGACCACCATCCGGGGTGTGGGTGCTTCCTCGAACCCGCCAGGTGTCGCCCTCCAGACCATCGTGGATATCAAGCCGGGCCTCGGTCAGGACTTCTCGTTCGTCAACGCCGGGCCGCCGAACGATCAGCTCAACAGTCCCCCCGTCCGCGGGCGCTGCTCGGATGTGATCGAGGCTCTCCTCGAGCAGGCTCAGCTCGGCGTGTTGCAGCACACCGGTATTTTGCACGGGCCGACTCGTGCACGGCCGGTGATCGGCCCCTCTCCTATCTGGTCCCGGCGCCGACGACGAGCTCGGCGGGTGCTTCGAATCCGGTGGCGCCTTGAAAGGTCTGGAGCTCCCGCTCGATCTCTCGGACTCATGCCGGCCAATGTGGCCGGCTGATCAGACGGCAGGGACCGCAGGTACCGTGGAGAAGACCGGTTTTGTACGCCGCAGCAGTAGCCAGCGAACCCAGACCAGCAAGAGAACGTACTGAGCGAACTGGCCAATCGTGTAGGACACGACCACGATCGGAACCGGTGTTCTCGCCAAGCTTTCCAACGGATCCCAAACCAGCTCCATCAGCGCGTAAGCGACTGCTAGCCCGATCCAGAGCCGGGCCGGGGCATGTCGACTCCAGAACTCATAGACGAGGAGCAGCAGCAAGGGCGCTGAGAGCACCCAGTAGCTCAGCCACTCGATCGGGCCCAGCATCGGGGACAGGAGACAGGCGGCCGCAAATACTTGCCAGTTCGGCTCGTTCGTCTCCGGCACGCCTCGGGCGAGCAGCCAGGCGATGACCAACACGCACGCGGCGAGCGAGAAGTCGATCGCTGCCGATGTGGGC
>VBEF01000124.1:0-2770 GCA_005881275.1 Chloroflexota bacterium
CGGCGCAGATTTGCAGCGTTGATAAGGTTCACTGCTACCTCCTATAGGGAAATTCCCTATCCCCTCGCGCATCTGACGCTAACCGCCCATGCCCCTCAATGGCAAGGGCCTGACGTAAGGAGATGTAAAGTGCCTTGGGTTCTCCCCAGCACAAAATGGCGGACCTGGAAGATTGCCGCGCCCATCTGCAAATTGCTGAATGACCGAGCTGACCGCAATCGTGGGCGCTGCCTCTCGTTAGAGCGGGCATGAGGTCATCGATTGGTCGCGCCGTGGCCGCCCTCCTGGTTTCGGGTGCGATGTTTCTCCCGACCGCGCCTGCGGTCATGGCTCAGCCCGTCCCCGGCACCACCTGTCCCCTCTTCCCCGCCGACTCCGTCTTCAACGCCGACATCTCGAAGCTGCCAGTCCATGCGTGGAGCGCGACGTGGATGAACAACATGACGCAGCACTCCAACCTGCATCCGGACCTCGGCACGTTTGCCCAGCAGTACGGCATACCCATCAACGTGGCGCCGCCTCCGTCTTCGGGCGTCACGCCCACCTTCCTTTACAACTCGGAGAGCGACCATCCCACCGAGGGCTATCCCATCGACCAGAACACCTTCATCGAGGGTGGACCTGGGGCGCCTTCCGGCAGCGACCGGCATGCGCTCGTCGTCAGCAGCACCCTCTGCAAGCTCTACGAGGTCTACAACCTGCAGAACTTCACCAACGGCCAGACGCCGCAGGCCGGCTCCGGTGCGGTCTGGAACCTCAACTCCGACGCCATGCGGCCCATCGGCTGGACTTCGGCGGACGCGGCCGGCCTGCCCATGGCTCCGCTGCTGCTGCGGCCTGACGAGATCCTGGCCGGGAGCATCACCCACGCCATCCGTTTAACCACCCACTGCACGGGCGGCTACATCTGGCCCGGATCGCACAACGCCGGTTCGTGCGATACCAACTTCCCGCCGATGGGGGCGCGCTTTCGTCTGCGCGGCACCTTCGACATCTCCGGGTTCAGCGCCAACACCCAGGTTGTTCTGCGCGCGTTCCAGCACTACGGCCTTCTCCTGGCGGACAACGGAGCCGACTGGTATTTCGGGGGCACCACGGACAACTGGTGGGGCACCACGGCAGGCGATACGGTGGTCAGCGAGCTGAAGACCATCCCGGCGGCCCAGTTCGACGCGGTCGACGAATCCGGGATGCAGGCGGCGGCTGGCTCCTACGCCTCGATCAGCTGCACCGGCACGCCGTTGTTCACGAGCTACTTCAGCTGGTTCGACAAGGCGTCGGCGGGCATGATCAACGACAACATCCACCTGCTCAACACGGGCGCTTCCTCGAGCACCGGCTGCGTCTGGCTGGGCGGCGTTTCGATCCCGTTCACCGTCGCTCCCGGCAAGGAGACGTACGTCTCGTTCCCAGCCGGCTCCATTGGTGGGCCCGTGGTCGTGAACGTGCTGTCAGGCCCGACGGTGCTGGCCTCGCAGCGGGTGCAGTACTACCAGAGCTTCAACGAGGTCTGGGCGATGACTCCCTCGCAGGCCGCCACGGCCTCATATCTGAGCTGGTACGACAAGGCGTCGGCGGGGATGGTGGGCGACAACATCCACGTGCTCAACCCGGGCTCGGTCACCGCCAACGTCACGGTGAGCCTCTCGGGGGCCAGCCCCATCAATTTCTCGCTCGTCGCCGGCGCTGAGAGCTACGCCACCTTCCCAACCGGCACGATCGGTGGTCCTGTGACCGTCACGTCCGACCAGCCTGTTCTGGCTTCGCAGCGGGTGCAGTACTACCAGACGTTCAACGAGGTGGTCGCGCGCAGCGCCGCGCAGGCTTCGTCGACGAGCTATTTCAACTGGTTCGACAAGGCCTCGGCCGGCATGGCCGGCGACAATGTCCACCTCCTCAACACCAGCGGCACCACCGCGCACATCACCGTCGGCCTGCCGGGGACCGCGCCAGTGACCTTGACGCTGCCGTCGCTCGCGGAGACCTACGTCACCTCTGGAGCTTCAACGAGACCCCGTCCGAGACAGCCGCGCAGGCCCAAACCTCGAGCCACGTCATCTGGTTCGACAAGGCGTCCCCGGGGATGGTCGGTGACAACATCCACGTGCTCAACACCGGCAGCGCTACGGCCAACGTCACGGTCAGCCTGGCCGGCGCCTCACCTGTCGCGTTCAGCCTGGCGGCGGGGACGGAGAACTACGTTTCGTTTCCGGCCGGGAGCATCGGCGGGCCGGTCACCATCACCTCGGACCAACCGGTGATCGCCGCGTCGCGGGTTCAGTACTTCCAGACCTTCAACGAGGTGCCCGCGGCCTGACCGCTACGGGCTGGACGAGACAGGCCTAACTGTTCTTTAATCTTCTTCCGAGGTTTGCCCGGGGAAGTTCCGGGCCAAGCGGCAGGAACTCATCCAAACTACTTAGCGATGTCGAAGTACGCAGAGCAGAGCGTGGTGCTGGAGGACCGTAATTCCTCGACCGCAATGATCGTCGGCCTGGTCCCGATGAGCGCCCGCGTGCTCGACGTCGGCTGCAGCACCGGCTACCTGGGCGAGGCACTGAAGCGCGAGCGGCTGGCCCGGGTATGGGGCATCGAGCTCGACGAGTCTGATGCGGAGAAAGCCCGCCAAAGAGGCTTCGAGCAGGTCATCACCGCCGATCTGGACACGTTCGCCTGGGAGGCTCTCGACGCGTACGAGTTCGACGTCGTCGTGTTCGCGGACGTCCTCGAGCACCTGAAGCGGCCAGGCGACGCGATCCGCGGAGCGATG
>VBEF01000124.1:2811-4125 GCA_005881275.1 Chloroflexota bacterium
TGGAGGGAGGTTTCGCCTACGAGAACCTCGGCCTGCTCGACGACACACACCTGAAGTACTTCACGAAGAAGACGATTGAGGACATGTTCCAGGCCACCGGGCTTTCCATCCAGCAGCTCGAGGCGACCTTCTACGACCTCCCAGAGGACCGCGTGACGGAGCGTCTGCGGGCCGTGGGGCTCGAGCCGACCCCGCAATTCTGGGAGTACGCGAACAGCGACGAGGCTCGTGCCTACCAGTACATCGTGGTGGCCGGCCGTGACCCCGGGAAGCTCCTCCAGCCGATTCCCCTCCGCGAGAAGGCTGTCATGGAGCACGCGCGGCTCACTGCAGAGCTGGCCTCCGCGGCCGCTGAGGTGGCGCGACTTCGCGCCAGGATCGACCGCATCGAACGGATGCCGCTGTATCGGATGGCGAGGTCCGTCCGCAACGCGCTGCGCGGCGGGAGAAACGCCTAAGCCGGACTCAGCTCGCCCAGATCTCGTTGAACGAGCTGTAGCACTGCACCCGCTGTGAGGCCAGCACCGCCTGGCTCGAGGTCACGGTGACAGGCCCGCCCATGGTGCCCTGCGGGAAGGTGGCGTAAGCCTCGCCTCCAGCCTGCACCGTCAGGGTCTGGGTGGCGGCGCCTGGAAGGCTGACCGTGACTGTGGCGGCCGTCGTTCCGGGGTTGAGGACGTGGATGTTGTCGTTGAACATCCCCGGCGAAGCCTTGTCGTACCAGAGGATGTGGCTGGTCGTCGCTGCCTGGCTGGAGCTCTGCGCCCAGACCTCGCTGAAAGTCTGCTGGAACTGCACCCGCTGCGAGGCCAGCACCGGCTGGACCGAGGTCACCGTGACCGGGCCTCCGATCGTGCCCTTCGGGAAGGTGGCGTAGCCCTCGCCGCCCGCCGCCACGCTCAAGGTCTGCGAGGGCGCGCCGGGCAGGCTCACCGTCACGCTGGCGGGTGCCGCGCCAGGGTTGAGGACGTGAATGTTGTCGTTCAGCATCCCGCTGGACGCCTTGTCGAACCAGTTGATGTAGCTGGTCGATGCAGCCTGGCTCGCGCTCTGCGCCCAGACTTCGTTGAAGGACTGCTGGAACTGCACGCGCTGCGAGGCCAGCACGGGCTGAGTGGAGGTCACCGTCACCGGGCCTCCCATCGTTCCCTGCGGGAACGTGGTGTAGGCCTCAGCTCCAGGTGCGACGTTCAGGGTCTGGGAGGGCGCTCCCGGCAGGCTGACGGACACGCTCGCCGCCGTCCCACCCGGATTGAGCACGTGGATGTTGTCGTTGAGCATCCCTGGCGACGCCTTGTCGTACCAGTTGATGTA
>VBEF01000046.1 GCA_005881275.1 Chloroflexota bacterium
TGTAAAGGTTGTTCAGCACAGTGAAGACCTGCGCCTCTCGCTTCAGCTCGATCAAGATGCGCATGCCGTTGCGGTCAGACTCGTCGCGCAGGTCGGCTATGCCTTCGAGCTTGCGCTCGGAGACGAGCTCGGCGATCTTGGCCACGAGGCTGGCCTTGTTGACCGCGTACGGCAGCTCGTAGACGATGATCCGCTCGCGCCCGTTTGCGGCCTGCTCGAGCGAATGTCGGGCACGGACGATGATCCGGCCATGGCCGGTTGAGTAGGCCGCCTTGATGCCGGCGGTGCCCATGATCACGCCACCGGTTGGAAAGTCCGGACCCGTGACGAAGCCGAGGAGGTCCTCCGCCGTCGCGTCGGGATTGTCGACCAGGTGTTTGACCGCGCCCGCAACCTCGCGGAGGTTGTGTGGCGGGATGTTGGTCGTCATGCCGACCGCGATGCCCGAAGCGCCGTTGATCAAGAGATTTGGAATCCGCGCCGGCAGGACGGATGGCTCTTCCTCCGAGCCGTCATAGCTCGGCACCATGTCCACGGTTTGCTTTTCGATATCCGCCATCAGCTCGCCGGTGATCGCCGAAAGCTTCGCCTCGGTGTAGCGCATTGCCGCCGGCGGGTCGCCGTCGATGCTCCCGAAGTTGCCCTGCCCATCGATCAGCGGATAGCGGAGTGAGAACGGCTGAGCCATGCGCACCAACGCGTCGTAGATCGCGCTGTCCCCGTGGGGGTGGTAGAGCTTCATCACGTCACCGACGAAGGCCGCCGACTTCTTTGTCTTTGTCCCGCTGGTCGCGCCCGCTCGCTGCATGGCGTAGAGGATCCGGCGCTGCACCGGCTTGAGCCCGTCACGCACGTCGGGCAGGGCCCGGCTGATGATGACGGACATCGCGTACTCCATGTAGGAGGTCTGCATCTCCTCCTGGAGGTTGCGATTTATGACGGTGCCGATCGTGTCTTCAGCCAATTCTCAATCCTCGTATCGAGCCAGGACTACGACCGCGTTGTGCCCGCCAAAACCAAATCCGTTGGAGATGGCGATCCGCACGTCCTTGCGGCGGGCAGTGTTGGGCACGTAATCGAGGTCGCAGTCAGGGTCGGGATTTTCGTAGTTGATGGTCGGGTGGATGATGCCGCGGTTGATGGTGAGGAACGTCGCGATCGCTTCCACCGCGCCGGCCGCGCCCAGCAGATGGCCGATCATCGACTTGGTGCTGCTGATCGCCACGTTGTAGGCGTGCTGGCCGAGCGCGAGCTTCAGCGCTTTCGTCTCGCCGGCATCGTTGAGCTGTGTCGAGGTGCCATGCGCATTCACGTAGTCGATGTCTTTCGGTTCGAGGCCGGCATCTTTGAGCGCGTTGGTGACGGCCCTGGCCGGTGCCTCACCGGTCTCATCCGGCGCGACCTGGTGGAACGCGTCGTTGGTGGTCGCGTAACCAAGGATCTCGCCGTAGATGCGCGCGCCTCGATTGATCGCATGCTCGCGTGACTCGAGGATCAAGATCCCCGATCCCTCGCCCGGCACGAAGCCATCGCGGTCGCGGTCGAACGGCCGGCTCGCCTTTTCCGGCGCCTCATTGCGCGTCGAGAGCGCCCGAATCGCATTGAACGCGGCGATGCCCACCTCGCAGAGCGAGGCTTCGCTCCCACCGGCGAACATGACGTCGGCGTCTCCGTGCTGGATCATTCGCGTGGCGTCGCCAAGCGTTTGGGTCGACGCGGCGCAGGCGGTCGTCACTGTCGTGTTCGGGCCACGGAGATGGAAATGCATCGCGACCGAGGCCCCTGCCATGTTCGGGATGATCATCGGCGCGTAGAGCGGATTGAGACGTCCCTTGGTGGCAAAAGAGATGGCGCCCTGGGTCATATCGTCGAAACCGCCGATCCCGGTTCCCATCGCCACGCCGACGCGGAAGCTGTCCTCCTTGGAGAGGTCCAGGCCCGAGTCGGCCAGCGCCATACCAGAGGCGGCGACGGCCATCTGCGAGAAACGGGCCATCCGCTGTGCGGCCTTGCGCTCGATGTAATCCTGGGGATCGAAGGTGTTGACCTGGCACGCGAACTTTGTGACCAGGCGGTCAGAGGGAAACCGCTCGATCGGGCTCGCTCCGCTCCGGCCCTCGATCAGGCCGTGCCAGTACTCCTCGAGGTCCTTGCCGAGCGGATTGACCGTCCCCATGCCGGTGACGACCACCCGGGTACGCCCGTTTTTGCCGGCGAGCCGGACAAGGTTGGGATTCATTGAATTCTTGGCTTCCCCACCTCCGCCCGAATCTTACCGACGAGCCCGTTCTTAGCCGCGTCGCGCGTCACCCGAATGGCGTTCTTCATCGCGCGCGCGTCGGACCGGCCGTGCGCGACCACGGCCACGCCGTCAATGCCGAGAAGCGGCGCGCCTCCAAACTCTCGCCAGTCGACCCGGGCGCGCAGCTCCTGAACGCGCGGCCGGATGAGCGCGCCGCCGATTTTTCCGGACAGCGTCTTGGGAATCTCGTCACGCAGGCCGCGGAACAAGAACTCGGCGGTCGCCTCGGCCATCTTGATCGCCACGTTGCCAACAAATCCGTCAGCGACGATGACATCGGCACGCGCCGCATAGATGTCCTTGGGCTCGACGTTACCGATGAAGCCGGGGAGCACACCCTTCAGCCGGCGCGACGTTTCGCGCACCAGCTCATCACCCTTTCCTTCCTCCTCGCCATTGCTGAGCAACGCCACGAGCGGCTCCGCCCGACCCAGCATCTCGCGCGCGTAAACGGCGCCCATCGCAGCGAACTGCACCATGTACTCGGGCTTCGAGTCGACGTTGGCGCCGACGTCGAGGAAATACGCAAAGCCGTTCTGCGTCGGCACGATCGAGCCGAGAGCCGGTCGCTCCACGCCTCTGATCCGTCCCTGGATCAAGAGCGCAGCCGCCATGATGGCCCCCGAGTTTCCGGCCGAAGTCCAGCCGTCAGCGCGACCTTCCTTGCACAGGCGCGCGCAGACCGCCATCGACGAGTCGGGCTTGCTGCGCACGGCCTGGGCCGGATGCTCATCCATGGCGATCGCTTGCGTGCAGGGCACCAACTGCAGCCTCGGATGGCTGTCCAGCAACGGCTGCACCGCGGCGGGCAGGCCGACGAGCGAAATGTCGATGCCGTATTCCACCGCCGCCGCGGCGGCGCCGCGGACGATCTCAGCAGGCGCGTGATCGCCGCCCATGGCGTCGACCGCGATTCGCACTTGTGACCCCTTAAATGTCTAGGTTCCGGACGCTCTTGGCGTGCGCCTGAATGAACTTCTTGCGCGGCTCTACGTCGGGACCCATCAGCTTTTCAAATGTGTCGTTGACCGCAGCGGCGTCCTCGACCGTCACTTTGAGCAGGACGCGAGTCGCTGGGTTCATCGTCGTTTCCCACAGCTCTTCGGCGTTCATCTCGCCGAGACCTTTCATCCGGGCGGCCTCCGCGCCTTTGCCGAGCTCACGCATCGCCTTGTCGCGCTCCGCTTCGGACTGGCACCAGATGACCTTCATGTTCTTGCCCGTTCCCTTCGAGACCTTGAACAGCGGCGGTTGCGCCATATACAGGTATCCGCTGTCGATGACGGCAGGGAAGTAGCGGAAGAAGAACGTGAGCAGAAGCGTGCGGATATGACTGCCGTCGACGTCGGCGTCGGTCATCGTCACGATGCGGTGATATCTGATCTTCTCGATGTTGAAGTTGTCGCCGACGCCAGCGCCCATGGCCGTGATGAGGTTGCGAATCTCGTCGGACGTCAGAACCTTGTCGAGTCGAGCCTTTTCGACGTTGAGGATCTTGCCGCGCAGCGGCAGAATCGCCTGCGTGCGCCTGTCGCGGCCGCCCTTGGCGGTGCCGCCGGCCGAGTCTCCCTCCACGATGTAGAGCTCGGAAAGCGCCGGGTCGCGCTCGGAGCAGTCGGCGAGCTTGCCGGGAAGCGTGCTCGACTCGAGGAGGCTCTTGCGCTGGACGAGGTCGCGAGCCTTGCGGGCAGCCTCGCGGGCGCGCGCGGCGGTGAGCGACTTCTCAATGATCCGGCGACCTTCCGACGGGTTCTCGTCGAGATACTGCGTGAACCCTTCCGTCAGCGCCAGCGACACATGACCCTGCACCTCGGCGTTGCCGAGCTTCCCCTTCGTCTGGCCCTCGAACTGCGGCTCCAGCACCTTGACGCTGATCACGGCGGTGAGGCCTTCGCGCACGTCCTCGCCGGAGAGGTTTGGATCCTGCTCTTTGAGGATTCCTGCCTTCCGCGCGTAGCGGTTCAGCACGTTGGTGAGCGCAGACCGAAACCCGGTCAGGTGGGTGCCGCCCTCGATCGTGTGGATGGTGTTCGCAAATGCGATCACGTTCTCTACGAACGTGTCGTTGTACTGGAGGGCGATCTCGACCTGGGTGCCTTCGACCTCGCGGTCGACGTAGAACGGCGGGACGTTCACGACCGCCTTGTCGCGGTTCAGGGCGCGGACGAAGGCGACGATGCCGCCCTCGAAGTAAAACGTGCTCGAGTAGCCGAGGATCTCGTCGGCGAGCGCGATCTCGAGGCTCTTGTTCAAGTAGGCCATCTCGCGCAGACGGTGGAGGATGACGTCACGGTCGAACCTGGTCTCGGGGAAGATCTGTGGGTCGGGCCAGAACCGGACGATGGTGCCTGTGCGGTCGGTCTTGCCCACCGGCTTGACGCCGCCCTTCGGCACGCCCCGCTCGTACTCCTGGTGGTACACCTTGCCGCCCCGATGCACCCAGACTTGGAGGCGCTGGCTGAGGAAGTTGACGGCCGAGACGCCGACTCCATGGAGCCCTGACGAGACCTTGTAGCCGCCCCCGCCGAACTTGCCGCCCGCATTGAGGCGGGTCATCACGAGCTCCAGGGCGGAGAGGCCTTCCTTCTTGTGCACGTCGACCGGGATGCCACGGCCGTCGTCGTCGACCTGGACGCTGCCGTCGGCGAACAGGGTGACCACGATCCGGTGGGCGTAGCCGGCCAGCGCCTCGTCCACCGCGTTGTCCACCACCTCGTAAACCAGGTGATGGAGGCCGGTCGTGCTGGTCGAGCCGATGTACATGCTCGGACGCCGCCGCACATGCTCCCGGCCCTCGAGGACCTGGATCTGCTCGGCGGTGTACGCCACGTCCGCGCCCAGTGGTCTGGGCCTTGGGTCACGTCCCGGGAGCGGCTTGGAAACCGCCATTTACAGACGCACCTCGAGTGCGCCCGACCGGTGTTTTGGCCCTCCCAGCGCGGAGAACTCGTAGGGGTCAACTGGGCAGAACTTCAGATCCTCAATTCTACCGGATTTTGAATACGAAATGGCCTCCGGCGGGGTCTTAACAGGCGGGTTCGGGCACGGTCTCCGGAAGCGCTTTCCAGCGCAGGACGGGGTCTTCGCTCAGACCCTGCAGATAGGCATTGATCCGGCGCGCCGCGGCCACCTCGTCGAGGCGGCCGACCGGGGTGTGCTTGGGCTGGTCGTGGAGGCCTTGGGGGTTGGTTGCGGCCTCCGCCACGATGTCCTTGACCGCCGTCGCGAAGGAGTCCAGGGTGGCCTTGCTCTCGGTCTCGGTGGGCTCGACCATGATCGCTTCCGGGACCACCAGCGGGAAGTAGACGGTCGGGGCGTAGAAGTTGCGGTCGAGGAGGGCCTTGGCGATGTCCAGGGCCCGGATGCCGTTGTGGACCGTGAGCCCGTGCGCGCTGGCCACGAACTCGTGCATGCAGGGTCCGTCATGCGGCATCTCCAGGTCGTCCTCCAGCTGCTTACGGAGGTAGTTGGCGGACAGGACGGCGTCCTGCGAGGCCTGGCTCAGCCCGTCGCCGCCCATGGAGAGGATGTACGTGTAGGCGCGCACGAGCATCCCGAAGTTGCCGTAGAAGCTGCGCACCCTCCCGATCGACTGCGGCCGCTTGTGATCCAGCGTGAGGTGGCCGTTCGTCCGCTCGACCATCGGCGAGGGCAGAAAGGGCACCAGCTCGGCTTTCACGCCGACCGGGCCGGCGCCGGGTCCACCTCCACCGTGCGGCGTGGTGAACGTTTTATGCAGGTTCATGTGGACAGCGTCAAAGCCCATGTCGCCGGGTCTGCAGATCCCCATGAAAGCGTTCAGGTTGGCGCCGTCGTAATAGAGCATCGCTCCTGTGGAATGCACAAGCTCGGCTATATCGAGGATCTCGCGCTCAAACAACCCCAACGTGTTGGGGTTGGTCAGCATCAGCGCCGACGTGCGCGGAGAGAGCTTCGACTCGAGGTCGGCCAGGCTGATCCGACCGTCCCCGCCAGACCTGACCTCCAGCACCTGGAAACCGCTCAGGGCGGCGCTCGCCGGATTGGTCCCGTGAGCTGAGTCGGGAACGAGTACCTCGCTGCGTGCCTCGCCTTTGGAGTGCTGGTAGGCGCGGATCATGCGCAACGCGGTCCACTCGCCATGGGCGCCCGCCGCCGGTTGGAGAGTCACCCGGTCCACGCCCACGATCGCGCAGAGCGCCCGCTCGAGGCGCCACATGAGCTCGAGAGCGCCCTGAACCGTCTCCTCGTCCTGGTAGGGATGGAGGTCGGCAAAGCCCGGCAGGGCGGCTGCGGCCTCGTTGACCACCGGGTTGTACTTCATCGTGCAGCTGCCGAGCGGATAGAAGTTCTCGCTGATCGAGTAGTTGAGCGAGGCCATGCGGCTGTAGTGGCGCATGATCTCGGGCTCGCTAAGTCGTGGGAGGCCAGGCGGCTTGGCCCGGAGCGCGTCGTGCGGCAGCACGTCTGACGGCGCCGGCCCGTCGACTTCGGCGTCCGGCAGCCGCGGTGGGTCGACCGCCGGGCGGCTCAGCTCGAAGCTGAGGGGCTCGGTCATGACTCCAGGGCCGCCAGCAGCTCATCGAGGGCGCGCGCATCGTTGACCTCGGTGCACGTGAACGTGACCACGCCCTTGAGCTCGCGGAACCAGCGGTTGACGTCCAGCCCGCCGAGGATGCCTCTTCGGCCGAGCTTGCGCAGCACCGCCGGCGCCCTGGGGACCCGAATCGGGAACTCGTTCAGGAACTGTCGCTCGGGGAAGGCCATCTCCCAGCCCGGCAGGGCGGCAAGCCGATGGGCGAGCGCGTGGGCCCGCTTGAAGCTCACCTCTGCGACGTGGCGCAAGCCGTACGGACCCATGTAGGTCAGGTAGACCGCGGCGGCCAGCGCGCACAGGGAGTGGTTGGTGCAGATGTTGGAGGTCGCCTTCTCGCGCCGGATGTGCTGCTCGCGGGCCGCGAGGGCGAGGACGAACCCGCGCCGCCCCGCGGCGTCGTGCGCTGTGCCCACGAGACGCCCGGGCAGCTTGCGGACCAGTTCGCGTTGGCACGCGATGAACCCGACATGAGGGCCGCCGAAGCTGGGTGGAAGGCCCAGCTGCTGGCCCTCGCCCACCGCGATGTCCGCTCCGTACTCGCCCGGCGGCGCCAGCACGGCCAGGCTGATCGGATCGACGCACGCGATGGCCAGCGCGCCGGCGTCGTGCGCCTCCGCAGTGAGCGCGCGAGCGTCCACGAGCAGCCCGAGAAAGTCAGGTTGCTGGAAGATCACGGCCGCCGTCTTCTTGTTCGGCTGGCCGCCTTTACGGACCTTGATCCCGCGTCCCTCGCCGAACACGCGAAGCACCTGCACGTACTCCGGATGGACGTAGCCGGAAACGATGACCTCGTTCCGTCCGGTCTGAACGAAAGCCATCATCGCCGCCTCGGCGACGGCGGTTGCGCCGTCGTAAAGGGACGCGTTGGCGACGTCGAGCGCCGTCAGCTCTGCGATCAGGGTCTGGAATTCGAAGATCGCCTGGAGCGTGCCCTGGCTCGCTTCCGCCTGGTACGGCGTGTAGGCGGTGTAGAACTCAGGCTTGGAGGTCACCGCCGCCACTGCCGCGGGGATGAACCGCCGGTAAACGCCGCCCCCCCGAAATGTGAGGCGGTCGGGAAAAACCCTGTTCCGATCGGCCAGCGCCGAGACCTCGGCCATCGTTTCGAACTCCGAAAGACCGTCCGGGAGCTGGAGAGATCCGAGACGTAGGGATTGTGGGATGTCGACGAGAAGGTCGCTCATGGAGCTCACGCCGATCGCCTCGAGCATCGCCGACCGGTCCTCCGGGGAATGGACGAGGTAAGGCAACTTACTCGGCGGAAGCCTCGGTGACTTTTTTGTACCCCGCCTCGTCGAGCAGGTCGTCTGGCAGGTCGCCCGCAAGGTCGAGCTTCAGGATCCAGCCTTCACCGTAGGGGTCGGAGTTGATCAGCTCTGGTTTGGACGACAGCTTTTCGTTGACCGCGGTGATCCGCCCGGCGATGGGCGCGTACAGGTCGCTCGCGGCCTTGACCGATTCGATGACACCGAAGGTCTCTCGCGCCGCGAGCTTGCGACCGGTGCTCGGCAGCTCCATGAAGACCACGTCACCCAGCTGCGACTGCGCGAAGTCGGTGATGCCGATGGTGGCCTGATTGCCGTCGACCGTGACCCACTCGTGCGTCTTGGTGTAGCGACGGTCAGCCATTCGAATCTCCTTCTTCTCGCTGAATGGACCTGGTCAAGGCTTGGTCGGCGAGGCGGCCGAGCGCGCCGATCCCCGATAGAAAGGAAGCTTGACCACCTCAGCCTGTGCCTCCCTGCCTCTGAGCTCGACCGCGACCCTGTCTCCGATTCGAAATGTACCCGCTTCCACCATCGCGAGCGCGATCGGATAGCCGAGGAAGAAGGAATGGGTGCCGCTTGTGATCAGGCCGATTCGCTTGCCATCGGACACCACCCCGGCTCCATGGCGCGCGATGTTGCCCGGTTCCGTCTTGAGCCCGATCAGCGTACGGCGCGGCCCAGCTGCCTTGATTTGCTGCAAAGCCTCGCTGCCGACGAAGACGCCCTTGCCGAGCTTGACCGTCCAGCCGAGTCCGGCTTCATACGGATTGACCGACTCGTCCATATCGTTGCCCCACAACCGCAGCGCGGCTTCGAGTCGCGTCGCGTCCCGGGCGCCGAGGCCGGCCGGCAGCACTCCCGCCGATTGGCCCCGTTCCAGGATGGCGTCCCAGACTTCCGCCACGCGGTCGCTGCTGATGAACAGCTCGAAGCCGTCCTCGCCCGTGTAGCCGGTGCGGGAGACCAGCGCGTGGACCCCGGCCACATCGCCGCCGCGAAATCCGAAGTAGGGCAGATCGTGCAGCCCCTCGGCCGGCAGCAGCTCCTCTGCTCGCGGCCCCTGGTACGCAAGCAGCCCGAGTTCGAACGTGCGGTCTTCGATCTCGACGCCGGCCAGGGCGTGCTCGCGCAGCCAAGCGAGGTCACGCTCGCGGTTGGAAGCGTTGACGACCACGAAGAAGCCTTCGCTGCCCCGGTACACGACCAGGTCGTCGATGATGCCGCCTGCTTCGTTGCAAAGCAGGTTGTATTGCGCCTGGCCGTGGACGAGGGCAGCGATGTCGTTGGTCACCACATGCTGCAGAAAATCGAGGCTGGCGTCTCCGGCGATACGGAACCGGCCCATGTGCGAGACGTCGAACAGGCCGGCCGACTTGCGTACGGCGAAGTGCTCGTCGCGGATCGAGGTGTACTGCTGCGGCATCTCCCAGCCGCCGAAATCGACCATGCGCCCACCGAGGGACACGTGGCGGTCGTAGAGAGGGGTCCGCTTCAGGGTGCTACTCGCCGTCAATCGTGTCGTCGGAGTCGATGGCGTCGGGGTCGATGAACGCCAACAGCTCCTCGTCGTGGCGGCGCCTCGCCTCGGCCACCACCTGGGCCACGTAGCGGGTGCGCTCCACCGTCCACTCCAGCTTTTCGGCGATCTCGCTTTCGTTGGGTGCGCGCCGCAGCTGGCGTGCCAGCAAGAGCTCCGTGCGCTCGTAATCGCCGGCGGCCGTGACGAGAAGCTCCGCATCGCGCACAGCGGCGGCTTCCGCGACCAGGGCAGCGTCCATCTGCTCGGCCACCCTTTGCTCGGCGAACTTCGCGAAATCTGTTTCGCCGCTGGAGACGAAGGAGCGCACCGCGTCGACAAGGCCCAGCGATCCTTCCTGGACCAGGTCCGGCACGGAAAGGCCCTTCTGATCACGCGCTTCGGCGAGCCGGATCACCAATCCGAGATTCGCAGCGACGAGCCGGTCCAGGCTTGTCCGGTCGCCGGCGGAAGCCTTCTCGAGGAGCGTTTTCGCCTCGACCGGGTCAATCGGCGGCGTGGTCCGGGCCTCTCTGCGCAGCTCACGAATCAGCGCCTCCTCATCGCCCGTGTTGAACGGTTGAGCCCCCACCGCGCCGATTTTACGCGCCACCCGGACGCCCCTCTCCGATCGAATGTTCCACGTTTTACACCGGGGGTTGCCATACTCCAGACATGCGCGCGCGGGTTGCGCTCCGCCTCGGCTGGGCCGTCATTGCCGCCGCCGCGCTGCTGCCCTTGAGCGCTGCGGCGGCGTCAGCGCGTCACGTCGAGGAAGCGGACCTCAACGGTGACATCAACACGATCATGGCTTCCTACATCCAGACCTCGGTCAGTCGCGCCGAGGCCGACCGCGCGGACGCCCTCCTCGTCGTGGTCAACACGCCGGGCGGCATCTCGACCTCCATGGATGAGATCGTGACGAGCCTCCTCAACTCCAAGGTGCCGGTCGTCGTCTATGTGTATCCGAGCGGCGCTCGCGCCGCATCGGCGGGCCTGTTCGTCGCCCAGGCGGCCGACATCCTGGCGATGGCGCCGGGCACCAACATCGGCTCCGCCCACCCGATCCAGGCCACCGGTGCCGACCTGACCGGCGACCTGGGCGCGAAGGTGCTCAACGACGCGGTCGCGCGCGTGCGCAACCTCGCGACGATGCACGGACGCAACGCCGACTGGGCGGAGCAAGCGGTGCGCAAGAGCGTGAACATCAATGCCGAGGAGGCGGTGACGCTCCATGTCGCCGACCTCGAGGCCCCGGACATCGGCACGCTGCTGAGCCAGATCGACGGCCGCGAGGCGCAGCGCCCGAACGGCACCGTGGTCTTCCACACCGCCGGCGCGACAGTCGACGACTTCGCCATGCCGTTCTGGCAGGTTTTCCTGAACGCGCTCATCGACCCGACCATCGCGGCGCTGCTGATCATCGTGGCCGGCTACGGCATCATCACCGAGCTCTCGAATCCCGGCCTCATCCTGCCTGGCGTGGTGGGAGGGCTCGCGGCGATCCTGGCGATCGTTTCCCTGGCCAACCTGCCCGTCAGCATTGCCGGCGCCCTGCTGATGCTGCTCGCTCTCGTGCTCTTCATCGCCGACCTCAAAGCGCCAACACACGGATTTCTCAGCGTCGGCGGCGTTTTCGCCTTGCTCCTCGGCATGGCGTTTCTTGTCAACACCGGGCCGATCGGCCTCGGCGTCAACCCTTGGGTCTCGCTCGTGACGGCGGTCCTGACCCTCGGCTTCTTTGCTTTCTTCATCCGCAAGGTGATCGCCGCGCGCCGCCAGCCTGCTTTTGTCGGCGGCGACAGCATCGTCGGCGCGGTCGGAGAGGCGCGTGAGGAGCTTGCGCCCGAGGGTCTAGTCTTTGTCTCAGGCGCGCTCTGGAAGGCAACCTCCACCTCGCCGATCCCCGCGGGGTCGGCCGTGCGTGTGGTGGGACACGAGGGTCTTCACCTCCAGGTGGCACGCGAGAACGGACAGGCCAAGGAGAGGAAATAGTTGGACGCGTTTTCGGTAGGGCTGATCGTCGTCGTCCTCGTGATCGCGCTCATCGCGGTGTTCTCGAGCCTGCGCATCGCCGCCGAGTACGAACGTGGCGTCGTCTTCCGGCTCGGCCGACTGATCCCGCTCAAGGGACCGGGACTCTTCTTCATCATCCCGTTCGGGGTCGATCGCCTCGTCAAGATCGATCTGCGCACGATCACGCTCGAGGTGCCGCCGCAGGAGATCATCACCAACGACAACGTGACCGCCAAGGTCAACGCCGTCATCTACTTCCAGGTGATCGACGCCCGCAAGGCGGTGACCCAGGTTCTCAACTACATCAACGCCACATCTCAGATCTCGCAGACCACCCTGCGTGCCGCCCTCGGCCAGAGCACCCTCGACGAGCTGCTCGCCAACCGGGAGAAGATCAACCAGAACCTGCAGCGGATCATCGACGAGCAGACAGAGCCATGGGGCATCAAAGTCGCGGTGGTTGAGATCAAGGACGTCGAGCTGCCGAGCACGATGCAGCGGGCCATGGCCAAGCAAGCGGAGGCCGAGCGCGAGAAGCGCGCCAAGATCATCAACGCCGACGGAGAGTTCCAGGCTTCCCAGACTCTGGCCAATGCGGCTCAGGTGATCTCCTCCCAGCAGGGCGCCCTCCAGCTGAGATTCCTGCAGACGATGGTTGAGATCGGATCCGAGAAGAACACCACGGTCATCCTGCCGCTGCCGATCGAGCTCTTCAAACCTTTGATCGAGTTTGGCAAGGCAGTGGTCGACGGGTCGCCGTCGACACCCGTATCCGACAAGGGCGCAAAGACCGGCTGACCGCTCAACTTCCCCTCGACGTCGCGACCGCCGTGGTCGAGCTGACGCCGCTGCCGCTGGTCCTCATGGCCAACGCCGCTGTCGGCAAGCGCTGGGCCAACCTCGCCGCCGAAATCCTGTCGGGCGTCGCCGGCGGGCTGATTTGCCTGCTGGGCGCCGCCGACCTCGCCGGCGCGAAGGTGCTCACGCCGGCGGCCAACTCGAACTTCCAGCTGGCGCTCGACGTAACCGTCATGGCCACGGGCCTGGCGGCGGCGGCCATTGCTTCGCACCCGGTGCGCAAGCGGGTGGGGCAAGTGCTGCCGATCGATCCCGACAGCCCGGTGCATGCCCTGGCGCTGGCCTTGACCGTGATCCTGCTGGGCGTCGACCTCGCGGTCGTCGCTTTTACGGATGTCCTGGCGACGGCTCAATCTCAGCCTCCGCTGACCATCGCCGACCTGATCTTCGATGAGACGCCTTTCCTGGTTTTTGCGCTCGTCGGGGTGGGCCTTTTCGTCCGCCGCGAGCTGCCGGACACCGCGCGCCGGCTCGGTCTCGTCCTCCCCACCTGGTGGCAGATCGCGATCGCGCTCGCGGCGGCGGGAGTGTTCTTCGTCTTCGTCCAGCAGGTCGACATGCTGAGTCATGCCTGGACGCCCGGAATCGCTCATCGAGTGGACGCCGCGACCAACCACCTCTTCGGGCAGTTGAGCTGGCCCGGCGGCGCGCTCGCCGTCGCGCTCATTCCGGGGCTTTGCGAGGAGGTTCTATTCAGGGGGGCGCTGCAGCCCCGGATCGGGTTGCTGGCCACAGCGCTCCTGTTCACCTCGATCCACACCCAGTACGCCCTGTCGCTCGACACGGTCGCCGTCCTGGTGATCGCCCTCGGGCTCGGCCTCCTGCGCAAGTACACGAACACCACCACTTCGGCCGCATGCCATATCAGCTACAACCTGTTGGTTGGCATCAGCCTCGCGGGTGCGGTCGCGAACATCGCGGTCGGGGCCGAGGTCGCCCTCATCGCTGTCTCGATTTATGTGATCTGGTCGCGCCGGCGGCGCCCGGCCGCGCCGGCTCAGCCTTAACATACCTGGCTGGCCATCCTCTCCGGCCAGGGATAGAATTTCGCTCAATGACCCAAGATGTAGGAGCCGTAAGCGACACCAGACCCAACATGTTGGCGACGATGGCTCCTCCGATCATCGCCGTCGTCAACCAGAAAGGCGGTGTGGGGAAAACCACCACGGCGATCAACCTCAGCGCGGCCATGGCCGAGGTGGGCCATCCGACGCTGCTGGTCGATCTTGATCCGCAAGCGAACTCCACGTCCGGCCTGGGCCTCGACCCGGCCCGCGCCCGCCTGAGCGTTTACCACCTGCTGACGGGCGAGGCCGCGGTCGAGCAGGTGGTTCAGCCGACCGGCGTGGCCGGCCTCACCCTGGTCCCGTCCCACATCGACCTGGCGGGAGCAGAGATCGAGCTCGCCGGGATGCCGGACCGCGAGGCTCTGCTCCAGAAGGGCCTCGCCGTCATCCCCCCAGGCGTCGAGATCGTCTTGATCGACTGCCCTCCTTCGTTGGGCCTCCTGACGCTCAACGCCCTCGTCGCGGCGACCAGCATGCTCATCCCGACCCAATGCGAGTACTTCGCGCTCGAAGGTCTCCGACACCTCATGTACACGCACCAGCTGGTGCGCTCGCGCCTCAACCCAAAGCTCGCGATAGCCGGCATCGTGATGACGCAATTCGACACGCGCACGACGCTGGCCTGGGACGTCTTGCAGACCGTGCGCCGCACCCATCCGCACCACGTGCTCGAGACGTTGATCCCTCGGAACGTGCGCATCAGCGAAGCACCGAGTCACGGCAAGTCCGTGCTCGAATACGACCCCACGTGTCGAGGCGCGGCTGCGTACCGCGCGCTCGCGAAGGAGCTGCTTGAACGATGAGCCAACCACGACCGCGCGGCCTCGGCCGCGGACTCGACGCCCTGATCCCGATGTCCAGCTCCGGCGAGGCCCTGGTGCCGCAGATGATCGCCGTCGACCAGATCCGGCCTTCGCGACAACAGGTGCGATCTCGATTCGAGGCTGAGCCCCTCGGCGAGCTGGCGGAGTCGATCCGCCTGCACGGCGTGCTGCAGCCCCTTCTCGTGCGGCCGCTCTCCGACGGCTATGAGCTCATCGCCGGCGAACGCCGCTGGCGGGCGGCACGGCTGGCCGGCCTGCAAGCCGTGCCGGCCGTCGTGCGGAGCGACGCCGCCAACGATTCACAGCTGGTGCTCGGCCTCATCGAAAACCTGCAGCGCACGGACCTCGATTCGATCGAGGAGGCGCGCGGACTACGCCGTCTGATCGAAGAGTTCGGGCTGACGCATGAGGAGGTCGCAGACCGCCTGGGCAAGCATCGCGTCTCCGTCACGCAGTCGCTGCGCCTGTTGGGCGGGTGCGCCGCGGTGCAGTCGGCCGTTGCATCCGGCGTGATCAGCGCCGGACACGCGCGCGCGCTCATCGCCCTGGAGAGCCAGGCGGTGCAGGAGCAGGGCCTGAAAGTCGTGATCGCGAAACACCTTTCGGTCAGGCAGACCGAGAACTGGGTCAGGACATACCGTCCGCGTCGCCGCAGGCATGGCGACTCTTCCGCCGACCTGCGCGCCATCGCCGCTGATGTCGAGTCGAGCCTCGGTGTGCCCATCAAGCTCAGCGGAAGCCTCAACCGAGGCACGCTCGAAGTGCGCTATTCGAGTCGCGAAGAGCTCGAACGGGTCTGCGCTAAGCTCGTCTCCTAGACGCATGGCGGCCCAACACGAATCAGCGGCTGGCGCCGCCTCAAGCGAAGGTTCCACTGCCTCTTCGCTCTTGCGCGAGGTTGCAGAGGTCGTCGTGCTCGCGGTGATCCTTTACGTCGGGATCAGCTTCGCCGTCCAGGCGGTCCACGTCGAAGGCCTTTCGATGTGGTCGACGCTGGACAACAACGATTACCTGATCGCCAACAAGATCGACTACAGACTCCATGCGCCGCAACGCGGCGACATCATCATCCTTCGCCCTCCCACCAACAACTCGACCGACTTCATCAAACGCGTGATAGCGCTGCCGGGCGAGAAGCTTTTGATTCGCAGCGGTATCGTCTACATCAACGGCCACAAGCTGGACGAGCCTTACCTGCCGGACGAGTGGACGAACGACAACAGCTATCCGCACAACGGATCCGACGGCGAGGTGATGCCCGCGAATTCCTACTTCGTCATGGGCGACAACCGGAATCGATCGCAGGACTCGCGCTTCTTCGGCCCCATCACGCGTGACCGTATCGATGGCAAAGCGTGGTTCCGCATCTGGCCTATCGATCATTTCGGCAACATCTACTCGCAGGTGCCGATTCTCGAAACGGGCACCGCGTCAGTGGGCTCCAGGCAACCGGCGATCGCCTAAACCTCGAGGTCGCTCAGGCTCCAATCGCGAGTCGGAAGGCGCTGTCGCGAACGAAGGGACCGATGATCGACATCTGGATCGGACCGCTCAACACCGCCTCCGCGACGCGCTTCACGTCGGCGGCAGTGACCGCGTCCACCAGCGTGAGCTCTTCATCGATCGACTTGATCTCTCCTAAGAGCAGCTCCTGGTAGGTCAGCCAGAAGGCCACGCCGTTGGTCGTTTCCAGCTCCAACCTCAAGCGGCCTTTCGTGAACTCTTTGGCGCGCGCCAGGTCTTCAGGCGAGACCTCGGTCTCGCCAAGACTGCGAAGCTCGGCCATCACTGCGTTGACCGCATCCACGGCCTTCTTCGGATCGACGCCGATGTAGACGCCGAGGTAGCCGGTGTCGCGATGCTTCTGCGTGAAGCTGTGTACGTCATACGCGAGGCCGAGTCGTTCGCGGATGTTCAGGAACAGGCGGGAGCTCATCCCTTCGCCGAGCACCGTGTTCAAGAGGTCAAGCACGTAGCGGTCCGGATCGAGGTAGCTGAGCGCGCGGGAGCCGAGGCAGATGTGCGCCTGCTCCGTCGCTCGCCGCTTGATCAGCACGCGCGGACCCTCAAGCGGCGGGGGCGGCAACGCGGGCTGCGCGCCATCGATGTCGCGCCGCAAGGAGAGGCTGCGCGTGACCACCGCCGCCGTTTCGTCCTCGTCGAGCGAGCCCGCCGCGCCGACAACGAGGTTGGGCAGCCGGTAGTGCGCGTCGGCGTACTCGAGGATGTCGTCGCGGGTCAATCTCGAGACCGACTCTTCGGTCCCGGCGATGTCGCGGCCCAGCGGATGGTCCGGCCAGATCAGCTCCTCGAAGAGGTTCTGGACGTAGTCCTGAGGCTGGTCCTGGTACATGCGAAGCTCTTCGAGAATCACCATCCGTTCGCGTTCGACGTCTGCCGGATCGAGCCTGGAGTTGGCGACGATATCGGAGAGGACGTCGAGGCCCAACGCCATGTGCTCGGACGGAACCCTCGCCCAGTAGGCGGTCAGCTCTTTGTCCGTCGACGCATTGATGAAACCGCCTACGCCCTCGATCGCGTCCGCGATCTCCTTTGGCGAAGGACGCCGCCTGGTGCCCTTGAAGAAGAGGTGCTCGATGAAGTGAGAGGCGCCTGCGAGGCGCTCGTCTTCAAGCCGCGAACCGCCGCCGAACATGAAAACGACGCTCGTCGAGTGGCGCTCCGGCATCGTCTCCGTAACCAGGCGCGCCCCTCCTGGCAACGCGTGGACCCGATGCGGGGAGCCCATTGGGAGGCCAAAGTATAAGAGCGCCTCAGTTCGCGCCGCCCTCTCTTAAGGCGCCCAGCGCGGCATAGAGGGTCATGGCGACGAAATCGGCCGGCATCCCGTCCGAAACGGCGTCGAGAGCCTCGCCCAGGTAGCGCCGCACGTTCTGAACGCGGTCGACTTCGCCCAGCTCGAGGCAGTCTCGAATGGCCTCTGCTATCTCGGTCGGGGTGATCTCCTCGTCGCCCGCCTCGTCCGCGACGGAGTTGACCAGAGCGATCGCCTTCCGGATCCGATCCGCGGCGGCCCGCCGGCCGGCCGTGCCCCCGTTTTCCGTTAGCTCTCGGCCGGCTTGCGCGGCCCGACCACGACGCGCCGCTCGGGTTCTTCGCCGATGCTCGAGCTCGTCACGTCGGCGTCGCCTTCGAGCGCAAGGTGGATCGCCCGCCGCTCGAACGGCTGCATCGCATCGAGCGTGATGGCGTCGCCCGTCATCTTGACCTGGCGCGCCGCGCGGATGGCGATCTCGCGGACGGTGTGCTCCCGCCGCTGGCGGTAGCGCTCGACGTCGACGATGACGCGCTCTCCCTCGGCAAGATGCTTGCCGACCATCACATTCGTGACCGACTGCAGAGCGCGCAGCGTCTCGCCGCGCCAGCCGATCAGCGGGCCCAGATCCCGGCCGCTGATGTCCAGCGTGATCGGATCGGCGCCCTGCCGCACGCTGACTTGCGCCCGGACACCCATGTGCTTCAGCAGGCCTTCGACCAGAGTTTTCGCCGCTTCGGCCTTGCCATTGGTCGGCGCCGTCGCCGCCCCGGTTGTCGGAGCGCCCTGCTCGATGATCGTGACCTCGACGACGGTCTCTTCGGGCGTCTCGCTGAGGATCTTGACGTCGACGTTGCGCCGGCTCTCCTGGAGCTCCATGAGCGCGGCGTCGACCGCCTCGTCCAGCGTGCGGCCGCGGCCTTCAGCGGATCTCAAGTTCGTTCACTCCTTGCGGTTGATTTTTTTCGGCTTTCTCTGCTTGTTCGAGCCGCCCGGCTGCCCTGACTTGGCGCCGTTTGGCCCCGCCTTGCTCGTGAAGCTGGAAGATGCCTTGCTCGGCAGCGCCGGCGCTCCCCCCGCGACAGTCCTGAACCGCGACGGCAGCAGGTTGCCCCACCCGACCACGAAGCTCTGCTGAATGATACTTACGCAGTTCCCGATGAACCAGTAGAGGCCGAGTCCGGCGGGAACGTTCAAGGCGAAGTAGCCGATCATCAGGGGCGAGATCCACACCATCGTCCGCTGCATCTGCAGCGTCTGGAGCTCCTGCTCGGTCGGGTTCGGCGGCGACGGCATCTGCAGCATCTTCGACTGGATGAACGTCGTGATCGCGGCGAGCAGGGGGAAGATGAGGTACGTGATCGCCGGAATCGGCAGGCCTGGAAACATCAGCTCGTGGTTGGGGTTTTGGTTGAGGTTTGCCAGGAACAGGAAGTGCGTGGCGATGTCGTGCCCGCGACCGAAGTTGGTGAACACGTAGTAGAGAGCCGTCAGGATCGGCAGTTGAACGATCAAGGGCAGGCAGCCGATCAGACCGCCGAACGGGTTGACCCCGTGTTCCTGGTACAGCTTCATCATCTCGGTGTTCAGCCGCTGCGGCTCTTTCTTGTACTTCTTGCGAAGCTCCGCGACCTGCGGGGCGAGCTTGCGCTGCTCGACCATCGTCCTGCGCTGAGTCACGAGCTGGAACTGCTGGAGCGGTGCGAGCAGCAGCCGGATCAGGATCGTCAGGAAGATGATCGCTACGCCGTAGGCGCCGATCGTATTGAAGACCGCTATGCCGACGACGTGGGTGTAGATGAAGCTGAGCGCGCTCTGCAGGGTGACGCCGAAGATCGTCCACCATGCCGACTGGATGGGGTGAAAGATGTCGAATGGCGAGCTGAGAAAGATGGCCTTGTCCCCTAAGGCACCGGGTCGTACCCGCCCGCGGCGAAAGGATGGCAGCGGGCGATGCGGGCCGCTCCCATCCAGCCGCCTCTGAGCCAGCCGTACTTGTCGATCGCCTCGTACGTGTAGTGCGAGCATGAAGGGTAGTAGCGGCAGGAGGGCGGCAGAACCCGAGCCAGCGTGAGTTGGTAACCGCGGATCAGCAACAGAAACAGCTTCGTCATGGCTTGAAATTGGCGAGCCTGAGCGCAGCCAGCGCCGCCTCCGCCTTCAGGTCGGCGTATGTGACTTCGAGCGCCGCCGGGCGGGCGATCAGGACCACGTCATATCGTATTCCCACCTGGCTCAGCGGCGAATCAGGTCCGAGCAGACCGGACCGTGCGACCTCGCGCAGCCGTCGCCGGGCGCGGTTGCGATCGACCGAGCCCTTCACGGTCCGGCTGACCGTGACGCCGATCCGGTTCTCCGGCGCCTGGGTGGGCACGGCAAATCCGACCAGGGCGCGACCGGTGTGAAAACGCCGGCCCCCAACGGCTTTCTGGAAGTCCGAGCGTTGGCGAAGCCGCAATCGTTTCTTCATCGAGGAGGGCCGTGCATGGGCCGCGCTGGCCTCGCGATCGGCCGCTAAGAGGCCAGCCGCTCTCGCCCTTTTCGGCGGCGGTTACGAAGCACGCGGGCTCCGCCCCGCGTGCTCATCCGGCGCAGGAAGCCGTGAACGCGCCGGCGGTAACGTTTCTTGGGTTGATAGGTCCTTTTGATCGAGCCAGTGTAGCGGAGGGAAATGGCTCCACAAATGACACCGGCCCTATCACTTCATCACATGACCAACGTGCCTTGCGGTATCCACAGGCCAGTGCTATAGTGCCCGCCCGGAAGCATTTAGCCCAGGCGTCGAGCCAGACCTCCAGTACAGATCGCACCACCGAGTTCCACTAGTAATTACAAGCTAGGCAACACTTAGTCGTACAACACCGCTTCCATATTTCGGGATCGACCGGATAGTGGATTTCGGACAGGTCGGCGCCGCCAGCCTGTGGAAATCCGGTCCGCTCTTTTCCACAGGCACCAAGGAGGCGGAGCTCATGCTCGAAGAGCTTCGGTTGAATCCGCGGTCCCAGGCAGAGCGATTCAAACGTCGCTACCAGGGCCAAAGCGCGGCTACCGAGGACAGCACGGTTGATCCCAGATTGTCCACAGGTTTTGCGGATGGAGCGCGCCTGCACTCCACAGGGCCGGCGGGGCTCATCCAAGGCAGGGTGGGCGCAAAAAAGGAGGAGGTGGGGTGAACCAGGATCAGGTCTGGTCGCAGGTGCAAGAAGAGCTGCGCTTTCAGCTTGCCAAGCGCACCTACGACATGTGGCTCAAGAACACGTCGGTCGTCTCCGCCGATGGAGGCACCTTTCGGATCGGCGTGCCGAGCAAGCTCGCCAAGGATTGGCTCGAAGATCGGTTTTCGGGCTTGATCCAGGAAACCCTGCAGGCGGTCACCGGCTCTGAGGTCGATATTGATTTTGTGATCGCTCCTTCCGGCCACCGCCCTGCCCACGCGCTCTTCGAAAGCGACGATGACAACCATCGCGACAACGGTCACGACAACAACGCACCTGAACCGATCCCAGAAGCCGAGCTCGTCGCTCCCTCCGAGTTGAATGCACGCTTCCGGTTCTCATCATTCGTCGTTGGTCACAACTCACAGTTCGCTCATGCTGCCGCGAAGGCCGTGGCGGAGGCGCCCGGCGACAGCTACAACCCGCTCTTTCTGTATGGAGGCGTTGGTCTGGGCAAGACCCACCTGATGCACGCCATCGGTCATGAGGTGCACGAGCGTTTTCCCCGCAAGCGCGTCGTGTATCTGACCTCGGAGCAGTTCACCAACGAAGTGATCAGCTCGATTGCGACCGCACGCATGGGCGAATTCCGCCACAAATACCGCACGGTCGACGTGCTGCTGATCGACGACGTTCAGTTCCTCGCCGGCAAGGACCGGACCAAGGAAGAGTTCTTCCATACCTTCAATGCGCTTCACGAGATCAACAAGCAGATCGTCATCTCGTCCGACCGCCCGCCCAAGGAGATCCCTACGCTCGAGGACCGGCTGCGTTCGAGATTCGAATGGGGTCTTATCGCTGATATCCAGTCGCCGGACTTCGAGACTCGCCTCGCCATCCTTCACTCCAAGCTCGGCGACAACATGAGCTTGATCCCTGAAGAGGTGCTCAGCTTCATCGCACACAAAGTCCAGCGAAACATCCGCGAGCTGGAGGGCGCGCTGACGCGCGTCCAGGCTTTCGCGGCGGTCCATCAGCGGCAGGTCGACCAGGACGAAGCTGCACGCCTGCTTTCCGACATCATTCCTGCCGGCACACGCAAGCCCATCAACGTGGAGCGAATCCAGTCCCTCGTCGCCGACTACTACAACGTCACGCTCGAAGATATGAAGGGGAAGCGGCGCGACAAGCACATCGTCTTCCCGCGCCAGGTCGCCATGTTCCTGGTGCGCGAGGAAACCCCATCCTCGCTGCCGGCGATTGGAAAAGCTTTCGGCGGACGCGATCACACGACCGCGCTGCACTCAATCGAAAAGATCGCCAACGAATTGAAAGAAGACGAGCGGCTCCGTTACGAAGTCCAGGCCATCCGCGAAAAGCTGTACGTCCAGTGAGCCAGTTGTC
>VBEF01000002.1 GCA_005881275.1 Chloroflexota bacterium
GGGCTCTGCCCCTACTGGGCATAGTTTTCGCGCTCGCCACGATCTTCATATTCACAAAGGCGAACGTCGGATTCGGCGTCAACACCAAGGCGCCCGTGTTTGTCGGCGAGTTCGGCAGCTTCACGCTTCTGTTCACGGCAACGTTCGGTTACGCGGCCGGATGGAACCCGTACGCCGCCGACTACACGCGCTATCTACCACCCACCACCAACCGGACCATGGTCGGACTCTGGGCGGCAATGGGCGTCTTCGTCTCGTGCGTCGTGATCGAGCTCGCCGGCGCCGCCCTGGCGACGGTTGCCGGCACCAAGTGGGGACCGACGGACATCCCCACGGTGCAGCTTCAGCGGGCGATGCCCGATCTCCTCTACTACCTGACTTTGCTGTGCATCGCCGTGGGAGCTGTATGCGCCAACGCGATCAACATCTACAGCGGCACGATGTCGCTGGTCGCGGTCGGCATCCGCGAGATGGGCCTTACGCTCCGTCAGCGCCGCGCATTGCTCGCGGTCGCGGCGGGCGTGCTCGGTTACATCATCGGGCTCGTCGGCCAGGCCAACGTCGGCCCCGGCAGCAAGTACGAGTTCTTCCTGCTCCTAATCAGCTACTGGATCGGGCCGTGGCTCGCGGTCGTGCTCACCGATTACTGGATCCGCAAAGGCGATTACGGAGACGAGAGCATCTTCTACGACACCAAGTACCAGCGATGGCAGGGAGCGGCCGCGATGGCGATCGGTCTGATCGTCTCCGTGTGGCTGTTCTCGAACAACATCATCTTCACGGGCTTGGTGCCTGCGGCCAATCCGGGGATCGGCGACATCACTTTCGTCGTCGGCTTCCTCCTGACAGGCATCCTCTACTACGCCTTCAACATGGTTGGGCGGCGCGCCACCAGCCCGGCCGGGATGGCCGGATCCCGGGCGTAACACCGACAAGCGAACGACAAGCGCCGCTGCCCGGGGCAGCGGCGCTACCTTTTATCTCCGCATGAATGTCCACATCAAGGTCGGTGACATGCGCTTTGTCGCGCGGCTCGAGAGCAAGGCCGCGCCCCACACATGCGACGCATTCATGTCACTGCTCCCGCTGCAGACCCAGCTCATCCAGGCCCGCTGGAGCGGCGAGGCGGCATGGATTCCCCTGGGCGACCTCAAGCTGGGCCTGGGCTACGAGAACCATACGAGCCATCCCGCCGCTGGCCAGCTCCTCCTCTACCCCGGCGGCATCAGCGAGACCGAGATCCTGTTTCCCTACGGCTGGACGCTGTTCGCCAGTAAGGCCGGGCAGCTCGCCGGCAACCACTTCGCCACGATCTTCGAAGGCAACGAACGGCTTCAGGAGCTCGGCGAGGTCGTGCTGTGGAGGGGCGCCCAGGAGATCTCGTTCACAGCGTCGTAATGGACGGCCGCAGCGTGATCGAGCGGTGCGACGTCCTCGCCGGTTGCACCGAGGAGCCCGGCAGGATCACGCGGCCCTTCGCGTCGGATGCGATGCGCCGCGCCCACCAATACGTCCAGGAGTGGATGCGCCAGGCCGGGATGAAGGCGCGGCGGGACAACATCGGCAACCTGCGCGGCCGCTATGAAGGGACGGGCAGCGCTACGCTTCTGCTGGGCTCGCACCTCGACTCTGTCCGCGACGCCGGGAAGTACGACGGGCCCCTTGGCGTCATGGTCGCGATCGCGGCGGTGCAGCAACTCCACGACCAGAACAGGAGACTGCCTTTCGCGATCGAGGTCCTTGCTTTCGCCGACGAGGAGGGCCTTCGCTTCGGATCGACATACCTCGGCAGCCGCGCCGTGGCCGGCATATTTGACCGACGCGACCTTGACCTGGTCGACTCGGCCGGGGTCACCATGGCCGACGCGATCCGCGCGTTTGGCGGGGACCCTTCGGGCATCGCGGAGGATCGCCTGAGCGGCGAGCTGCTCGGCTACTGCGAGGTGCATATCGAGCAGGGCCCGGTGCTTGAGGCTCGAGCTCTGCCGGTCGGCGTCGTCGGGGGCATCGCCGGCCAAAGCCGGATCCTGATCGAGTTCACGGGCGTGGCCGGCCACGCGGGAACGGTTCCGATGGACCGCCGGCGTGACGCATTGACCGCCGCCGCGGAGCTCGTCCTGGCGGCGGAAGCTGCCGGCGCGGCACAGCCGGGACTGGTGGCGACAGTCGGCCGGCTCGAGGTGGAGCCAGGAGCTGCGAACGTGATTCCCGGCCGCACGACTTTGAGTCTCGACGTCCGTCATGCCGACGACGGCGTCCGACTGGAGGTGTGTGAGGCGCTCCTCTCACGGACGCGAGAGCTGGCCAAGCGCCGGAAGCTGGGGGTCGAGATCCGCCCGGTGAGCGAGAACGCCGCGGTGCGCTGCGGGCCTCGGATCGTATCGCTGCTGACAGAGGCGGTCAGGGATTCGAAGCAGCAGCCCTTCGAGCTGACCAGCGGGGCGGGTCACGATGCCGTGGCGATGTCCTCACTCACGGACGTCGGCATGTTGTTCGTCCGCTGCAAGGGCGGCGTCAGCCATAACCCGGCGGAGTCCGTGACGGCCTCGGACGTTTCGATTTCGACGGACGTGGTCGGCCGGTTTCTCGAGCTCATGGCGGAACGTTGATAGTCCGCGGCGGGACCCTCGTCACCGCTCGCGGCGCGGACCGCATGGACATCGAGGTGGTGGACCGCCGCGTCAACGCCATCGGCCGAGATCTCGAGGCGCGCGGTGAGGAGATAGACGCCACCGGGTTTCACGTCTTTCCGGGCGGAATCGACTCGCATGTCCATTTCAACGAACCGGGCCGGACCGAATGGGAGACGATCGCCAACGGGTCCGCGGCGCTTGCCGCGGGCGGTTACACGAGCTTCATCGACATGCCCCTCAACTGCGCGCCGGTGACGACCACCGTGGATGCGTTCGATCTCAAGCTCGAGGCCGCCAAGCGCTCGTCTGTGGTCGACTTCGGGTTGTGGGGCGGCCTCGTGCCCGGCAACGTGGACCAGCTGCGGGGACTCGTTCATCGGGGGGTCGTTGGATTCAAGGCATTCATGTGCCCGAGCGGGATCGACGATTTTCCGCATTGCGACAGCGAGACGCTCCGCCAGGGCATGGAACGGATCGCCGAGCTGAACTCGATACTGCTCGTCCATGCCGAAGCGCCTGCATTGCTCTCGGTGCCGAAAGGCACCAGGGCGCTGGATTTCATCCGCTCACGCCCCGTCGATGCAGAGGTCGAAGCCATCGGTGAGGCGATCGAGATGGCCCGCGAAGCGGGCTGCCCGCTGCACGTCGTGCACGTCAGCACCGTCCCGGGGATAACGCTGATCCAGGAGGCGCAGCTTCGCGGCGACGACGTAAGCGGCGAGACATGTCCCCACTACCTGCTGTACGACGAAGAGGACATGCTGCGACTCGGCGGGGTTGGCAAATGCGCGCCGCCGTTCAGGAGCGCCGGCAACCGCGACGTCCTGCTGGCGATGGTCGCCTCGGGCGAGATCGAGATGGTCGTGTCCGATCACTCGCCAAGCACTCTCGTGCTCAAGCAGGGCGACGACTACGCAAAGGTTTGGGGCGGAATCTCGGGCTGTCAGTCGACGAGGCAGCTGATGCTGGCGCAGCCAAACCTGGACCCAACCGTGATCGCGGCGGCCACGGCGACGAACATCGCGCGGCGGTTCCGGCTGCTGAACAAGGGCGACATCGCGCCGGGCTTCGACGCGGACCTCTGGATCGTCGACCTGAGCCACGAAGACGTCGTTCGCCGCGACGACCTGCTCTATAGAAATCGCTTTAGCGCGCATGAGGGCCAGAGGATTCGAGGCAAGACGATCAAGACGCTCGTGCGCGGCCGCGAGGTCGGCCACGGCGAACTCATCCGGCCAGGCGCACGCTCATAGCAGCGATCTCGCGCGTGATCTCTTCCTCGTCGGCGGTCAACAGCCTTCCATCGCGCACAGCCACCCGGCCGTTGACGACGACGGTCTGAGCGCGCGCGGGCGGTGCGAGAGCGAGTCCCGCGACAAGGTCCTTGATCCCGGCATGCGCGAGATCGTCGACCCGGAAGCACGCGATGTCCGCGCATCTACCGGGCTCCAGCGTTCCGCAGTCGTCGCGGCCGAGGCACTCCGCCCCGCCCTGAGTCGCCAGCCGCCAGGCGGTGCGGGCGTCCAGCGCCCGCGGCGAGGCGTTGCGCACGCGAGCCAACAGCAAGGCCTGGTGCGCCTCCATCGCGAGATTCGCATCCTCGTTGCTGGCCGAGCCGTCGACGCCCAATCCGACCAGCGCGCCGGCGCGGATCAGATCCTCCACACGGCAGATCCCCGCGCCGAGCCGCATGTTGCTCGAGGGGCAGTGCGCGATGCCCGTCTTCATCTCAGCGATGCGCTCGATCTCAGGTTCGTTGAGGTGGATGCCGTGTGCGTACCAAACGTCATCGCCGATCCAGCCGAGGTCCTCCATCAGCTCCACCGGCCGGCGGCCGAACTTCTCGATGCAGAAGCTCTCCTCGTCGAGCGTCTCGGCCAGGTGGGTGTGGAGCCGCACCCCGTGCCGGCGCGCAAGCTCAGCCGAATCGCGCATGAGCTGCGGCGAGACAGAGAAGGGCGAGCACGGTGCGACGACGACCCGGCACATCGACCCGGGTTGCGGGTCGTGGAAGCGTCCAATCAGCTCCTCGGTGTGGGCGAGGATCTCGTCCTCCTCCTCGACGACGCTGTCCGGCGGCAGCCCGCCTTTCGACTCGCCGAGCGACATCGATCCCCGACACGGATGGAAGCGAAGTCCCAGCTCGCGCGCCGCCTCGACCAAGGCCTCGAAGATGCCGGCGCGCCCGTGAGGAAAGACGTAGTGGTGGTCGGTCGACAACGTGCAGCCCGAGAGCAGAAGACGCGCCATGGCAGCGCGCGCGGCGACCTGCACCGTGTCCGCATCGATGCGCGCCCAGACCGGGTAGAGCGCGCGCAGCCATTCGAAGAGCGTGCCGTCCGGCAGGTAGCCGCGGGTCGCCCACTGATACATGTGGTCGTGCGCGTTGACAAGCCCGGGCATCGCGACGCAGTTGGGCTCATCGATGATCTCGACGGCTTCTGGGGCCGGACCTGAACCGATCTCCACGATCATTCCGTCGCGAGCGAGAACCCAGCCGTTTTCCAGCTCCCGTCCGGTCCCCGTCACGACGAGGCCCGCGCGTAGAAGCAGGGTCAAAGCGTGATGTCGTGCGGTCGGACGGGCACGTGCGCCAGCTCACGCCCGGTTGCGGCGCGGATGGCTGCGACGATCGCCGGGCCCGACGAGATCGTCGGCGGCTCCCCCACGCCCTTCAAGCCGTAGGGCGAGTTGGGATCGCCCAGCTCCAGGATGTCCATCCTCACGGGCGGCATGTCGAGGATCGTCGGCAGCAGATAGTCCGTGAACGATGGGTTGCGGATCACCCCGTCCTTGACCTGGATCTCCTCCATCACCGCAAGGCCCAGGCCCTGCGCCGCGCCGCCCTCGAGCTGGCCCTGCACCGCCAGCGGGTTGATCGCCTTCCCGACGTCCTGGGCGGTCGCCAGCTCCACGACCTTGAGCAGGCCGAGCTCGCTGTCGACGTCGACCACCGCCCGATGCGCTGCGAAGGCGAACTGCATGTGCGCCTCCGCCTGACCGGTCTCGGGGTCGAGGTGTTGGGTGCGCCGCGGATGAAACACTCGAGTCTCCTCGATCACCGCGTCGCCGAGAAGGGTCGCCAGCGCCACGATCGGCTTGCCGTCGGCTCCGACGACCTCGTCGTTGTCGATCCGCAGCCGGCTCGCAGGGTGCAGCTCCGACTGTGCCAGCTCCAGAACTCGTTTGCAAACGGCCTCGGAAGCCGCCTTGACGGCTCCGCCGGTGATGTAGGTCTGGCGCGAGGCGGACGAGGAGCCGGCGGAGCCGACATCCGTGTCGGCGTTCAGCACGACGACATCGTTGACCCCGAGCTCGGTGCCGGCGATCTGGGCCTGCACCGTGACCACGCCCTGCCCCACCTCGGCCGCCGCCGTGTGAACCTCGACGCGCGGGCGCCCGTCGACGACGGAGAGGCGGACCCTCGCCGTCGAGTAGTCGTCGAATCCTTCGGAGTAGCCGATGTTCTTGAAGCCGACGGCGTATCCGACTCCACGCTTCACAGCCTCGCCATGGGTCGTGTTGGAAACTCCACCTGGCATCTCCGTCAGGTCCGCGCCCGCGGGCCCAGGCAGCGGCATCGCCTTGACCCGTCGCAGCAGCTCCGCGACCGGCACCGGCCCATCGATCACCTGGCCGGTGATCAGCTCACTCCCCGTTTCTAACGCGTTTCGCATGCGCAGCTCGACCGGGTCAAGGCCGAGCGCGGCGGCCAGCTTGTCCATCTGCGCCTCGTGCGCGTAACAGTTCTGCACCGAGCCGAAGCCGCGCATCGCGCCGCACGGAGGGTTGTTGGTGTAGACCACGACGCCGTCGATCGTCGCGTTGGGACATTCATACGGACCCACCGCGAAACAGGTTGCGTTGGCGATGACGGCGGTCGAGCTCGACGCGTATGCCCCGCCGTCGAGAACGATCCGCGCCTTGACGTAGACGAGCTTGCCGTCGCGGCTGGCGCCATGTTCATAGGTCAGGCGCCCCGGGTGGCGGTGGACGTGGCCGACGAACGACTCGGGCCGGGAGTAGGAGATCTTCACCGGCCGTCCGGTCTTCAACGCGAGCAGGCACGCATGCGCCTGCATCGACAGGTCTTCTCGCGCGCCGAAGGCTCCACCGATTCCAGCCATCGTCAGCCGCACCTTTTCCTTTGGGAGATCGAGGATGTTCGCCAGCTGCTCCTGATCGACGTGCAGCCACTGCGTCGCGATATGGAGATCGACGCCGCCGTAGCCGTCGGGAATGGCGAGCCCGGACTCAGGACCGAGCGGCGCCTGGTCCTGCATGCCGATCTCGTACTCGCCTCGGACCACGACGTCGGCGTGCGCAGCCTGATCGCCGTGGCGGATCCTGACCCGGCGCGTCACGTTGCCGTCGGGATGGAGCTTCGGTGCGTCGGGAGACAGGGCCAGCTCAGCATCGGTGATGGGGCGAAGGACCTCGTATTCGACGCGCAACTTCTCAGCTGCGCGCCGCGCCTGCTCGGGATGATCGGCCGCCACCAGCGCGACTGCC
>VBEF01000047.1 GCA_005881275.1 Chloroflexota bacterium
TGATCAGGAGGTGGCCGGACTCGGCCGTGCTCAGGGAGAGGTGGTGGCTGAACTGCTGCTCGTTCTGCTCCTCGGCGTACTTCTTGGCGTCGACCGAGTGCCGGTAGTGGAGGCATTTGTAGTGGAACTTGCCCGGCGAATGTTCGCGGGCCAGGGGAAGCAGCTTGCTTTCGTCAAACCCTTTGCCGACCGCCTCCGCCGTCCGCGCCATGACCGCGAGATGGGCAAAGCCGATCTCGCCCCCGTCCATGGCGTCGGCGCTGCGCGGCAGGTCGGCCAGGCGCTCACCCACCGCAAGCCGGTCGTAGGCCGCGTTGGAGGTCATCCGGCAGTTGAAGCGGATCCAATCCCCAGAAGTGTTAAAGCCTTCGTAGTCCCACCAGTCGGTCTGGTCGAACTCGGCGGCGAGTTGAGAGAACTTGAGCTCGAGCTGGTCGATGACCCGGCGCAGGCTGATCAGCTGACAGGCGATTGCCTCGCCCGCCGGGACCATCTCGAGCATGCGTCAATCGTATCGAACATCGGTACGAGAAGCAAGTTACTTTACACGCATTCTAGTTCAGATTTGACATTTTTACCGGCCGCCAGACCCAACCGTCGTCTAGCGAAGGGGGTGAGCCAGCCTGACCTCCACGATCCCGC
>VBEF01000048.1 GCA_005881275.1 Chloroflexota bacterium
GATCAAACGTCGCCGGCCCGCCGACCACCCTCCCATCCCCAAACCGGAACCTCGACCCATGCCACGGACACGTCACCACCTCTCCTTCGACCTTGCCCTCCTCGAGCGGACCTCCCGCGTGCGCGCACACCGCGCCGATCGCATGCAGCAACCCTTGACGCCGCATGACCAGGACCGGCAACCCATTCGCCTCCACCCTGCGCATCTGCCCTTCGGGAAAGTCGTCCCGCGTCCCGACCCGCACGTACTCCAGCGGCCCGTCGACGAACGCATTGCGATTGACCGCGGTCCCGATCCCAAACGTGAGATGCCCCCCGACGTAGGCCCCGATCACCACGATCAGCCAGGCCACAGTCGAGAGCAGGACAGCCGAGGGCCGCAGAACCGGCGAGCCCAGCCGCATCCCCAGCGAAACAGCTTCGATCGCAAGCACGAATGTCATCGTCAAGCCGTGCACGATCGCCGTCCGCCTCTCAATCCCATCGGTCTCGTGAAAGTCGGTGTAGCCCGTGAGAGCGGCGAGGATCGCCCCGGCCACTCCCACACCAAGAGCCAGGTCCCCTGCCACCGCGGGCACCTGTCCCGTCCCCACGAAAACCCAGTCCGCCACGACACCCACAGTCCATGCCCCGACAGGCAGATCGGTCAGCGCGGGATGGAGCGGATGACCCAGCACGGTGGTTCCGTGCATCGCGTTCTTGATCGCCTGGCCAGGCGCGCCCAGGGCCTCATACGCAGCGCCGACCGCCTTCTGCACCGCGACCGCAACCGGGTCGAGCCACGCCTGAGTCCGAACCGCGCGATCGAGCATCCGCTCGCGTGGGCGGCTCTGACGGATCAGACGGCGGATGCGACGGCTGCCAATTTCCACGATGCGTCCTGGGCGAGGCCTCAAACCGGTACCGCGATCGGCTGCGAACTTACTTGACGTTGCCGCGTCGCGGCGGATCTCGCTAGTAAGGTGTGTTCATGCCCGAGAAGGAGGAGATGGGGGTGGTGGGTCTGGGCACGATGGGCATGAACCTGGCCCGCAACCTCTCATCGCATGGGGCAAAAGTCGCGGTCTACAACCGCACGCATCGCAAGACCGAAGACTTCATCACGGCCCATGGAGCGGAGGGCGACTTCGCACCCGCCGCGACCCTGGCGGAGCTGGCTCGCGTTTTGAAACCGCCGCGCGCCGTGCTGGTGATGGTCAACGCCGGGCCGCCCGTGGACGAGACGATCGATGCGCTGACGAAAGTTCTCGACAAAGGCGACATCATCATCGACGGCGGCAACTCCCTCTTCCGAGACACGCAGCGGCGGGCTGCCGCGGTGGAAAAGCTCGGCTTCGGATACATCGGCTGCGGCGTCTCCGGCGGGGAGGAGGGCGCGCTGCACGGGCCGAGCCTGATGCCCGGCGGGACGCGTCAGTCCTACGCGCGAGTCGAAGGCATGCTGACCGCCATCGCCGCGAAGGTTGACGGCGTCCCTTGCTGCACGTACATCGGGCCGGATGGCGCCGGGCATTTCGTGAAGATGGTGCACAACGGGATCGAGTACGCCGACATCCAGCTGATCGCGGAAACGTACGACCTGCTGCGCAGCGCGCTCGGTCTGGCGCCGGACGAGCTCGCGTCGGTTTTCCGCGGCTGGAACGAGGGGCGGCTGCAGTCGTACCTGATCGAGATCGCTTCCTACGTCCTGGCCAAGCACCGCGATGGGTCGGGTGAGTCGCTCGTCGACGCGATCGAGGACGAGGCGGAGCAGAAGGGCACCGGCCGCTGGACGAGCCAGTCGGCGCTGGAGCTCGGGGTGCCGCTGACCGGCATCACGGAGGCCGTCTTCGCCCGCATGCTGTCGAGCCAGAAGGCGCGGCGCGTGAAAGCGGCGGACATCCTCGCGGGACCGGCTGCGGCGAAGGCTGCGCGCACGCTGATCGATGACGTGCAGGAGGCCCTTTACGCGTCGAAGATCGTGGCTTACGCGCAGGGCTTCGAGCACCTGTCCGCCGGCTCGAAGGAGTTCGAGTGGAACCTGGACCTTGGCGGGCTCGCCACCATCTGGCGAGGCGGCTGCATCATCCGGGCCAAGTTCCTCGACTACATCAAGGAGGCCTACGAGCAAGATCCAAACCTGCCGAGCATGATGCTCGCGCCCTTCTTCCAGGAAGCGCTTGCCGGCGCGCAGCCCGCATGGCGCCGGGTCGTCAAAACCGCGGTCGACCACGGCATCCCCATCCCCGCGTTCGCATCGTCGCTCGCCTACTACGACGGATACCGTCGCGCGCGTGGCCCCGCAAACCTCATCCAGGGCCTTCGCGACTACTTCGGAGCGCACACCTATCACCGCGTGGACCGGGAAGGCGCCTACCACACCCGCTGGGCGCAGGACGGGGAAGAAGTCCGGACCGACGGCTAAGGGCGCCGGCTAGGGCGGCGCGGGCTCCCGCCCGAAGATGCCCGCAACCAGAAAGTACAGCGCAACCGCGACGCCGAGCCACACCGACAGCGCGAACCCCACGCTCGGCACGACTCCCCAGCTCGTGACCGACAGAAACACGGTCATCGCGAACGCGATCATCGCGATCGCCCCGAGGACGGCACCAATGGAGTCGATGGACGCCTGCTCCTTTCCCTCCTTCTCCTGGATCAAGGTGAGCGACGCAGGCAAGATGGCGGGAAAAGCAAGAAACACACCTCCCAACTTCGGTCCAAAGGCCGTCCCGATCAAGCCTGCGACCAGTGCGATAGCGGCTCCGAACACGAATCGCACCGCGTAGTCGCGAAATCGATGCGTGCCCACCTTCTCCGGCTGCAGCCCGGGGATCAGCCCTGGGTTCACCTGACGAACACCCAGTAGACGGCCCCCGCCGGAATGAACCACGCCACCCAGGCGAGCGCGCTGCCAACGACCGCCTTGAGATGCTTCACCAAAAGAGCCGCGGCGAGGCTGTAGACGACAAGACCGACCGCACCCGCGATCATCCCGACGGCGGACATCTGATCTTTCGCGGGCCCCATCGCGATGCCGTTCACTAACAGCCTCACGCTGGCGACCGAAGGCGCCGCCGCGAACAGTCCCGCGAACATCTTCGGCTTGAGCGCGTCGCCAAGCACCGCGAACAGCGCGACGATGACACCGCCCGCGAGCGTACGCACGAGGAGCAGGACGACTTCTTTCACGCGGCCAGCAGGCTGCCGTTGCGTTTCGCCTTGCGTCGCACAAGCGCGAGGACGGCCGCTTCGTCGCTCTTGAGCCGCGCCGGAACTCGCGAAGCGGCGGCGCCGAGCACGGTCTCCAACCGGCCATCCATGTAGGTGTCGATCACCGCGGGATGTACGTATGAACGGCGGCAGACGGCACGTGTGTGGCCGAGCTTGCGAGCGACTTGATCGATGGCTGCCACGACGTTGCGTTTCGCGTCGGTCTCGGATTCGAAGCCGGCCCCTTCGCGCAGAGCGGACGCGGCCAGAACCGTGCCGGCCCAGGTGCGGAAGTCCTTGGCTGTGAAATCCTCGCCGGTCACGTCACGGAGGTACTGATTGACGTCGTCCGATGAGACGGTGCGGTGCTCCCCCTCCGCGTCGATGTACTGAAACAGCTTCTGGCCCGGAAGCTCTTCACATCGCTTGATCACGCGGGCGACGCGGCGGTCGGTGATCCCTACCTGCACCTCGACTCCGCTCTTGCCGTGGAAGAGAAATCGCACAGTGGAACCCTTCACGTCGACATGACGGTTGCGCAGCGTGGTGAGTCCGAACGACCTGTTCTGCTTTGCGTACTCCTCGTTGCCGACTCGGATGAAGGTCGTCTCGAGCAGCCGGACGACGGTTGCCACAACCTTCTCCTTGGGCAAGCCGTCCCGGCTCATGTCGCGCGAGACCCGGCGTCTGATCCGCGGCAGCACCTTGGCAAACCCGGCCATCCGGTCGAACTTGTTGACATCGCGGATCTCGCGCCAGCGAGGGTGATATCGGTGCTGCTTGCGCCCCCGCGCATCACGCCCTGTTGCCTGCAGGTGTCCGCGCGGGTGAATCGTGATCCAGACGTGCTCCCACGCCGGCGGGATGACGAGAGACCGGATGCGATCGAGGGTTGCTCCATCGCGAATCAGCCTTCCGTCCGGATCGAGGTAGACGAATCCCTTGCCCTTGCGTGCGCGCCGCAGGCCTGGTTCATCGTCTGTCGTGTAGACGAGGCCCGCCTCGTGCGCGGCTTCGGCGGCCGGATCGGGGACGACGGCTAAGCCGCGGTGGGAGGGGTTACTCCTGGACCGCCCCATTCCGGCTGCGCCGCCGTCAGCAGGCTTCGCTTGCGCGCCCAGAGCCTGGCGACGAGTTCCTCCCGCGAGGTCAGCTCGTCGACCGGAAATCCAAGCTGCCAGAGGCTCGACCGGACCTCGGCCGGCAGCTCGTAATCGACCCTGTGAGGCCGCGCGACCTGGGAAAGAACGTCCCCCAGCTGAACCAGCATCAGCTCGTGCTCGCTCATGTATCCGAAAAACGCTTTCAGAGCTCGCGCTACCGGTTCAGCCCGTCGCCAACTCCTGACGTGTCTGGACGAAAGCCTGGACCGCGCGTTCGAGGTCGTCGGGGGAGTGCGCCGCGGAGACCTGGGTTCGGATCCGGGCCTTGCCCTGGGGCACGACCGGGTAGGAAAAGCCGATCACGTAAACGCCTTTTTCGAGCATGGCGGCCGCCATGCGGCCGGCCAGAGCCGCGTCTCCGACCATGACCGGGACGATGGGGTGCTCCCCGGGCAGGATGTCGAACCGCTCCTCCGTCATGCGGGCGCGGAACCGCCTCGTGTTTTCGGTCAGACGCCGCCTGAGGTCACCCGCGGAGCGCAGAAGCTCGAGCACCTTCAGGCTGGCGGCCGCGATAGGCGGTGCGACGGAGTTGGAGAACAGGTATGGGCGGGAGCGCTGGCGGAGCATGGCAACCAGCTCTTTCCGCCCGGAGACGTAACCGCCGCTCGCCCCGCCGAGAGCCTTGCCCAGGGTTCCGGTGATGGCGTCGATGCGGCCCATCACGCCGTGATGCTCGGGCGTGCCGCGGCCGTTCGCGCCGATGAACCCCACGGCGTGCGAGTCGTCGACCATCACCATCGCCTCGTATCGCTCGGCGAGCCGGCATATCTCCGGCAGCGGCGCCATGTACCCGTCCATCGAGAAAACGCCGTCCGTCACGACCATCCGGAAACGCGCTCCGGCGCTCTCCTTCAGCTGCCGCTCCAGGTCCTCCATATCGCGGTTGGCGTAGCGGAATCTCTGCGCCTTGCACAGGCGGATGCCGTCGATGATGCTCGCGTGGTTCAACGCATCCGAGATCACCGCGTCCCGCTCGTCGAGCAGCGCTTCGAAGATCCCGCCGTTGGCGTCGAAGCAGGAGGAGTAGAGGATCGTGTCCTCCGTGCCGAGGAAATCGGTCAGCGCCGCCTCGAGCTCCTTGTGCACCTCCTGGGTGCCGCAGATGAACCGCACCGATGCCATCCCGTAGCCCCAGCGATCCAGCGCTTCCTTCGCCGCCGCCACCACCGCCGGATGATCGGCCAGGCCGAGGTAGTTGTTGGCGCATAGGTTCAGCACATCCTTTTCCAGGACAGCGACCTTCGCGCCTTGTGGCGAGGTGATCACGCGCTCCGGCTTCTCCAATCCCGCTTCGCGTATCCGCTGCAGCTCTTCCGTGAGATGAGATCGCATTCGCTCGAACATCAAGTACTCCAGTCGAGAACTACCTTGCCGCACTGCCCGGAATGGGCCACCTCGAACGCCTTCTTGTAGTCCTGGTACGCAAAGCGATGCGTGATCACAGGCGAGATGTCCAGGCCGCTCTGCACGAAAACTGACATCTGGTACCAGGTCTCGAAGATCTGCCTGCCGTAGACGCCCTTCACCGTGAGCATCTTCAACACTACCTGCGACCAGTCGATGCCGAACTCATGATCCGGCAGACCGAGCACCGCGATGCGGCCGCCGTGCGCCATGTTGTCGATCATGTCGCGCATCGCGCTCGGCTGGCCGGACATCTCGAAGCCGACGTCGAAGCCCTCCTTCATCCCCAGCTCCTCCTGGACACGGCGCAGAGTCGTGTTACGCACGTCCGCCGCGCAGGTCACGCCGATCTTGCGCGCGAGCTCGAGCCGGTAGTCGCTGACGTCGGTGATGACGACGAACCGTGCGCCGTTGTGGCGCGCGACCATCGCAGCCATGATCCCGATCGGCCCCGCGCCCGTGATCAGGACGTCTTCGGCGACGAGTCGGAACTGAGTCGCGGTGTGGACGGCGTTGCCGAATGGGTCGAAGATCGACGCCACGTCGAGGTCGATCTTGGTCAGGTGTGGCCATAGGTTGCTCGCCGGCATGACGATGAACTCGGCGAAGGCACCGTCGCGCTGCACCCCGATGCCGACGGTGTTCGCGCAGAGCGCGCGGCGACCCGCCATGCAGTTCCGGCAGCGGCCGCAGACGATGTGGCCCTCGGCGCCGACGATCTCTCCGGGGAACACCGAAGCCACGCCTTCGCCCAGCTCCACCACCTCACCCACGAACTCGTGGCCGACCACCAGCGGCGGCTTGATTGTGTGCTGCGCCCACTCGTTCCAGCTCTCGATGTGGAGGTCCGTGCCGCAGATCCCGGTGCGGAGAACGCGAAGCAGCACCTCGCCAGGCCCGGGCTTCGGCTCGGGGACGTCCTGCAGCCACAGGCCTGGTTCCCACTTCGCCTTGACCAGGGCCTTCACCTTGGTCGCCACTTTACAGATACGTTCGAAGTCAAAAAACTCGGCCGGCGGCGCATAGAATTCCGCCTGCGGCTCCGCCTCGGACCGCTCATCTCGTGGTGTGCCGGGAAGGCTGGTCGGCGGGAGTTCGACCATGCCATTGAACACCGCGCAGAGCTTTCTCTTCTTCCTCATCCTTCTCGGTGGAGCCGCGACGGCGCTGCGTCTGCTGTCCAGGAGGGCGCCGACAGTCCCGTACCCAGTTTTGCTGGCCGTGGGGGGAATCCTGATCGGGCTCATTCCGGGCTTGCGCCTGCCGCCCGTCGGGTCCGACCTGATCCTGCTCGCGTTTGTTCCGGGCCTTGTCTTCGAGGCCGCGCTGGCACTCGACCTCGACGAGATGTGGCGTCGCGTCGTGCCGATCAGCCTGCTGGCGACGGTTGGCGTTTTCCTGACCGTGGTGTTGATCGGCGCGATGGCCCACTACGGACTCGGACTCGACTGGGCCAGTGGTTTTCTGCTCGGCGCCATCGTCGCCGCCACCGATCCGATCGCCGTCGTTCAGCTTCTCCGCCAGGTCGGGGCACCGCGCGGCCTCGAAGCAATCCTCGACGGCGAGAGCCTCTTCAACGACGGCACGGGCGTGGCCGTCTTTTCGGCAGTGCTTGGCACCATCCTCTCGGGGCATCCGTCGGTGACGGACGCGGGCTTGCGCTTCCTTTACGTGACGGCGGCCGGGGTCGCGATCGGGCTAGCGGCCGGAGCGGTGGCGGTGGTCGTCCTCCGCCTCGTGGGCGAGGCGGAGCTCGAGATCCTGATCACGCTCGTCCTGGCCTACGGTTCGTATCTCGCGGCGGACGTCGTGCACGCGTCGGGGGTCGTCGCAGTCGTCGCCTCGGGCATCGTGGTCGCCCGCCACGGCAGCCGCACGGGCCGCCTGCAAGGCACACAGCTGCACGGTTTCTGGAGCCTGCTTGCCTTCGTCCTCAACGCGATCCTCTTCCTGCTGGTGGGCATCGCGCTGCCGGCGCAGCGTCTTGCCGCTGTCGCCGGACTGGCGCTCGGCGCCTACGCGATCATGCTCGCGGCGCGCGTGCTCCCGGTTTACGTGCTGCTCGGTCTCGCCGACGTCAGGGGTGCGACGATCCCCTGGAGCTGGAGGCACATGACCCTATGGGGTGGGCTCCGGGGTGCGCTGTCCGTTGCCCTCGCGCTTTCCGTGGCGACCTACCCGCAGGTCAATCCCGCCGTCTCGGTGATCGCCTATGGGATGGTCGTGCTTTCGCTGCTCGTGCAGGGCGGCCTGCTGCTGCCCATCGCGAGGATGCTGCGCCTGCGCGGGGATCCGGCTATCGAGCCGCACACTCAGGGCACACGCCGGTAAAAAGCAGCTGGTGGCTCGTCACGACGAACCCGGTGCTCGTCTTGACCGAGCGCTCGGCGTCCTCCAGGACGCACCCAGGGACCTCGACCACGCGGCCGCAAGAATCGCAGCGGATGTGCTCGTGGTGGTCCTCCGCCATCTCGTAGTGGACTTTTCCGTCACCCAGGTCGATGCGCTGGATGACGCCTTCCCTCTCCATCCCGGTCACGGCCCGAAAAACTGTCGAGTAGTCCGCGGCCCCGAGCGACTGCACGACGGCTTCATGGAGCTCGTCGATCGACCAGAGGTGCTTTTGCTCGGCCTCGAAAAGGGTTCGCACCTGATCGCTGACCGGGCTGGGCCGCGCCATCGCCGCCCAGTCTACGCGCACTTGACTTGCGCAATCAACTTGTGCAATGCTCTTGCGCCATGGGACGGTGGGTGTGCGTGGCGGCGGCCGGGCTGTTGCTGGCCGCCTGCGGAGGTACGACCTCCAGCGCGTCGTCGACCATCGACGTCGTGGCGGGCGAGAACTTCTGGGGCAATCTCGTGGCGCAGCTCGGCGGCTCGAAGGTCAGCGTGCAGAGCGTGGTCACCGATCCCAACGCCGACCCGCACGAGTACGAGAGCAGCACCAGCGACGCTCGCGCATTCGCCGAAGCCAGATTGGTCATCTTGAATGGCGCGGGCTACGACGACTGGGGCCAGAAGCTGCTCGATGCGAACAAGTCCAGCCACCGCGAGGTTCTCAACGTCGCTGACATCGTGGGCAAGAAGAAGGGCGACAACCCGCACTTCTGGTACAACCCCGCCTACGTGACGCAGGTCGCGGACCGGATCACCTCCTCGCTCAAGGCGATCGCGGGCGCAGACGCGGGCTACTTCGACCAGCAGCGCTCCCAGCTGACGACCGCCTTCAAGCCTTACATGGACGAGGTCGCGAACATCGAGCGGAGCTACTCCGGCGTTCCCATCGGCGCGACCGAGAGCATCTTCGCCTACATGGCCGCGACCCTCGGCTTGAACCTGACAACCCCGCCTGAGTTCATGAGCGCGGTGGCCGAAGGCACCGACCCCCCGGCCGGGGCGGTCGCGACTTTCCAGAGCCAGATCTCCGCCAACCAGATCAAGGCTCTCGTCTACAACGTGCAAGCGTCGACGGCGGTGACCACGAACCTCAAAGCGCTCGCCACCGCGCGAGGCATTCCCAACGTTGGCGTCTCCGAGACGCTTCAGCCCGACAATGTGTCCTTCCAGGACTGGCAGCTGAAGCAGCTCCAGGAGCTGGAGGTTGCGTTGAAGTCGACAGGCTGACCCGCGGCGTGGCGATCTCGGCGCGCGACCTCGCCGCGAGCTACGCGGGACGGAGTGTCTGGTCCGATGCCACGTTTGACATCGAGCCGGGGTCGTTCACGGCCATCCTTGGTCCGAACGGCTCGGGCAAGACCACGCTGATTCGCATGATCCTGGGCCTTCTCGCGCCGGCCAGCGGCCGGATCGAGGTCTTCGGCCGGACGCCACGCCGCGGCGATCCGACCATCGGCTACATCCCGCAGCGACCGGGCTTTGACCCCGAGCTGTCGATCCGAGGCCGCGACTTTGTCGAGCTCGGCGTGGACGGATGGCGCTGGGGCGTCCGCCTTGGCGGCCGGGCGAAGGCCGCGGCCGCGGCCGAGGCATCGATCGAGGCCGTCGGCGCCGCCGGATACGCGGATCACCCGCTGGGCCGTGTCTCGGGAGGCGAGCAGCAGCGGCTGCTCCTCGCCCAGGCGCTCGTCGGCAGCCCGCGTCTTTTGCTGATGGACGAGCCCTTGTCGTATCTCGACATGCGCAACCAGCGAACCATCGTGCAGCTGATCCGCGATTTGGCGAGGCGGCGCGGCCTGACCGTGCTGCTGATCGCGCACGACGTCAACCCGCTGCTCCCTTACGTGGATCGCGTCCTTTATGTCGCGGCCGGCAAGATCGCCACGGGCGCTCCGGGCGAGATCATCACGACCGAGCGGCTGTCCGAGATCTACTCCGCGCCTGTCGAGGTGATTCGGGACAGCCATGGCCGCGTCTTCGTCGTTGGGCTCGAGGAGGAGACGAGCCACCCGCATGCTTGAGGTTCTTCCGCTGACCATTCCCAATCCGACGCCGAGCTGGAACCCGCTCGAAGACGTCGCGATCCTCTTCCACTACGACTTCATGGTCCACGCGTTCCAGGCCGGGACCGTCGTCGCCATCGTGGCGGGCTCCATCGGCTATTTCGTCGTGCTCCGCGGATCATCGTTCGCGGCGCACGCCCTGTCGCACATCGGCTTCGCGGGCGCGGCGGGCGCGGTCGTGGCGGGGCTGAGCCCGGTCGTCGGATTGCTCGCGTTCACCCTCGGCAGCGGCGTCGCGATCGGTGCCTTGGGCAACCGCTTGCGCGGGCGCGACGTGACGATCGGCATCGTGCTCGCCTGGACCCTCGGCCTTGGCGTCCTGTTCATCTCGCTCTATCGCGGCTACGCCACCGAGGCTTACGCGCTCCTGTTTGGCGAGATCCTCGGCATCAGCGAGCGGGACGTGATCGTGACGCTCATCGCGGGCGTCATCACACTTGTGACGCTGGTGACGGTGTACCGTCCGCTGCTCTTCTCGTCCGTCGACGAGGAGCTCGCCGGCGCCAAAGGCGTGCCGGTGACCGGGCTTTCGATCGCGTTCATGGCGATTCTCGCCGTGGCCGTCACCGAGGCGGTTCAGGTGGTCGGCGTGCTGTTGATCTTCGCCCTCATCGTCACGCCGGCGGCGATCGCCATCCGTTTCACCAGCCGTCCTCCTTTCGCGATCGGGATCGGCATCGGCCTGGCGCTCCTTTTCACCTGGCTCGGCTTGAGCATCGCGTACTTCTCACCTCATCCGGTCAGCTTCTTCATCACCTCGCTGGCTTTCTTCACCTACCTGGGGGTTCGCCTGTCGGAGCCTTTGCGGCGCGCTCTCCGTTAAGGTTTTCCGGGGATGTGGCGGCGGGCTGGGGTCGTCATCGTGGTGATCGTTCTCGCCCTGGCGGCGGTCAACTACCTGCGTCCGATCCCCGCCGTAGCCGCCACGCACCTGCTTCACAGCACCGAGGTCGTGCCCGGCGCCGCGCCGACCCTACCCTGGCCGTTGCGCGGAGCAGCTGCGGTCGGCATCGGTGGTCTCGGTCTGGTGGCGAGCTCTGGCAACGAGCAGGCCACTCCTGCCGCGAGCGTGACCAAGGTGATGACCGCGCTCATCGTGCTCGAGGACAGCAAGCTGAAGAAGGGCGAGACGGGTCCGAACATCACGATCAGCGACGCCGACGTGGGCGCGTACGAATCGGACCTGCGCGACCAGCAGTCGGTCGTGAAGGTCGAGGTCGGGGAGCAGCTGACGCTCTTCCAGGTCCTGGAAGGGATGTTGATTCCGTCCGCGAACAACCTCGCCGAGACGGCAGCGCGCTGGGATTCCAGCTCGATCGATGCCTTCGTGACCAAGATGAACAAACGCGCAGCCGATCTCCATCTGACGCACACGAAGTTCGCCGACACAAGTGGGGCGTCCGCTGCCAGCGTGAGCACCCCAAGCGATCTGACGTCCCTCGGCATGGTGGCGATGCAGAACGATGTGTTCGCGCAGATCGTGGCCAGGGGCCAGGTCGACCTGCCTGTGGCGGGGACCGTTTACAACGTGAATGGTGTTTTGGGCCAGGGCGGCATCGTCGGCATCAAAACCGGCTCCGGTCTCAACGCCGGCGCCAACTTCCTCTTTGCGGCGAACGCGACGGTGGACAACCACACGATCGTCGTCTACGGCTGCGTGATGGCTCAGCCCACCCTGCAGGCCGCGTTCGCGACCGCGCAGAACCTGATCGCGGCGATGTCGCCGATCGTCCATGTTCGCCGGGTGATCGCCCGCAACCAATCCATCGCCAACTACACGACGCCATGGGGCGAGCAGTCGGATCTCGTGTCCACCGTCGATGTGGACCTCGCCGAGTGGCCTGGCATGATCCTTCGCCAGCATCTCGATGCCAAAGAGGTTGTCCTCGAGAGACCGATCTCGCCCAGCACGGTGGAGGGAACCGAGCACGTCGTGCTCGGGGATTACAACTTCGATGTGCCTCTGGCCACCGCCGACCCTCTTTATCCGCCCGGCCGCTTGTGGCGGCTGCTTCGGGTCAAGCTCTGAGCCTGGCGGCTTCCTCGTAGGAGGGGAGGACGGCGTTCCAGGCCATCTGGTTGGCGTCTCTCCAGGCCGGTCCGGTCTCGCCCAGGCTCTCCTACTGGCCGAAGGTGGAGCACAACCCGAAAAGCAACCGGATGCGGGCGGTCTGAGCTTCCTGTAACGCCAGGCCGGCTTCCGGCACCAATTGGTGATGTCCGGTTGCGCACCCATTGGCGAGTAGCCGCCAACCCTATTCTGTGCCTGGGGTGGTGGAGTCCTCCGGCTCCGAGCTCGAGTCGCTCAAGCGCGGCGACGAGGCGACGTTCGTCAGCCTCATCCAGCGCTATCACGGCCCGATGCTGAGGCTGGCCATGGCATATATCCGAGATCACCACATCGCCGAGGATGTCGTCCAGGAAGCCTGGCTGACGGCCATCAGGTCGCTCGATCGGTTCGAGGGCCGCTCCTCGTTGAAGACGTGGATCTTCGGCATAGTGATCAACCTCGCGCGAGCCCGGCGTCGCAAAGAGTCGCGGCTGCTTACCTTCACCGCCCTGCTGCGGCGCGAGGATCCTGATCGCCGCGAGCCGACCGTCGACCCCTCCCGCTTCACCGCCGCGGGCGATTGGCGCGCGGTTCCTCACCAATGGGAGAACATCCCCGAGGAGACGCTTCTCGGGAGGGAGGCCATGCAGAGAGTGCAGGCCGCGATCGAAAAGCTCCCGCCGAAACATCGTGAGGTGATCGTGCTGCGGGACGTGGCCGAGCTCGATGCCGGGCCGGTCAGCGAATTGCTCGGTATCTCAGCCGAGAACCAACGGGTGCGCCTTCACCGCGCGCGAGCAGCGGTCCGGAAGGCGCTCGAGGACTACCTGGGATGAAATGCCGCGAGGTCGTCGAGCTCATGACCGACTACCTGGAAGGCGCGCTGACCGCCCCGGACAGGGAGCGGTTCGAGCAACACATCGTTGGCTGCGACGGCTGCCGCGCTTACCTGCAGCAGCTGCGCCTGACGCTGCGGGCGATGAGAAGCGTCGAGGGTGTGCCGATCCCTGACCGCGTGCAAACGGAGCTTGTCCGCGCATTTCGGAACTGGAGATCCGCAAGCCGCTGACGGCGTCGTAACGCTCCGACGACCTCCATGCACTGAACAGCGAGCGGCCACGTGGGTGGCCGAGGACCATGGGACCACTCCCGGGAGGACTCTTTGCGAACTGCGTTACGAAACTTCGGCGCTGCCGGGCTCGCGATCCTGATGCTCGGCGCATCGGCAAGCGTCGCCTCGGCCTCGGAGGCGACAGGGCGGGTCTACGTCAACGACAACACCGCGGGCGAAAACACGGTCGCCGCTTTCGATCGCCACAGCGACGGGTCGCTGACGCCACTCCCCGGCTCACCCTTTGCCGCGGGGGGACGGGGCACGGGCACCATCATCGGGTCACAAGGCGCCATCCAGGTGAGCGGCGACGGCCGCTATGTGATCGCGGTGGACGCGGGCAGCAACCAGATCTCGGTCCTGCGCATCCGGCACGACGGGTCACTGGCACTCGTGCAGGGAAGCCCGGTCGGCTCAGGAGGCATCGAGCCGATCAGCGTCGCGGTGCACGCGAACCTTGTTTATGTCGCGAACGAAGGCGACAAAGCCACGGGGACCGGCAGCGGCTACACCGGTTTCAGGCTCAATCCGGGCGGGCATCTGACGCCGCTCTCCGGAGCAACCGTTTCTCTGCCCGGCACCGCCAACCCGGGCGACATCCTCTTCAACCCCACCGGGACAAATTTGATCGGCGTCGAGGTCGGCACGACCGATCCCAGCACGTTCCGCATCGACAGCTTCGTCGTGGGTGGTGACGGCCGTTTGACCGCGGCGGCGGGCTCGCCTTATCCGGCGCAAGGCGCTGGGCCGTTCGGGAGCGAGTTCTCGCCGGCGGATCCTTCCCACCTTTACGTCTCCAATGCTCACGGCGGCGCCAGCAACGGATCGGTCTCTGCATTTCACGTCGCTTCGAACGGCACGGTGACGTCGATCGGTGCTTCGCCGTTCGCCGACGGCCAGACCGCCCCGTGCTGGGTGGAAATCTCGCACGACGGCGCCTACCTCTTCACGGTGAACACCGGAAGCACGAACATCTCGAGCTACCGCATCCAGCCCGACGGCTCGCTGAGCTATGTCACGACGACCGGTTTCAAGAGCGGAGGCAGCGTTCGTCCCTTCGATGCGCGCCTCGACCGCTCCGGTGCGGATATCTACATCGTCGACGCGGCACTCAATGCCGTCAGCGCCTTCGCGGTGAGCGGGGGCTCGCTGACCGAGCTTCCCGGATCGCCATTCGCCTTGCCGGCAGGTGCCACACCATTTGGAATCGTCACCATCTAATAGCAACCCGCGGTGCGGCGGCCTCCGAGCCGCCGCACCATGCGCGATACTCATCGCCTGATGGGTTTCATCTCGCGCGGCTTCAAGGGACGGCGCCGCGATACCGCTTCGAGCTCGCGCTTGCCGCCAGGCCAGTACCTGGTGAACGATTTCCCTGTTCTGTCCGCCGGTCCGACGCCCCGCGCCAACCTGGACCAGTGGACCTTCTCCATCGAAGGCGAGATCGATGAGCCGAAGCGCTGGACGTGGAAGGAGTTGCTCGCCCTGCCGTCCGACACCGTCACGAAGGACATCCATTGCGTCACCAAGTGGTCGAAGTTCGACACCACCTGGAAAGGCGTTTCGGTCGCCACCTTGCTGGAGGGGGTGGAGACCGGGGCCGAGTACGTCACCGTGTTCTGCGACGGCGGCTACACCACCAACCTGCCGCTCGAGGACATCATGGACGGCAAGGCCTGGGTCGCATACGAGTTCGACGGCCAGCCGCTGCATCCCGAGCACGGCGGCCCCGCGCGGCTGCTCGTCCCTCACCTCTATTTCTGGAAGAGCGCGAAGTGGGTGCGCGGCATCAGGCTCGAGAACGAACAGCATCCGGGATTCTGGGAGTCGAACGGCTACCACCTGTATGGCGACCCTTGGCGCGAGCAGCGGTACTGGGGAGACTAGTAGTCGCCACGAAATCAGAGGACTTGGCGTGATTTCGCGGGCGCCCCTGATCAAGTGGCAGTTTGCCGAGCTCGTCGAGCTGGTCCGTGAGACGCCGCGCGTCTCGAGCCTCTACTTCAACATCCCGGGCTGGCCCGGACATCTCGCCGGCCAGCACGTCGACGTCCGGCTCACGGCCGAGGACGGCTACCAGACGGAGCGCAGCTATTCCATCGCCTCACCTCCCGAAGACCGCTGGGTTGCGCTGACCGTGGAACGCCTGGAGGACGGCGAGGTCTCGCCGTATCTCGTGGGCGAGCTCAAGGTGGGGGACAAGGTCGAGCTGCGCGGCCCGATCGGCGGATATTTCGTCTGGCGAGCAGGCGAGGATCGTCCGCTGCTGCTGGTCGCAGGCGGATCGGGTGTTGTGCCGCTCATGGCCATGCTCCGGCACCGTGCGACAGCCTCGCACAAGGCGCCCGCGCGTCTTCTTTACTCGTCGCGAACGCTGGCCGATGTCATCTATCGGGAGGAGATCGATCGCCTCGTTACGGCGAACGACGGGCTTGCCGTCTATCACACGCTCACGCGCGAGAAGCCCAAAGACTGGATCGGTTACACGAGGAGAATCGACGCCGCGATGGTGCAGGAGGTCGCGTGGCCCAAGATGCAGCAGCCGGCGGTCTTCGTCTGCGGCCCGACCCCATTTGTGGAGGCGGCGGCCGACCTGCTTGTCGGCCTCGACTACGAGGCGCAGCGGATCAAGACGGAGCGGTTTGGAGCCACCGGAGGAGTAGGAGGATGAGTATGCAGACGTCTGAGATGAAGCTGGACGGCAACGCGATCGCCGGCCTGCTCGGAGAGATCTTCGCCGTTGAGATGACGAGCGCTCAGGGTACGTGCGCCTCGTGCGGTGCGGTCAACGAGGTCGGTCGGGTGGATGTCTACATCCACGCGCCAGGAACTGTGGTCCGCTGCCCAGATTGCGAGCAGGTGTTGATGCGGATCGTGCGCGGCCGTGGCCGCTACTGGCTGGACCTGACCGGGGTGCGCTGCCTGGAGCTCGCCGAGGACTAAGTCCCGGGACGCTTCATCGCCCACGGTCCGAACCGGATGGCCGCAACGAGAAGCCAGACAAACAAGGCGGCGCTGAGGAGTGAGAAGAGCTCCTGAACAATCACCGCCCAGGTCGGGACCGGAGAGGTCTCAGGACGCGCGAAGTAAGCCAGATTGGTGAGGCCGCCGATGACCCCCAGTGCGAAGAGCACAAGCGCAACCCAGAACATCCAACGCCAACCGAGGTAGCTTCCCAGGGCCGCGACAAGCTCGAGGACGGCGACGACGACAACCACCGCCCACGCCAAGAACACCGAGAAGGTCACGATCGTGTCGATATCCGTTCCAGCCGGAATTGACGTGCCCTGCGCTCGGATCACCCCCAGCATGCTGTCGTGGTTGATGTAGAGCGCGGCTGTGAGCACCGAAAAGAGCGTCTCCACGACAAAGAAAGCGGCGGTGGCAAGCTGCATCGGGCGGGTCCACGAGGTCGGTTCCCGGGCTCCGCGCGGTATGGGGATCCACTGCTGGCCATCCCAGCGGAACTGACCGTCGGCGGAAACCTGGCCTATCGCCGCGCTGGGATTCTGGCTCAACGCGGCCCAGGTTATACCCGCGCCCCTTCGGCTACACGATGTAGCCGGCGGCGAAACTCAATTGAACGATCCCGCGACCCGGATAGGCCTTCCGACCGTTGAGGTACTGAACGTTTGTAAAGACATAACCGATGCCGGAGCGCATCTGGGAGGGGGTCCCATTGCCTGTACAACCGCCGGTACAGCAGCAGATCAAGGGCTGGTTCGACGCCGTGCTGGCGCTCGGCCTCAAGGTGAAGGACCGCGAAACGAGGTGCCACAACCTGCGCGTCGCGAGGCTGTGCGTGCACATCGGGAGGCAGCTGTCGATGAGCGCATACGAGCTGCGGGTGCTCGCCAGGGCCGGGCTGATGCACGACATCGGCAAGCTCGGCATACCCGACGCGGTGCTCGGCAAGCACTCGGCGCTTGACGAGTCGGAATGGAACCTCATACGCACCCACCCCGAGATGGGCCTGACGCTCCTCGACCGGGCCGGCCAGTCGAGCCGGGAAACGCTCGCCGTGCTCTATCACCACGAGAGGCTCGACGGCAGCGGCTACCCGTACGGCCTGCAGGCGGAGGCGATCCCCCTCGAGGCACGGATCGTTGCGGTGGCCGACACTTATGACGCGCTCACGTCGGACCGCCCGTACCGGAAGGCGTGCTCCCAGGCGGAAGCCCGCCGGGTTTTGACGGAGGAAGCCGGCTTGCGCCTGGACGCGAGGGCTGTATCGGCGCTGCTCAAGAGCCTCGACAACAACACCCCGACCTTCGAGGTCGGGCCGAGGACCGCCCTGGCGTTCTAGCGGCTTCGAGCGGCGCCCCGAAATCGGTCACCATGACTCTGGTGAAGTTCGGAGTCGCGGTCTTTCCCACCGAATACGCGATCTCGATGACCGAGCTGGCGCCCTCGGCGGAACAGCTTGGCTTCGAGTCGCTGTGGGTCGCCGAGCACTCGCACATCCCGACGAGCCGGTTGTCGCCATGGCCGGGGGGCTCTGAGCTGCCCCAGTACTACTGGCACACCATGGACCCCTTCGTCGCGCTCACGGCGGCGGCCCTCGCCAGCAAGACGATCCGGGTCGCGACGGGGATCTGCCTCCTCGTGGAGCGCGACCCGATCCAAACTGCCAAAGAGGTGGCGAGCGTCGACCACCTTTCGAACGGCCGGTTCATCTTCGGCATCGGCGGGGGCTGGAACCGCGAAGAGATGGCGGACCACGGCACCGCCTTCAGCACGCGCTGGAAGCTCCTGCGCGAGAAGGTCGAGGCGATCAAGACGATCTGGACTGAGGACGTGGCTGAGTATCACGGCGACCTGGTCAGATTCGGTCCGATGTGGGAGTACCCCAAGCCGGTCCAGAAACCCCATCCGCCGATCGTCCTCGGCGGCAGCGGGCCGAAGATCCTGGAGCGGGTTGTGCGCTACGCCGACGGGTGGATGCCGAACCGCGGACAGGTCATCGAACGGATACCTGAGCTTCAGGACATGGCGAAAGCCGCGGGCCGGTCGAGAATCCCTGTGTCTTACTACCCGAAGCCCGGGGCCGAGGAGATCGAACGCCTCGCCAAGGCGGGCGTCGATCGCTGCATCTATTACGTGCCGCCCGACGGACGTGACCCAGCCCTCAAAAAGCTGAGCGAGCTGGCCGAGCTGGTCCGTCCTTATCTAAAGGACTAGCGCCCTTTCCAGCGCCACGACCTACTCCCTGGTTACCGGCGTGCATCACTTCCACTCGCTCGTCACGGAGTCCCTGGACCGCCCGTCGCCTCCTCGAGGGGCAAGGTGAACCGGAAGTCCGCGCCCGCGCCGGGCTCGCTGTCGACCCAGACCCGTCCACCGTGCATCTCCACGATCTGACGCGTGATGGCCAGGCCCAGCCCCGTGCCGATGATCTTGCTGCTTGTTTTCTCGTAGCGCTCGTAGCGGCTGAAAAGGCGCTGCGCGAAGTCCGCGGCGATGCCGATGCCATGGTCTCGCACGCTCACATCCACGTGACCGTCTCGCAACGAGCTGCTGACCAGGATCTCGCCGCCGTCAGGTGAGTACTTGATCGCGTTGCTCAGCAGGTTTGTCATTACCTGGGCAATGCGGTCCGGGTCGCAATGCACGACCGGGTTCCCCGCGTCGAAGCTGCAAACCACGTCGTGCAGCGTGCTGGAGACGCGGGCCCTTTCCACCGCGTCCTGCAGCAGGCTGTTGATGTCGACAGGCCGCATCTGAAGTGTGAGCCGGCCCGCCTCGATCCGATCGAGGTCGAGCATGTCGTTGATCAAGCGGTTCAAACGGTCCGATTCCTTGTTGATGTCGGCGGCGAAGCCTTTGGCCTCAACGAGCGAAACGTCCTCATCGCGGATCATCTCGCTGAATCCCGAGATGCCGACCAGTGCGGTGCGGAATTCGTGGCTGACCAGCGAGACAAATTCGCTCTTCAAACGGTTCAGGCGTTCCAGGCCGGCGAGGTGCGCGGCGGCGGCCTCGTTGGCGGCGTGCTCGGCGTCGGTGTCTTCGTACATCGCGACGAAGTAATCGATCCGGCCCGTGGCGTTGCGGACGGCAGTCGCGCTCCAGTGCAGCCACGTCTCGCTGCTGTCAGCGCGGACGGCACGGCTGTCCGACTCGATGGTATCCACGTCGCCCTTCCACAGCGGTTGAAAGATCTCGAAGACCCGCGCGAACTCCTCTGGGTGAAGGTATCTGGCGACGGGCGAGCCGACCATCTTCTTGGGCTCGGTACGCAGCAGCGCCGCCATGCGTGGATTGACGTCGATGACGTTCATGTCGGGACCGACGCGTGCGATGCCAAGCGGGGCGTGCGCGATGATCTGATCCAGGAGATCGGTGCGGCGTCCTAGCTGATTTTCGGCGCTTCGGCTCTTGTGCAGAAGGTCGAGCGAGTCGCGGTGGGTGAAGATCTGGTTGGCGACGAACAGGATGCCTATCCCGCCTGCCAGCACGGTCGCGAAGCGGTCGAGGTTCTGATCGATCACCGCCAACCTGACGGCCATGACGGCCGCAGCCAGGGACGCCGTCCAGGGCAGGGCGAGCTGCCACAGCTCGATGGGTCCCTCCTCGACCTGCTCGTCCACGTTGCGCGCGGGCCAAAGCGGGGCCAGCGCGATGAGCAGGTAACCGACCACCCAGCCGGCGTCGAGCACGCTGCCGATCGCATCGTAGGTCCCGTTCGCGGTCAGGTACGCGAAAGCGCTGTCGGAAAGCGCGAGGGACGCGAGGCCGCCGAGCAGCAGCGCCAAACGCACCACCTCAGGGCGCCGGGCCCTCCGCAGGGCAAGAACCAACACGGTCGCCGTGATGATGTCGCCCAGCGGGTAGGCCAGGCCGATCAGCTGTGCAGCCGGCGTGGCCGACGACGTCTCGTAGACCTTGGCGAGACCGAATCCCCAGGCGAGAAAGAGCAGGGACAGCGCGACGATCGCCCCGGCCAGGACAGCCTCGCCACGTGTGGCGAGGCGGCGGGGGGATGACGTGAAAGCAAAAACGCCGGCGATCGCCAGAGGGATCGCGAGCAGGTAGCCGGCGTCGGCCGCGGACGGAAACGGGACGGCCTGTCCCTGGACCACCTCGATCCAGGACCAGACGACCTCGCCGAGGGCCCAGCTCAAAGCCGAGAGCGAAAACAGCGTCCATGCCACGCGAACGCGGCCTCCGCTGCGCACGGCGGCAAAGGCGCAGCTGCCGGCGGCGATGAAGGCGGCGACGGCCTCGCCGATATCGTCCAGGCCGA
>VBEF01000049.1 GCA_005881275.1 Chloroflexota bacterium
TCCTGTGGTCTTTGCGTTTTCCTCGAGTCGTGCTGGGTGTCCTGGTGGGCGGCACGCTGGCCATCGCCGGGGCCGCCTATCAGGGCGTCTTTCGCAACCCGCTCGCTGACCCCTACCTGCTCGGAGCCGCGGCCGGAGCCAACCTCGGCGCGACGCTGGCCATCGCGTTTGCCCCCGGGACGTCTGTCCTGGGCGTGAACGTCGTTCCGCTCGCGGCCTTCGTCGGCGCCGGCGCCGCGGTGTCTGGCGCGTACGCTCTTGGTCGGTCGGTGACCGGTCTTCGCTCCGCGACCGGGCTCATCCTCGCCGGCGTCGCGATCGCGGCATTCTTCAACTCGATCCAGTCCTACGTGCAGCAAACCCAAACCAGCTCCATCCGCCAGGTCTACTCGTGGATCCTCGGGCGCCTCGTCACTGCAGGGTGGGACGACGTGCTGCTCATCCTCCCTTACGTGCTGTTGAGCGTCGTGGCGATCTATCTGCACCGCCGTTTGCTGGACGCGTTGACGCTGGGCGAGGACGAGGTCACGAGCCTCGGCATCCCTGTGCGTCGAGTCCGGTTGATCGTGGTCGTCGCCGCCACGCTGGGGACCGCGGCGGTGGTCGCGGTCGGCGGGACGATCGCGTTCGTCGGCATCATCGTGCCGCACACGATCCGTCTCCTTGTCGGCCGCAGCTATCGGGTCGTGATACCGCTGTCAGTGCTCTTCGGCGCGGCGTTTCTCGTCCTGGCCGATGCAGCAGCACGCACCGTTGTCGCCCCGGCCGAACTTCCCATCGGCGTGATCACGGCTTTCCTGGGTGCGCCTTTCTTCATCGCGGTGATGCGCTCGACCCGAGCGGCGGCGCTGTGAGCGACATCGTCCTCGCCGGCGTATCGGTTGCATATGACGGCGAGCCTGTGGTTCGGGATCTGGACCTGACCGTCGCCTCGGGTGAGTGGCTGGCACTGATCGGGCCGAACGGCGCCGGCAAGACCACGATCCTGCGGGCGATCGCGCGACTCGTTTCGTTCCGAGGCGAGATCCGCATCGGCGGCCGAGCCGTGACCGAGCTGAGCTCGCGAGATGTGGCGCGAAAGGTCGCCGTCCTGGTCCAGGAGCCACAGATGCCGGCGGGGATGACGGTGGCTCAGTACGTGCTCCTCGGCAGAGCGCCGCATCTGGGCTACCTCGGCAAGGAGAGCTCCCGCGACCGGCGCATCGTGAGAGATGTCGTGCGCAGGCTCGCCCTGGAGGAGCTGGCCTCCCGCCCGCTCGACCGTTTGAGCGGCGGCGAAAGGCAGCGCGCCGCCATCGCCCGCGCGTTGGCACAGCAGGCGCCGGTGCTCCTGATCGATGAACCGACCTCGTCGCTCGATGTCGGTCGCCAGCAATCGGTGTTGGAGCTGATCGACCAGCTTAGGAAGGAGCAGGAGCTGACGGTCATCGCAGCCATGCACGAGCTGACCCTGGCGGGGCAGTACGCCGACCGGCTCGCTCTGCTGGTCGGAGGGCGCCTGGCAGCCATCGGCTCGGCCGCCGAGGTCCTCACCGAGCCCGCGATCGCCGAGCACTATCGCGCCCAGGTGAAGGTGATTCAGATGAATGGTTCGGGGACCGCAGTCGTCCCGGTGCGGAATTGAAGCCGGTCGAGGTGCCTGTCTCGCCTCCACCGCGCGCCTCGCGCAGGGTTCACTCCGTCGTGATCGTGAACACGGGCGATGGCAAGGGCAAGTCCACGGCTGCGTTTGGCACCGCGCTGCGCGCGGTCGCCCGCGGCTGGAAGGTGTGCGTGATCCAGTTCGTCAAGTCCGAGCGCTGGAAAGTTGGAGAGCGCGACGTCGCTACACGCCTCGGCGTGGACTGGTGGACTGTCGGCGACGGCTTTACATGGGACTCGACCGACATGGAGCGAACCGAGGCGGTGGCTCGCGAGGGCTGGCAGGTCTCCCGGGAGAAGATCGAGTCAGGCGTGTACGGCCTTGTCGTGCTCGACGAGATCACCTATCCGATCAACTGGGGTTGGATTCCGATCGCTGAGGTGGTCGCAGCGATCGGGTCGAGGCCATCGGCGGTCAACGTGATCGCCACCGGGCGAGACGCCCCGGCCGAGCTCATGGAGCTTGCCGACACGGTCACGGACATGCGCAATCGCAAGCACGCGTTCGACCACGGCGTCCGCGCGATTCGCGGCATCGACTTTTGATGGGATTCGTCTTCGTCACGGGCGGTGCCAGGAGCGGCAAGTCCGAGCTCGCCGTTCGCCTCGGCCGCGAGTCGGGCAGCGCGGTCACGTTTATCGCCACGGCGACCGCGGGTGACGCCGAGATGGAGGAGCGGATTCGCGGCCACCGCTCCGGCCGACCGGAGCATTGGTCGACGGTCGACGCGCCGCTTGCCCTGTTGCCCGCGATCGCAGCCGTTTCCACCGACGATTTCCTGATCGTCGACTGCCTGACGCTCTGGGTCTCCAACCTGCTCGAGTCAGGTCAGTCGGCCGGCGAGATACGCGCCCTCGCTGAAGGCACCGCCGATGAGCTGGCGCGCCGGCGCGGTGTCGTCGTGACGAACGAGGTCGGGCTGGGCATCGTGCCCGCGAACGAGCTGGCGCGCACGTTCCGCGACGTGCTGGGGGCCGTCAACTCGACGTTCGCGGCGCGTGCCGAGCGTTCATTGCTGATGGTCGCGGGCCGCACGGTCGAGTTGAAGCAGGCTTGAGCATCCGCTCGCTGCGAGCGGCTGTGTCCTTCCTTACGGTGCTGCCCGTTGCCAATCCGGACGGAAGTCCCGGAGCGAGGTTGGGCCGAGCCTACTTTCCCGCCATCGGCGCGCTGGTCGGACTCGGAGCCGCCGCCGTGTTCGTGCTGGCCGGCGCCGTGTCGACCCCGCTGCTGGGCGCTGCCGCGGCGGTGGCGACCCTAAGCCTGCTGACGGGAGCCATCCACCTCGATGGGCTGGCTGACTCCGCAGACGGTTTGCTGGGGCGGGGAGACGCCACCCACAGGCTCGAGGTGATGCGCGACCCGCGGCTTGGCTCGTACGGCGTCACGGCCATCGTCGCCGTGGTCTTGCTCGATGTCGCGGCCCTGGCTTCGATGTCTCCGGTGCGCGGCATCGCGGCCCTTGTCATTGCGGGCGCGCTGTCGCGGCTGGCAACCCTGACCGTGATCGCGTTCGTGCCGTACGTGCGCTCGAGCGGACTCGGCGTCGCGGCGTGGGACTCGCGACATCGAGGCTTGGACCTCGCGGTCGGCGTCTTGAGCGCAGGCGCCGCGTGCGCGCTGGACTGGAAGCGAGCGCTGGTCGCCCTGCCATTGGTGGCGCTGACTGCGCTGGCGCTGGCGGTCCTGGCTCGAAGTCGAGTGGGCGGGGCCACAGGCGACGTTTGCGGTGCGACCTCTGAGCTGTGCCAGCTGGCCGTGGTCCTGGTGTTCGCCGTTCGGTGAGCTAGATTGCGGTCAACCGAAGGTAGCCAGGCTCGCGCGTGATGGGCATTGCGAACGCGAAACGATCGGCGGTGAGGGCAAGCTCGAGGTCGGTTGCCGGAAAGCCCGGCCACGCCCCGGTGATCAGCCTCCGATAGCGGTCGCTCTCGTATAGCGGTTGCAGCAGCCGCTCGATGTCCGGCTCCTCGCCACGGACTATCGCTTCCATGTAAGTGGCGCAGGCATGGTCCTCGGGGTAATCCGCGGAGGCGACGAGGGTCAGGGTCTCCGGTTTTCTTAACAGGCAGGCTTGAACGGTCGCGCGGGCGACGATCAGACTGGCCGCCCAGATGTCACCACTTTCGACCGCGGCCGCAGCCTGTGTGCCCGCCGATGACCTCTGGATGAGAACGCGGTCTCTCAGGTCGGCCTCGCGAATCCTGGTCGGCGAGTTGCTGATCGCGATTCCGGCGACCGGCAGCCCATCTTCCTCAGCACAAAGGACGGCGCCCGGCGTCCGATCCGCGAGCTCGCGTGCCTCGTCGACCGTCCTTACGAGGCGGCATTCACGAGCTCCGCCGGCAAGCGCGTAAGCGCTGACGGTGAAGGCGCGGAGCACGTCGATGACGACAACGGTGCCGCGTGACTGCCGCGCACCTTCGACGCCCGTCGCGTGGATGATGTTCACGTGTCAGGCTCCGTCGGCGGTGAGCAGCCACGAGCGTTCGGCTTCGAGCAGATTGCGGACTGCGGCTCCATGCGCGTGGTCGGACTGCGCCTCCAGCCAGGCCAGACCGTTCCCCAGCACCGTAACGCCATTCCCGTCGCGCTGATCGTGACGGGCGGTCGGCTGCAGTTCGATGACGGAGTGCAGGCAGGCGAGGTTGGGGCCGGCGAGATGCTGCTGATCAACCCTGGCGAGCGGCACACATATCGCGCCGATGTGGCCACGTCGGCCTACCTTGTGTTCGCGGGACTGCCAGGCGTGCGCAGCCGGGCCTGGACCTTGCGACGGAAGGCATAGCGAGCCTTACGGCGCATTCCACAGGGCGACGACGCGGCCGTGTTCTGCGTCGCGAAGAATGTTGAGTGTTGCGACGTCGAGCTGCAGGCCGGCGGCGACCCTGATCTCCGCGCGGATCCATGCGACTGCGATGGCGCGGAGGATGTGGCCGTGCGCGAACGTCATGAGCCTCGCGTCCGCGTGCCTGGCCACAAGCTCGATGAACTCCCGCGCTCGTTTGTAGATTTGCTCCGGCGTCTCGCCGCCGGGACAGCCGTCCTTGTAGACCTCCCAGCCGGGATCCGATTCGTGGATCTGCCTGGAGCTCAAGCCCTCATAGCGACCGTAGTCGACCTCTTGGAGCAGCGGCGTGATGCGCGGCTCGTCGAAACCGGCGAGCTCGGCCGTACGCCGGGCGCGCTGCATGGGACTGGAGTACACGGCGTCGAACTGGATGCCGGCGAGCCTGCGCCCAAGCGCAGCGGCTTCGGCTTCACCTCGGGCGGTGAGTGGGAGATCGGTGGTGCCGGTGTGCTGACCCGAACGACTCCAATCCGTTTCGCCGTGGCGGGCGAGGTAGAGCTCGAGCGTCAGGCGGGCTTGCCCATCATCTCGGGACGGCCAGAGCGAAGCGACCGGCTTGCGCTCTCGATGACCGCACCCGCGCGCACGCGCTGCCCGGGACGGACGCAGACCAGGCCGACCGCGGCCTGGGCGCCCTGGGCCTGGAGCGCTTCGTTCACGGCCACCAGGACGCGGTTGGCGGCGTGTGCCGTGCCGGCCACGTCGGTGTCGGGCAGGATGGCGAGCAGCTGGGGCGGCGTGCGGCCGAGCACGCCCGGCGTGTCGACGTCGCGCACGGTGCTGGCAAGGGCCGCGGCCATTGTCTTCAATGCTTCGTCGGGAGGCAGGGCGCCGTTGACTTCGATCAGCAGGACACCGAGGTTGCGCTGATACCGGTGGGCGCGAGCCAGCTCGTCTTCGAGCACCGGACGAACGAATCGATCGTTGAAGAGCCCGGTCGCCCGGTCGACGATGTGAAGCGGCTCGGCCTGGGGGTCGTCCGCCCGCACTCCGCAGGAGGGACAGAACACCGCACCTTGTGGAAGAGGCGATCCGCACGCCTGACATGTCTGCGCCTCGGGCCGGCGGCGGAGAAAATCGCCAATCGGCATTCGGTAAAGCCTATCAGTCGTGTTCGCCATGCCTTCTTGGACCTCTTAACAGGCTGGGTGGTGCGTGATTTTTTCGAATCGTAAGCTCGATCGCGGTGTGCTGGCGGGGGAGGGACGGCACGGCGGAGGAAGGGAGGGCCCGCCGTGTGGTGCGTTAACTTTGGGCCGCGGACCTCAGCCGACGGCGGCGGCCGACGTCGCGAGCCAGCTCTCCGCCCATTGCGAAACAGCCGCCAGCACCGGCTCGAGCGCGCGCCCACGCGAGGTGAGTCGATAGCTCACACGCACCGGCGGTCCCGGGTCGACAAGCCTTTCCACGAGCCCTTCTGACTCGAGCTCTCGAAGTCTTTCTGTCAGGACGCGATCGCTGATTCCAGGGATGCCCGAGAGCAATTGGTTGAAGCGAGCAGGCGCGGGAATGAGTGCCTTGACGACGGCCCCCGTCCAACGCTTCCCAATCAACTCGATTGCGCGCTGAAACGGCGCGCTGTAGTCGAGGCCCCCTCCGACCATGGGGAGTGATTCTATTCGCTATCGCAAGTCTCCGAAAGGACCGGATGGGTGTTTTCCACAAGTATTTTTTTCCAGCGACAATCAGACCTGGAAATGACAGTACGAGGAGCAGCGTCCAGGGCGCGGCACATGATCAGGTGGCCACGTCAATGAGGTCGCGATGGAGCTGACCGACAAGGTGATAGTCGTGACTGGAGCCGCTCGCGGCATCGGTCGAGCGCTCGCGCGGCGATTCGTGGTGGACCATCCGAAGGCGGTTGTGGTTGCTGATCTCGACGGTGATGGTGCTCAGACCGTTGGTCAGGAGATCGGCGGGAAATCGGTTCAATGCGACGTCTCGCGTGAGACCGACATCGTGCGTCTGGTCCAAGAGGTCGAGGACATTCATGGTCGCATCGACATCTTCTGCTCGAACGCAGGCATAGGGGTGGGCGGCGGTCCAGAGGCAGTCGACGATTACTGGCAGCGCATCTGGCAGGTGAACGTGATGGCCCACGTCTACGTTGCGCGACATGTGCTCCCCGGCATGCTCGCTCGCAAGGAGGGCTACCTGGTCGGAACCGTGTCCGCGGCTGGACTGCTGAACCATATGTTCGCGGCGCCCTATGGAGTGACCAAAGCCGCGGCACTCTCGTTCTTCGAATGGCTCGCGATCGCGCACGGCGACAGTGGCATCCGGGTCTCGTGCCTGTGTCCGCAGGGGGTGAAGACGGACATGCTGGCGCAGGAGCTCAGCCAACTTCGGATCGACTTCCTCGGGGCCGGCGCGCTCGAACCCGAGGTGGTCGCCGACGCGGTGGTCAAGGGCATCGCCGACGAGCGATTCCTCATCCTGCCTCACCCCGAGGTGGCCGACTACTTCCACCGCAAGGCCGATGACTACGACCGCTGGCTGCGGGGTATGCGCCGCCTGCGCCAGAACCTTCTGGACAGCGCCTACTGAGTGCGCTGGTTCGCCCTCGTCATCGGAATCCTTCTTGTCGCGGTGGCCTTCACGGCCGGCACTCGAGTCTCGGACACCCGCGAAGGTTTGATCGCCGAGGTGGTCACGCTCCTCGCCGGGATGGCTGGAGTAATCCTCCTGATCTCTGCGCTCTCGCTGATGAGGAGTCCGAGTGCGGCGGTCACATCCACCCCCGCGGTGCGGGCGGCTCAGCCTCCGAGGCGGCGATCGCGGAACGACATCTGGCTTGGCACCGGCGGAATCGCGCTGGCGATCGTCCTGCTCGCGGGCCTGGCCATGAGCGCCGGGTTCTGGTGGAGCGTCGCCGGGTTGGTTCTGCTGCTCCCGATGATCCTGGGATCCCTCTACCTGTGCGTCAGATTTTTGCGCGCTGATCCCTGAGGGACAGGACCTCTCCCACCAGGTAGAGGGATCCGCAGACGAGGACGTTCCCAGACGCACCGGCGAGCCCCTTGGCCGCCTCGAGCGCCGCACCGGCGGGCCGCTCGGCGTGCGCGCCTGGTCCGTAAATCGATGCCAGGCGCTCCGCTGAGATCGCGTGGCCCTGGGCGCTCTCCGGTTCTGTGCAGACCACAGAATCGGGCTTGAGCGTGCGCAAGGCGCCGAGGAGCTCGACCGGATCGCGCTCGCTCAACATGGCGAAAACCGCGACCAGTCTCTCCGAGCCGATGAGCCGGCGAAGCGAGACCCCGGCCTTCACCATCGCGGCCGGGTTGTGGCCCCCGTCGAGGATCACGCGCGGTCTCCGGGCGATGACCTGCAGGCGCCCCGGCCACCTTGTAGCGGCCAATCCCTCGCGAATCGCCTCCTCATCCAGATCGTCAAGCTGGTGGGCCGCAGCCACCGCGAGCGCCGCATTCAAGGGTTGGTAGTCGCCGACGAGCGGCAGGTATAGATCACGGTGCGCAAACCCAGGTCCGGTCACGCTGAGCAGGTGTCCGTCCCAGCCCCTCGAGTGGGCTTCGACATTGATCTCGCGGCCGAGCCGCCACAGCCCTGAGGACTCGCGCTCGGCTTGCGCCTCCACGATTTCCAGTGCCTCTCCTTCGCACCCCGTGACGACTCGGTTGCCGTGCTTGATGATGGCCGCCTTCTCGCGCGCGATCTCGGCGATCGAGTTCCCGAGATACTTCTGGTGGTCCAGGTCGACGTTGGTGATGACCGCGACCCCGAGATCAAGCGCATTCGTGGCGTCGAGGCGGCCGCCGAGTCCGACCTCGCACACCAGCCTGTCCGCCCGCGGGGCCAGGTATGCGAGCGCCATCGCGGTGAGCATCTCGAACTCAGTCGCTGGACCCATCTCCGAAGCCACGGCCTCCAGGGTTGGCATCAACTCTTCGAGCGTGCTCACGAATTCGTCTTCGCGGATGGGGTGACCGTCGACCTCGATCCGCTCCGTGTAGGAAATGAGATGAGGCTTGGGCATGAAGCCGACACGGTGTCCCGCGGCGCGAAGGATCGCGGTGAGGCACGCCCCGGTCGAACCTTTGCCATTCGTGCCGGCGATCAACGCTCCCTTCAGGCCGCGATCGGGTGCGCCGAGGCGGTCGAGGATCGCGCGCGTGCGTTCCGTGCCGAGCTTCATCGCGAAGCGGCCTTGCTTCGAGATGAAGTCGAGCGCTTCCTGGTATGTCAACGTCTCAGCCCCGGCGCCGGACCTCAGCCTCGAAGGTGTTCTTGATCAGCATCGCCCGCGTCATCGGCCCGACTCCCCCCGGGTTTGGCGTCAGCCAGCCTGCAACCGCATCGACACCGGGCCCGAGGTCGCCGACCTGGCGTCCACCGACCGAGTTCGTGCTCACATCCACCACGACCGAGCCCGGCTTGACCATCTCCCTGCTGATGAGGTTGGCGTGCCCCGCAGCGCAGACGAGGATGTCCGCCGCCTTCGTGTGATTCGCAAGACCTTGCGTCCGCGTGTGGCATACCGTCACTGTCGCGTTGCGCTTCAGGAGCAGCAGCGCGGTCGGTTTGCCGACGAGGTTGCTGCGACCCACCACCACCGCGTTCGCACCCTCGATCTGGATGCCCGATCGCTCGAGCAGAAGAACGATGCCGGCCGGGGTGCAGGGCTCCACGCCACCAGTGAATCCAAGGGCCACGAGTCCCGCGTTGATTGGATGAAAGCCATCGACGTCCTTGATGGGGTCGAGCGCCAAGACCACCTGCCGCATGTCTATGTGCTTTGGCGTCGGCTGCTGGATGAGGATCGCGCTCACCGAGTCGTTCCGATTCAGGGTCTGGACCACCGCGAGGAGCTCTTCTGTGGTCGTGCTCGACGGGAGCCGGTGGTCTTCTGATTCGATGCCGACGTTTCGCGCGTTGCGCTGCTTCAGAGCGATATAGGTTGCAGACGCAGGGTCATCTCCGACGAGGACCGTCGCGAGGCGAGGGCGTGAGCCGCCACGTGCGACGCGGTCGTTGACGGCCTTGGCGACCTCCTCATACACCTGCTTCGCGACAGCCTTGCCGTCGAGGACGCGCGCGGTCATTCGAGTCCTAGGTCGCGGCGAGCCGCTTCTGCGACGATCCGCATCACCTCGCGGAGGTCGATCCCTGACTCGCGGGCAATCCGCCGGCAGTCCTCGTATTCGGGCGCGACGTCGACGGCTCGGCCGTCGAGCTCTTTGACTTTGACCCTCGACGGGCCGATCGGTGTCTTGACCTCGATGATCCGCCGCTCAGCGATCACCCGCCGCACCGGGGTGAGGCGCAGCCCAAGCGTCGTGCTGTGACGCAGCAGGTGATCGCTGAGGCGGGCCACGAGCTCCGGAGGTGACATGACCGTCAGCACATGGCCGGGCCGTCCTTTCTTCATCAGCGCGGGGACGATCGTTACGTCGAGCGCGCCGGCGGCCATGAGATCTTCAGCGAGCGCCGCGATGAGATTCGGCGCCATATCGTCGAGGTTCGTCTCGAGCAGCGTGACTCCGGTTTCTCGGGCAACCTCCTCGCCGATCCACACCGCAAGGGCGTTGCCCGGCGCGGTGTGCGCGCCGATTCCGTAACCGACGCGACGAAGCGTCATCGCCGGCCGTTCGAACGTCGCCGCCACGGCAAGGATCGCCGCCCCGGTTGGCGTCACCAGCTCCCGCGTCTCGCCGCTTGGCTGAAAGACCGCGCCAGTGCCTTCGAGGACTCGCAGGCTCGCCGGTGCGGGCAGAGGCATGCCGTTCTTGCGCCCGCTTGGTGCCGGAAGCGGCGAGGCGTACACACGATGCACGTCGAGGGCATGCAGAAGCCAGAACGCTCCGACCACGTCGACGAGCGTGTCTGCGCCGCCAAGCTCGTGCAGATGCGTCTCCTCCACCTTTGCGTCATGGACTTGGGCTTCGGCGCGGGCCAGGCGATCGATCGCATCCAGGGAGGGCGCCTTCACGATGTCAGGCGCGTCGGAGTCCTCGATCGCATGGCGCAGGGCAGGCACGGTGCGCGGCGTCCGCTCCGTGATTCCGACCAGCACCCGCGTACCCCCCGCGTGGCCGCGATTCTCGTGCCTGACCTCGATCTTGACTTCATCACCAAGCCGCAGCGCCTCGAGCGTCGCATCGAGAACGGCACGGTCCGCGCCGCCGTCGATCAGCGCCCCGAGCGCCATGTCGCCCGAGATGCCGGAGAAGCAATCGAAGTAAGCGATGGTCATGCGCGCGTCCTATTAATACGTATGGCCGCGGCCTCGATGGGCTGCATGCTCGCGGGGCGCTTGGCGACGCGCACGGAAACGGACTCGACGCGGGGCAGCGCAAGGACACGCTGGGCGATCGCCAAGGCCAGCGATTCGAGCAGCTTGCGCGACTCTCCTTCGATCACTTCACGGGCGACCGCCCTGACCGCCGTGTAGTCGACGGTGTCCGCCAGCCGGTCGGTCCGCCCCGCCTCGGCGAGGTCCGCCTCTAGCTCGATGTCGACCTTGAACTCCTGTGGCTGCTCGCGCTCCGCCGTCCGCACGCCGTGACGGCCCTGGAAGGACATCCCGCGCAGCTCGACCCGATCCATGCCGCCAATTGTCGGAAATAAACTGATTCGCGGTGATCTACGCCCGCGTCGAGGTCCGGCCGGCGACCGAGGACGACCTCGAACCGATCAACGAGATCTACAACCACTACGTCGTCCAGTCGCACTACACGTTTGACCTCGAACCCTTAGAAATGGGCTCCCGCCGCGACTGGTTCAGCCATTACGGCACGAGCGGACGCTACCGGCTTTTCGTGGGGCTCGAAGAAAATCACTTGATCGGTTATGCGTGCAGCAGCCGTTTCCGTCCCAAACCCGGTTACGAAACCTCTGTCGAGACCAGCATCTACCTGGCGCCGGAGGCGATCGGCAAGGGCGCCGGTTCGAGGCTCTACGAGGCGCTCTTCAAGTCGCTCGACGACCAAGACCTGCATCGTGCCTACGCCGGTATTGCGCTTCCCAACCCGCAGTCGATCGGGCTGCACGAAAGATTCGGCTTCAAGCGCGTGGCGCTCTACACCGAGCAGGGACGCAAGTTCGGCCGCTACTGGGACGTGGCCTGGTTCGAGAAACCGCTGGGAGGCGAGACGGGCGCCTAACCTCCGCCTGGCGGCGGCGACTGGTTGCCGACGTTGAAAGTAGCGTTGCCGATCTGGATCGTGGTCGCCTTGATGCTGCCGTCCGCCTGACGTGTCCCAACGATTGTCACGGTGAGGGTGTCCTTCAAGTCGCCGGTGTTGCCAACGACCTGCCGCGAGATCTGCACCGTGGGGTCAAACGCGACCTTGACGTCGCAGTTGGGGTTGGTGATGGTAAGCGTGCTGGAGGTGAGACCGGTGATGGTGCCAGTGGCCACGGCGCGGCTGCCCGGTGATGGAGTCGGGGCGCCTGGGCTCGGACACACGGCTGCACCACCGCGACCTCCACCGAGGCCTGCGCCGGCAACATTGCCGCCTCGGCTGTTCTGCGTGGTCTGGCCGGTCGTGTTTGCGCTGACGTTGTTGTGCCCGATCTTGTAACCGCCGTAGAAACCTCCGAGGATTCCCACGACCAACAGCAAAGCGACTACGTAAACCTTCACGCTCTCACTCCTTCACTCGTATCTGAGGGCTTCGATCGGGTGCAGCCGTGCCGCCCGGTTGGCTGGATAGATACCGAAGAAAAGTCCGATGGCCACAGACACGGAGAACGCCAGCACGACCGACGGCACCGAGACGATCGGCGTCGGGAAGTTGGAGCTCGCGATGGCCGGGATGTTGGGCGCCTGGTTGGCAAGCAGCGCTCCGACCGCGATGCCCAGCGCTCCTCCGAGGCCGCTTAGCACCATCGCTTCGATCAAGAACTGGATCAGGATGTCGCGGCGACGGGCGCCGATCGCCTTGCGGATGCCGATCTCGCGCGTCCGCTCCGTGACTGTGACCAGCATGATGTTCATGATTCCGATCCCTCCGACCACCAGCGAAATGCCGGCGATCGCGCCGAGCACAAGTGTCAGCGCGGTGGCGATCGAGTTGGCCTGGGTCAGGATGTCCTGCTGGCTCTGCAGCTGAAAATCCGCCTGCGTTGGATCGGAGATCTGGTGGCGCTGCAAGAGGATCGTCGTGATCTCGGTCTCGGCCTGCGTCACGACCGAGGGTGATGATGCCGAGGCGACGATCTGGCTGATAACCTTGCCCCGCGCGCCAGTCAGGTAGGCCCAAACCGTCGTGATGGGTGCCACCACGACGTTGTCCTGCGAGCCCAATCCGGTGCCGCCCTTGCTCGCGAAGACGCCGATGACGCGGAAGCTCTGGCGGCTGATCTTGATCGTCTGGCCGATCGGATCGGTCGAGCCAAACAGGTTGTCGACCACGGTCTGACCCAGCACAACGACCCGGTGGCGCGCGTTCACGTCGTCATCGGTGAAAAACGATCCCTGCGCCAGGGTGTAGTTGCGCACGGTTGGAAACGCGGGTGTTGTTCCGGTCGTGGGCGCGAAGTAGTTCTGGTTGCCGTAGGTGATCTGACCGCCAGACTGCGCAATCGGGATCGCAGCCACGACATCGGCCGCCTGCTGCCGGTTGTTGATCGCATCGACGTCGGCTTGAGTGAGGGTCTGGCCGGTGCCGAAGCCCTGTGAGACGCCACCCGTGCCGCGAGCGTTGGACGGATAGACATAGATCACGTTGGCGCCGAGGGACTGGACCTGGTTGTTGATCTGCACGCTCGCGCCGTTGCCGACCGCGACGAGGAGGATGACCGCCGTGACGCCGATGAGGATTCCGAGCGTGGTCAGCGCGCTGCGCAGGCGGTTGGCGAGTAGGCCGTTGCCCGCAATGCGTAGGGCTTCGAACAGGTTCATGCGGCGCTCATCGCGTCGCGGACGATTCGACCGTCGCGCAGCTCGACCACTCGCTTGGCGAAGCGCGCGATGTCCTGCTCGTGCGTGATCAGGATGACGGTGCGGCCACGCTCGGCATTCAGGTTGGCGAGCAGCCGCATGATCTCGACGCTCGAGACGCTGTCCAGGTTTCCGGTGGGCTCGTCGGCGAGCAAGATCGCGGGGTTGGTTACCAGCGCCCTCGCAATCGCAGCTCGCTGCTGCTGCCCGCCCGAGAGCTCGGTCGGCTGGTGGTGGACGCGATCTGCGAGTCCGACCGATCCAAGCGCCTCGCGCGCACGCTCCGTGCGTCCCCGCTCGCCCGCATACACGAGCGGCATTTCCACGTTGTGCAGGGCGCTCGTGCGCGGGATCAGGTTGAAGCTCTGGAAGACAAACCCGATCTTCCGATTGCGGATGCGCGCAAGCTGGTCGTCGTCGAACTTGGCGACGTCAGTGCCGTCGAGGAGGTACCGACCGCTGGTCGGGACATCGAGGCAGCCCAGGATGTTCATCAACGTGGACTTGCCCGAGCCGCTCGCGCCCATGATCGCGACGAACTCGCCTTGCCCTATGTGCAGGTCGATGCCCTGAAGCGCCGGCACCTCCAGCCTGCCCATGCGGTAGGTCTTGGTGACGCCTTCGAGGGTGATCATCCTCTGACCTGGACGCCGCCACCGCCGCCGAGACCACCGCCCCCGCGTGTGTTTCCGGTGCCAGAGGCGGCCTTGACCGTCGGGATGACCACCTGCTCGCTTTCGTTGAGACCACCTGTCACTTCAGTGAACTGGTCGCCCACGACGCCGGTCTCGATCGGAGTCTGGACCTGCTGGCCGCCGGCGTAGACGTTGACGAAAGCTTGTCCGGCGACGTGGCTGATGGCGAGGTTGGGGACGACGATCGCATTGGTTGCCTTGCTGACAGTGACCGCGGCGTTCGCCGTCATGCCCTGCTTCAGGGCCTTGTTGGTCTGGTTCAGCGCGATCGTGACGTAGTAGTTCACGACGCCGCTGGCGTTGGTGGCGGCGGTGGCGACCGCAATGACGTGGCCGCTGATCGTCAGGTTGGCGACCGCGTCGAAGGTCACCTGCGCGTCCTGGTTGAAGGCAAGCCTGGAGGCGTCCGATTCGGCGAACGGGATCACGACGTCCATCCCGCTGACGTCGCCGATCACCATGAACCCGGTCGACGCGCTGCTTGTCGGCAGGGGCGCCTGCGTGCCCGGAGCCTCTGCGGTGGTTCCGCCGCCAGGCGAGACGCCTTCACCGACCACGCCATTGATGCTGTTCACCTCGCCGTCCATCGGAGCGACGAGGGTCGTGTTGTTGAGGTTCTGCTGGGCGGTTTGCAAGGCGGCCTGCGCGCTCGCGACCTGCGCCCTCGCGGACGCGATCTGATTCGGCTTCGTCTCGGTCTGAGTCCTGAGCTGGTCCTGGGCGCTGGTCAGCGAGGCCGCGGCCTGATTGATGCTGCGCTGGCCCGTCGCCCGGTCGGTCTGCTGCTTCGCCGTGTCCACGTTTACCTTTGTCTGGTCGGCGGTGACCTGCGCCGTGTCGACATTCACCTTGCCCTGGTCGAGCGCAACGGCGGTTTGCGCGGAGGAGACCGCGGTGTACTCGGCGAGGCACTGCGCCGAGTAATTCGCAAAGGCCACCCCGGCGCAGCTCGCGTCGCCATTGAACGTGGCCAACGCCGTGCCGTAGGTCGCCTTGTCTTTGTTGAGCTGGAGCAGGTCGTTCTGATAGGTGAGATTGAAGCTGAGCGTCTGCTGATCCAGCGTCAACTGGTTCTGGTCCGCGGCGACCTGGTTCGCGTCCTGGGTGTTGGTCAGGTTGACCTGAGCGACGGTGTCGTTGTACGTCTGCTGCGCGCTCGCCACATTGTTCTGAAGCTCCGTGACCTGGTTTTGTGTCACCGGGGTCACAACGGCCTGCAGGTTGGCCTGGGCGGTCGCGACGTTGGCCGCGGCCTGATCGACCGCGTTCTTCTGGGCGCTCGACTCGATGGCCGCGAGCTTCTGGCCGGCCGATACGTGATCTCCAACGTGGACGTCGATCTCGGTGAGGGTGCCGGCGACCTTGAAGTTCACGTTGGATTGAAGCTGCGGCTCGACATTGCCGGAGCCGCTGATCGTCGAGGTGACGGTTCGCCGCGCGACCGTGTAGATGTTCAGCGAGCTGGCAGTGTTCTTGCCCGACACGAACATGTCGCGATAGATCAGCGTGCCGAGCACAAGGGCAATGATGGCCAGCCCGGCCACGATGATTCGCGTCCTGTTCAGAAATCCAACTATCACTTCACTCCTCCACGGTCACGGATTCACCAGCTCAAATCGCCGAAAGACCAGCCACCGGCCGACCCAAAGCGCGTGACGACGGCAAGCCCGAGGCCCGCCATCGCCAATGCGGCAAATGCAAAGACGCCGGCGTAAGGGATGACCGCGAGGTCGAAAACCACCAGCGCGCCCGCGAGGGCGGCGATGAGCGGGTGCACGCTCGCCAAACCCAGACGGCGGCGCAAGAGGCGCCCGATCGCAAGAGAGATGCAGGCGACCCCGAACAGCGCGGCGATCAACGCGGTGAACAAGACGATCGGGACGATCGCTAGGAACACCAACGTGAACCGCAGCAGCGTGATGGCCGCGAGCGTCAAGAGGATCATCACAAGACCAGCACCCAGTGCGATCTCCGCACCGTGACTTCCCTCCAATCGGTCGACCGCATTCCGAGCGCGTGTCGGGAACACGACCAGACCGGCCAGCGCAAGGAGGACCAGGCCGGCCCCGCTGCTCAAAAAAGCACGCACGGCCTGGTACGGGTTGAGCGGACCAAGCCCGCCGATCGGCGAATCGAAGGTGAATCGGTCGCCGATCTGGCTGCGATCGAATGCAACCGTCTGGGATGCCGGTGTCGCAGGGAGTCCGCTTCTCACGACCACGCTGCCGGTGAATGCCTGCGTCATGGGGTTTGGCGACCTGCCGCCGGCCGCGATGTCCGCAACGGCGAGCAGAATGCCGGCGGCGGCAAGCGCTCCGATGAGCAGCGGCCAACCCCAGCGCCGAAGCCGGCGCGGCGGCCCTTCACTCACCGGCTGGGCGGCGGCCGGCAAGGCCGCCCGGTGCGAGGCGGACGAGGATGGAGAGGTGATAGGCGGCGATGGCGGTGAGGGCGATCAGCGCCAGCAGCAGCAGGACGTCCACGCGCGGAATGGTCGGCAGAGGGCCCGACCCGGAGCCCCAGCCCACGAGACCCTGCAGGTCACCGAAGATGCCCGACGCGACCGTCGTGAGGCCGTCGAGGCCCGAGAGGTACCAAAGGATGAACATCGCGAGGATGGACTCCGGCACCAGAAGCGTCCACGCGCGCCGATAAGCGACGCGCGACGGCGCAATCGAGCGCATGACTCCCACGACCAGCGAGTCGGGTGGGCGCGGCGAGGTCAATGCTCGCAGCCGGAACGGAAGCGAGATCGCTTGCTCGTGCTGGCGGCGGCAATCGGCGCAGCCGGCCAGATGCTCGCGTACGGAGGTTGCGAGGCGGGGATCATCGCGCGTCAGCTCCCCGTCGGCATACGGCTCGAGCAGGGTCCGCGCGCGCGAACACGTGAGGCTTTTGATCTCGCTCACAGGGTTACCTCCGCATCAGCGAGCGAGTTGCGGAGCTGGGCCCGCGCTCGGTGCAGGCGCGATTTGATCGCAGGCACGAGAGGTTGAGGCTGCGGCCCACCTGCTCGAGCGAAAGGTCTGCGTAGTAGTGAAGAAGGATCGGCAAGCGATAAGCGGGATCGAGCTGGGCGAGCGCCTGGAGGAGCGCAGGGTCGTGCTGGCGGTGCGCCTCGCCATCAGGGGTCTCTTCTGAAAGCTCGACCGGGAGGGGCACACGCTTGCGGCGGTAGTTGATTGCGGCGTTGGCCGCGAGCTTCCAGAACCAGGGCTCGAAAGGTCGCTCTAGGTCGTAGCGAGCCAGGTTGCGGTACAGCTTGACGAAGATCTCCTGCGCGAGGTCATGCGCCTCCTCCATGTCGCGCAGGTGCTGGTAGGCGAAGCCGTACACCCTGCGTTGGAGGCTCCGGACCAGCTGCTCAAACGCATCGAGGTCGCCACCGCTCGCCTCGTGGACGAGCTGGACGGCCGAGAGCACCTTGGCGCGGGGAAGCTCGCCCATGCGGCGCGGATCCAGGGCCACCTCGGTATGCATCAACCGGAGTTACACGCTTTTCGACTTCAGGGTTTCGGGGAATCCGCCGTGAATTTGCTGTGACCTGAAACTTGACGCCATCCGTCCAGGGTCGGTATATTCCATTCGGAATATGTCGGAAGCGAGTATTGACGTCTCTCCGCTGGCGTTGTCCATCCTCCAGCTGCTGGACGAGCGGCCGATGCACCCCTACGAGCTCGCCGCGACCATGCGCGAGAGGCACCAGGACGAGTTCATCCGGCTCAACTTCGGGTCGCTCTACCACACGGTCGACATGCTCGAGCGAAACGGCTGGATCCTTCCCTTGGAGCGGGAGAAGGAAGGGCGGCGGCCCGAGCGAACGGTCTATAAGCTCACCGACTCAGGACGCGAGGTCTTGATTCAGGTTGTCGGCGATATCGTCGCCCGGCCGCGTCGCGAGTATCCGCACTTTGCCGCCGGCCTGATGTTCATGCATCACCTCGGGGCGGCGCAGGCGGCAGCTCACCTGGAGACGCGCGAGGCAGCGCTTGGGGCGACCATCGCCAAGCTCTCGCGAATCCTGGACGAGCTGCAGGCGCATGGCCTCATGCGTCTCGCGCTGATCGAGCTGGAGCACAAGATCGCGATGCTCGAAGCGGAGCGCAAATGGGTTCGCAAGATCGCGGACGAGATATCGGAAGGACGGCTGGAGTGGAGCACCGGTACGGTGCACGGCCTTGAAACATTGAGGAGAAGACATGGCACAGGCGCGCACTAATCCGTGGCTGGTTCTGCTGGTTTTGACCACGGGATTTTTCATGATCCTGCTGGACACCACGATCGTGAACGTGGCGATTCCGGCGATGAGCACGGGACTCAACACCACGCTCGATCAGATCCTCTGGGTCCTCAACGCCTACATCCTCGTCTACGCGGTGCTGCTGATCACGGCCGGTCGCCTCGGTGACCTGTATGGACAGCGCAACCTTTTTGCAATCGGGCTCTTCGTCTTCACGGTCGCATCCGCCCTGTGCGGCTTCTCACAGAACCCCACACAGCTGATCGGGGCTCGCATCTTGCAAGGGGTTGGCGGCGCGCTGCTGACACCGCAGACGCTGGCCATCCTGACCACGATCTTTCCGCCGGAGCGCCGCGGCGCGGCATTCGGTGTGTGGGGTGGCGTGGCCGGCCTGGCAACGCTGGCCGGACCCACCATCGGCGGCGCGATCATCACCTACATAGACTGGCGGTGGATCTTCTTCATCAACGTGCCGATCGGGATCGCGGCGTTGATCGCAACCTTTCTGATCATCCCCGACCTTCGCCCGGGCCGACACCACGGTTGGGACTTCGTCGGCACCGCGGTCGCGACCGCCGGACTCTTTGCGATCGTGTTCGGCCTGATCGAGGGTCAGCGCTACAGCTGGGGCCAGATCGAGTCGTACCCGATCACGATCCCCGAGCTCATCGGTGCGGGCGTTGTGCTGATGGTCCTGTTCGTCATCTGGGAGCGCTTCCAGGCCGAGCCGCTTGTGCCGCTGTCGCTGTTTGCCGACCGCAACTTCACGGTCGCCAACTGGATCGCCGCCGCGATCAGCTTCGGCATGCTCAGCGCATTCCTGCCCATCACCATCTACCTCCAGTCGGTGCGCGGCTTCTCCGCGCTTGTCGCCGGCCTGACCCTGGCGCCGATGTCGCTGACATCGATGTTCACGGCGCCGTTTGCCGGTCGTCTCTCGGACCGCATCGGTGGCAAGTACATCCTCATGACAGGCATCGCCCTATTCACCACCGGGATCGGGCTGATCGCGTACATCGCGGGACCCGACTCGACCTGGATCAACTTCCTGGTGCCGGCGATCATCGCCGGGGCGGGCATCGGGATGACGTTTGCGCCTATGACGACGGTCGCCATGCGGAACATCGAGCCGCGCGTCGCTGGTGCGGCATCCTCAGTCCTCAACACGATTCGTCAGCTCGGCGCCGCGATCGGCAGCGCGGTGATCGGTGCCATCCTGCAGAACCAGCTCGCAAGCACGCTGCACAGCCAGGCGGTCGCCCACGCGAAGGACCTGCCGCCCGCGTTCCGCGACTCATTCATCGCCGCGTTCACCTCCGTGTCGTCGAAGGGCTTCGAGATCGGAACTGGCGAGGCAGGAGCCAGGCTTCCCAGCAACATTCCTCCCGCGGCGGCGAGTCAGATCGTGGCCGTCGCCCACGACGTTTTCGTCTTCGCGTACATCGACGCGATGAAGGCGACCTTCGTCGTGCCCATCGCGTTCCTGGCCTTCACCGCCGTGACCGCCCTGTTGATTCGAGGCCGCCCGCGAGCAAGCTCGACCGCTGCGACGGAGCCGGAGGAAGAGCTGAGAGCAGCGGCCGGCTAGAGGCGCCCTCCGGTCAAGAGCTTCAAGGCGGCAAGGAGAACCGCTGCTCCGATGAATGCGACGACGATGCTGCCGAAGAATCCGACGCTGCCGCTCGCACCGAAGAAGGTGCTCAGGACGAAACCCCCGATGATCGCCCCCGCAACGCCGACCACGATATCGGCGAGGCAGCCGAAACCCCGTCCGGCGACGACGCGGGCGGCGATCGCGCCGGCGATCAGGCCGACCACGATCCAGGCCAGCCATGAACCGGGCTCGAGGTTGAGGCTCGTCGCGAGCACGGCCGCGGCGATCACTTCCGAAGCCACTCCGCAATCATCGCAAAGGCCTCATCGCTGCCGACGTCGTTGAAGGGTTCGTGATAGCGGCCTTGCAGAAGGTGTAGCTCGCTCATCAGCGGGGCTTTGGCGTTCAGCTCCCGGCTGCCCACCGGGTCGATCAACCGATCGTCGGTCCCGGCCAGGATCAAGAAGGGAATCTTGATCTCGCCTGCGCGGTCAAGGCTTTCGGCTGCCGCGCTCTGCCACTCGCCGTAGAGGCGGCTCGAGATCTTGCTGTGGACGAGCGGGTCCGTGCGATACGCCTCCACGATCTCCGGGATCCGCGAGACGGTGCCGGGGTCCACCTCGTTGCTCATGGTGAGCTTGGGCGCAACTTTGGACAGCACCATGGCGAGGCTTGCCTTCCAGGCGGGGACTTTGACCTTCAGCTTCAACGCCGGGCTGGACAGGATGAAGCGCTTCGCATTCGGTACTCTGCCGCCGAGCACCGTGCTCAGCATCACCACCCCGCCAAATGAGTGGCCGAGCGGCACGACCTCGCTGGATGCCTGCGTCTCTACGTGCTTCACGAAATTGGCGGCGTCATCGGTCCACTGCTCCCATGAGTCGATGTGGCCGCGCTGGCCGTCGCTCTTGCCGTGCCCGCGCAGGTCGATCGCGTACGTCGCGATCTGGAACTTCGCCATGCCGCGCGCTAATCGCTCGTAACGTCCGCTGTGCTCGCCAAGTCCGTGCACGACCGCCAACGTCAGATTCGCCGCCGACACAGGCCATGCTCGATAGGCCAGCTTTGTTCCGTCGGCGCAGCTGATGCAGCCTTCGGTGACTACTCCGGTCTCAGCCGCCAAGGTGCCCGAATCCACGCAAGATCTTCAACGCTTCTTGCTCGGCCTCGAGCAACGTCGGCGCATAGGCGCGGATGCCGCACAGCGCATACGCCCACTCGGGGCTGGGCGGGCCCTGGGAGTGCAGCCGGAAGGCAGGCGGATAGAAGAAGATGCGCTCGCCCTGGACCTTCTTGATTACGGGTCGCTTCGCCAGCACGTCCTCGAGCGACTGTCCGCCGGGCAATCTCCCCGACTCGAAGTGCGTTCTTGAGGTGGCGGAAGAACTCCATCTCGAAAAGACTGCGCGATTGCGAGCTGGCGACCCAAGGCGCGCCGCTCCGCCATACACGCGCGCTTCCGAGCATGTCGAACTGCGCGTGCAGCCTTTCGAGACGGTGTTCGGGAAGGCCGTACAGCTGGAAATGAAGGACTCGAGCCACCGCATGGTAAGCCTACGCGTCAGGAAGGCGGCGTTGCCGCAGTTCGCGCCACCCTCATCGCCTCCTCCTGCCAGGGCGGCGCGGTGACTCTGACCGCGAGCCGGTCCGAGCCGGCGGCGAGCAGGAAATCGCCGCGATTTGCGGCCTCCATGAATGCTCGCTGGTGAGGGCTGAGGTGGAACGCGTCCTGCAACTTGGCGGCTTCGCCCGGACGCTGAGCGCCGAAAAAGACCATCGCCGGGTTGGTTGCCACGACGGAGCCCTGGTCTGAGCTGAGCAGGTCGCCGGGGTTCTGGGTTGCGAAGACGAGCGACCCGTCATATTTGCGAATCCTGCGCGCCAGGCTCACCACAAAACGTCGAATCGTCGAGTCCTCGAAGAGGAGCCCGAGCTCGTCCACGACCAGCATGCGGCGCCGATCCTTGCGCTTGATGCGGGTCCACAGCGCTTCGGCGAGCAGGAAATGGACCGGTGCGACCATCTCGTCACGCAACTCGCGCATCCCAAATACCACGATCGGCGCCTCGAGGTCGACGTTCGTCGCGGCGCTGAACATCTGGCCGAGGCTGCCATGCACCCAGCGGTGAAGAATGACGGCCACACGGGCGTTGCGTGGTACGCGGTCCGCAACATCACCCAGGACGGGTTGCGCAACCTCGTCGTAGGTCTGTCGTACAGCGCCTTCGACGAGCGCGCGCTCGGCCTCGTCAAGCCCACCACAGAGGCACGCGCACAGATCGACGGCGTCCGCAGCCGCGGGTCCGAGCCAGCCCTCGTCACGCCGGTCAGACGGTCGTAAATCGAGCACGTTGAGCGCGTGCCCTGATCCGAGCGCAAGCCGGACGTCTACCCCACCAAGCTCCAGGGCCAGGTTTCCGTATTCGTGTTCTGGATCGACGATGTACACCTGGATGCCACGGCCGAGCGCGCCCATGGCAAGGGTGGACAGCAGGTAGGTCTTGCCTGCTCCGGAATGCCCGAAGACGCCGATGTTCGCGTTCGCGTAGCGGCTTTGGTCGAAGGTATCGATGAGGACCGGCGCGCCGGTGGCTCTGTTGCGGCCGATGAAGACACCGGCGGCCTCTTGGAGATCCGGCTCATGCCACGGAAAGAAGGTGACAAGGGCGGTTGAATCGAGGACACGCTTCCGCTGCAATCGATCTTCGCCACCGGGTTGCGTCGCGACATATCCGTCGAGCATGCGGAAAGTGCATGGCTGCAGCTGGCAGAGAATCGCCTGGGCGGCGGACTCGATCCTCCGAGAACCGAGCTCGAGCTGGGCGATTGTAGGAGCGGTTAGAGACAGATAGACGGAAACGTGAAAAGCCTTGTCCTGGCTGGAAGCCAGGCGGCGTTGCAGGTCCTCAGTGTTCGGCAGAGCGCCCGCAAGTGAGGGATCCGCGATACCGCCATTCGCGCCGACCAGCTGCGTCGCGCGCATGTTGATCAGCTGACGCTGGAGGTAGCTGACGATCCAGGCCGCAGGGAGCGGAACTGCATGCCAAGCGAGGCTGACTCCAAGACGGGGAGGCAGGAGCCGGAAGAGCCATCCGGGGTCGAGGTCGGTACCCGGAAGGCGTTCGACGTACCAGGCGCGGCTGAAGCCGCGCGAGTTCTGGAAACACGAGGTCAACTCACGGCCGAACGCGATATCCGCCGGTGGTTCGAGAGCGGTGATCTGGATTCCCATGTCTGTGAGGGCGGCTTGCACTCGCGAACAGTGCCCGGCATCTGTTGTGAGCGATGTAGTGACGCGGTGGGATGAGTGGGAGCGTCGGATCTCTTCCGCAAAACACATGTCAGCCCCGCGCATGTCCTCGTAACCGGACGGAATCGCGGACGTGAATCCTTCTGCTTGGCCCGATCCCGGCTCCACATCGATCACCACCTGGAGGGGAGCATCCAGGCTGTCGAGCAAGCGCCGAAATCCGTTGAGCCATCGCCGACGATCGTCCTCCGCGGCGCCGGCAAACCCGATCGTCGCTGTTGTTATCACCCTCATCCGGGCGGGTGCGGTCCAGAGCGCGGCAGGCTCGCGCCGCCCGACGCGGATCATCGAGTCTTGCGCAAGAGGCGCGAAATCAGGCGTGGACGATTCCACCGCACGCGGTAGGTCGCGACAAAGAAGACCGCCACATCGAACAGCCAGCCGTCCACCGCTCTCGCACGCCACCGACCCCAGGCTGCAACGACGCCGACGATGAGCAGAACAATCGCGGCGGCTGCGCGGATCGGGATTGAAGCCCACTGGGCGGACCAAAGCGAGAATGCAGCGAGCAGCGCGACGACGAGGTACGCGAGCCTGGTCGGGGTCAGACCGTAAAGAAGTTTGTCCTCCAGGTCGACGTCAAGCGGAATGCGTGCGGGCATGGAACCAAGCTATGCAGCCGCAGGGCCGATTTGAACCCAGGGTGTTAATCGCTCGAGACCCTTAAAATCGACAGTCGATCCCCACCGGCGCGCTCGCGTAGCTCAACTGGCAGAGCAGGGGACTCTTAATCCCAAGGTTCAGGGTTCGACTCCCTGCGCGAGCACCATCATGTTGTGCAAGTTCCGCTGACAGGTCTCAAAAGGCCTTCGGCTGATGCGTTACACACCTTCGGCTGATTCGTCACAACTACGTCGGCTGATTTGTCACGCTCCCGCGACCATCATGTGCGAGCACCATCATGTAGCCCCTGCTACCCGACATCGATCTAGATGTTGCGGGTGGTCTGCCAGGTGCATCACAGTCGCGGCATTTGACGGCTACGTTTGACAGCTTCGCCCCGACACGCAGTGACCTGTCGGAGATGTTTGACATTCCACCTATTGGTACGAGCGGCGTGTAAGTCCTCACCTTCAGACTTCGTCTCTATTTGTCCGCCTTAGTCGGTTCTTATCGGGAGGTAGCAGTGAGCAGTCCGGCCATCACCGCTTTCGGAGTTATTGCGCTCACTTTCATGATGGCCATGTACGCATTCGAGCGCCGACATCCCAGCTTTGTGCTTGCCTTCGCAGTGGGGTGTCTCCTATCAAGCGCGTACGGCTTCATGTCTGGGGCTTGGCCATTCGGCGTGGTGGAACTGGTCTGGACAGGAGTGGCCGCGCGACGTTACTTGGAGGTCAGGGCACGGCGGTCGGCGAATTAGAGGCGACCGCAGGCTCCAGTGCAGATCGAGTTGTCACCAGTCGGAACGCCAGGGCTGGCGCCGCTAGAGCGAGGTACTGACTCAAGAAGTCCTACCCGGCGACGAACATCCCGGCGAGGACCGCTTCGCCTTCACCCTCAGCGGTAAGCACGACGTCCGCCTCGCCCGCGATCGGATCGCGAGTAACACCGAATTGGATCCAGGCGCAACATTCGCGCTCCAGGTCAATCAGTTTGATGAGGGCGTCGGTGCATGCAATCGGCGGCCACTGTTCCATCACTGGGCACAAGCGATGCGGAGAACCAGGTATTCCCTGCTGGCTGTCACCCCGGTCAAACTGGCGGCTGGATGGTCTACGTCGCGTTTCTGAGGGGAATCAACGTGGGGGGGAAGACCATCGTCTCGATGGCGGCCATCAAGGAGGCACTCGTCGACCTCGGCCTGTCAGACGTGCGGACATATATCAACTCAGGCAACGTCATCTTCTCGACCCGGGCGTCGGACACCCAGAAGCTCGGAGCGAGGATAGAGAAGGCGCTGGAGGAGCGTACCGGCATGCCGATCATGGTGCTGATCACCGATCACAAGGGCTTGAAGAAGCTGGTCGACGCGATCCCACGCAACTGGGTCGACGACAAGACCATGCGCACGTACGTCCTCTTGTTATGGAAGGAGCTGGACGACGGCACGATCCTCGAGCGGCTGCCGGTCAGGCCT
>VBEF01000003.1 GCA_005881275.1 Chloroflexota bacterium
ACTTCGGCGCGCAGGAGTTCGTCGACCTCGATAGCGACGCCCTGGAAGATGTCGGCGGGGTCGATCTGGTTTTCGATGTCCTCGGCGGCGACATCGCGAAGCGGTCTGCGGGCATGATTCGGGCCGGAGGAACGCTGGTGACCATTACCGGCCCGACCGAGGCGCGGCCTACTGACGGCTTGACTATCGACTTCGTCGTTGTACCCGATCGCGCCCAGTTGAGTGAGCTCATCCAGCGGGTCCGGGATGGTCGGCTGCGGACTAACATCGGCAATGTGGCTGCCCTTGACGATGCGGTTGCCGCCTTCAACCCGACCGAGCGGATCAAGGGAAAGACGATCATTCGCGTTCACCCGTGAGGACTCGGGGATTGCCTAACGCCCCCGCCGTATTTTTTCCATAACTTCGCGAATAGTGCTTGAGCATCGACGATGCCTGCGAGGTGATGGCTCGACCCGACCTCCAACGTTTCTGCGTCTCTGGCTCCCTAGAGCGTGAGCCGTCGTGGACGCGGAGGGACGCGTTCACGGCGCAGAGCGACTAAGCGTCTTAGATGCGTCGATTATGCCGGACGTGCCCTCTGGGTTTACGCACTTTCCGACGATCATGTTGATCGCGGAGCGCTTATCAGAGAGCCTAGTGGCCTTCGTCAAGTTCGGCCATTCTCGAAGCCGTTCTGGACCTTTGCCGGGGCACAGCCGGGGCACAGAATCCCGGAACCAGGAGGATCTGGGAGGACCCGGAAGGACACGAAGCAGACAGCAATCAAATACGAGCCGACACTTGAGGAGCCGCGATACTGGAGGACACGTCACTAACACGGTTCGGGACCGTGAGGCCCCGGGTTCAAATCCCGGGCCCCCGACGAAAGTTCCCTTAATTGAACTGACCGCAAGAAATGCCGGCGAAGGCCTATTTAAGAGCTACGCCGCCCAAGTGGCCACCCTTGATTTCGATTTTGGTTGAGTTCTAGGGCGGGCCGCCTGCTGTTGGGGTTACTCTCGCGGCTGCGTACGCCACGACCGCCGCCGCGACTCCGATGACCGCAAGGAAGACGTCGGTGGACCAGGCGACGAGTTCGCCGGCCTGTTGCGTGGTGAGCACCGCATAGATGATCAGCCAGGCGATTCCGACCGCGATCGACCAAGGCACGATGGCCATGTTCGGCCGAACGCTGAGCCAGAGACCGAGTACTACCGCAACTACCCCACTGGCGATCGTCAGAACCCACTGCAGGGCCTCGGTGCGAAACACGATGGTCAGGACGACACTCATTACGCCGGCGACAAGCCACAGGATTCCAGCCAGGCGCAGTCCCTTCATCGCGTCAGCCTCCCTACCAACCATTTTCCGATCCCAACATCGTCAGGTCGTCGGCATGAATTCGCAGTAGCGACTCTCGTGGTCCGCGAACTCTTCACGGCATTGTCGTAGGGACCCCCGTCTGACGGGCGAAGGCCCAGTTGCGACCCGTGAGGTAGCCGCCGAGGCCGATCATGATCAACGCATTCACCCCGTGCAGTCCCGAGAGAAGCGGAATGCCCGTGTAAGCCAGGATTGACTGGATAAAGAGCAGAAGGAAAAGAATCGCGGTCACGATGGTTTCCGCCACGGATAACGCGCCCCGAACGAGCAACCGATCATGACGAGGATTGTCAGCGCAATGAGGTCGCCGTTCGCCCGGTGGAGTCCGGCAAATGTGTCGGCACTCTTGAACGCGGAGAAGACGTCCTTCGCATTGTCGTCGGCTTGGAAGATCGCGAGGACAGCCGCAGCGACGAGATAAAGCTGGGCGAAGAACTGGAACATCAGGACCACGCAAGCCACGGAAAAAGCCTTTCGGAAAATGCTCAAGGCAGCGCTCCCTTAGTTCTCAAACTCGCGCGGCCTCCGGCCTGACAGCACCGCGCCTGAGATTGGTTCGGCTGGGCCGGAAGCAGCACGGAAGAGAGATATCGCAAGCAACAAGCCCATTGCGATCTGCACGAATGGGCCCGCGACTTGTGCCAAATTGACATCCAGAAAACTCGCCGTGGATACGAATGAAACGGTTACCAGAAGTCCGCTAAGGTAGCGCGTCATAGTTCCGGATAGCCAGATACCGACCGCGAACAGCGCCAGTCCCCATGGGTAGATGATTGCGGCCAAGAAGGGAAAGACGACGAAGGGCTCTTTGTACAGCTGGTCGAGAACCTGAAGCGCCTCAACGTGACCGGAGGCGACAAGGGCCCCGATTGCAGGGATGCCGAAGCTCCCGAAGCCCGCGAACGCCGCGAAGATAGGGATCAAAGCGAGAATCCAAATCAACCCGACCAACGAGCAGCGTCTACCGGGGGTACGAGCCAAGTGTGTGTGGAGGGCGAGTGCGCCCAGCTGGAGCGGGGCAAACGAGGCAACTGCCAAGAAGGTCGCCAATCGCCATTCGAGGCTATTGGCGCCGAGGGCAAGCTCGCGGCCGTGGCTGGGGTCGGACAGCGGGTGGGGTGAGAACAGCATCGGCACCCACAAAAAGCCGTAGATCGCGAATGCCATCGCACCCCATCGCAAGCGCCAGTCAGCGCTCAAGTAGCAAGACCGATCATTTTGCGACGCATCTTGGGCTCCTTTTTCATAGCGTTACTGGGTCCGGGGCTACGGCCCCCTAGCCGCCAAGGAGTCCCTTTCATTGGGTCGCGAAATGGATTCTCCCGGCGTTCAGTCTGGGAACTGGTGGTTCTACTGGTGGCGCCACTAGTGTAATCTCTATCGAGTGGATGTCAAGCCGCCTGCGACCAGGGCAGGCCGGCGCGAGAAGGCCGCACAGACCCGCCGTCGCATTCTCGAGATGGCCTACCACCTGTTTGGCACGAGCGGCTACGAAGCGACCACCATGCAGATGGTCGCGGAGACGGCGGGGGTTGCAGTGCAGACCGTCTACTTCGTTTTTGGGACCAAAGCCCGTCTTCTGGCTGAGGTGGAGAGCCGAATGATCCTTGGTGACCCATCTTTAGCGCTATCGGGCCAACGGCCATGGATGGCACAAATGCACCAGGAGACCGACCCACAAAGGGTGGTTGCTCTGTTCGTCGAAGCCACCGCCGATGTGCTGAGCCGCATCAGTCCTTTCGTGGCTGCAGTCGGGCCGGCCCTGCCAAGCGACCCTGAGTCGGTCGCGGCGCGCGATCGAGGGCGTGATGAGTTCTTCGGCGTCGTCATCGATCGCCTGGCAGCCCTTAGGTCACTCCGCGACGGCTTGACGCCGTCGCGCGGCGTCGACATCATCCGAGCGGTAAACACTGTCGAGGCCTACGCGGACCTCACGGCCCGTCGAGGGTGGACTGTGGTCGAGTGGAAGCAGTGGTTGACCGACCTGCTCTGTATGCAACTGTTGGCGGACCGCTAAGGTTCGGCGAAGAGTCCTTCGGAGCGTGGGCCGGCGTTCAGGACTTCACTGACTAGTCGCGAGTCCTCCGCGTATGAGTCGAAGCTGGGTGCGACAGACGATCGGGAGTCAGTCTCCGAGGCCCCTGGAGGTCACAGCCGTGTCACGCATTCACGGAACCAGGCGGATACACGAGGTCACGGGAGGACACGAAGACGATCCAATTCAAGTACAGGAGGAACCGCGCGGACAGCAGAGGACACGAGAGGACACTGCATGACGCCGGTTCGGGACCGTGAGGCCCCGGGTTCAAATCCCGGGCCCCCGACCAGTTTTGAACTCAAGAGCGTCAATTAATGTTTGACGGCTCGCGGTCCGTGCCACGTCCTTGTCACAGATTTCCCATCGTATGGCACTATGTATGGCGTGCAGCGGACCACCATTTACCTGCCCGAATCGTTGAAGCGAACCCTTGCTCGAGCCGCGCATGAAGAGGGTCGATCGGAGGCCGACTTGATCCGGGAGGGGCTTGAGCGGCTGCTTGAAGCCCGGCATGCCAAGCCGAAACTGCCCCTTTTCAAGAGCGGCAAACCTGACTTGGCCGAGAACGTCGACAGAGATCTCGATGGCTTCGGCGAGAGGTGATTCTCCTCGACACGAGCGGTTTATTGGCTGCCCTCGACAGCAGCCAGACGCACCATGCCCAAGCTGCTGCGGCGATTCGCGAGTCCAGCCCGCCGTTGCTTCTATCGCCTTTCGTCTTGGCCGAGCTGGATTACTTGCTCGCCGTCAGGGTGAGCAACCGGGCGCAGCGTGCCCTTCTTGATGAGGTCGCCAGAGGTGCCTACCGGCTGGAGCCCTTCAGCGCTCAGGACGTGGCTTCAGCTCTCGTCGTGTTGAGGAGTTATCCCAGCCTCGAGATTGGACTCGCCGACGCTTCGATCGTGGTTCTCGCCGAGCGCTACGGAGTTCTCGATGTGCTCACGCTCGATCACCGTCATTTCAACTCAATGCGCGGACCCGGGGGTCGCCGCTTTCGGCTTCTGCCCGCTCCGTAAGCGGAGCTGCCCGCCTTTAGACTGCGCACGGGCCAGGACCGTGCGTCGCCGAGGTTCGAAAATCCAACCCGGGGCTTCACAAATCCGGGCACGTTCAAAGATCCCACCTCGCGTTGATGCCGAACTACGCTAGATGCATGGCTCAAAAGTGGCGGGTGAACGTGACTACCGGCGCCCCTGATGAGGCGAAGGCACAAGACATCGTCCGTCGACTTCCCGATGACAGCCGGCCTGCCTACATCGGATACGGCGACGATCTGGCTCTTCGAATCGTCGCCGTGAGTGTTGAGGCCAACGATGAGGAAACCGCTCGAGCAAATGCGATTCGTCTGGTGAAGGACGCGTGTCGGGCAGTCGATTGGGATTGGGAACCAGAGGCAAGGCGCATCACTGCGGCGTAGCCTCGTAATTCACCTCAGTCTCGTGTGCGCCTCACGCGTTATCTGATCAGAAACCCTGTTTAGGGAGGTAATGTCATGGCAACCACGCGGCAGAAGTCGGCTGCCCGACGCAACATCAAGCGAGCGGTAGCGGTGTCAGCATCGCGTCGTCGCCGCGGCCTGGAACCCAAGCGCGGAAAGCATCCGCTCAGCTCGCACGCGGAGCGCGAGATCCCGTCGACGAAGTTTGCGTTCCCCAAGGAACGCAAGGAGCCTTTGACTGACGCGCGACACGTTCGCAATGCCGTCGCGCGATTCAATCAGGTCGAGGATGTCAGCCAGTCCGAGCGAAATGCGGCCTGGCGGCGCATCAAATCGGCAGCCAAGAAATACGGCATCGAGATCTCGATCGCCAAGCCCAAGGCGCGGAGCCGCTAACAATGACCCGATGTGAAGTTTGCGGAAACGAATACGACAAAGCGATCACCGTGGCGGCGGCTGGCCGCAAGCACGTCTTCGATTGCTTTGAGTGCGCCGTCCATGCTATGGCGCCGGTCTGTGAGCACTGCGGCTGCAAGGTGATCGGTCACGGCGTCGAGGTCGAAGGTCATTTCTTCTGCTGCGCGCACTGCGCGCGTGAGGGCTCTGGAACAAGAGCAATCAAAGATCGTGCAGAGGTCGCATGATGAATCGGCTGACCGACTCCGAGATCTCCGACCGGCTGCGGTCGCTGGAGGGTTGGGAGGTGAGGGACAGCAGACTGGTTAAGTCCTTCAAGTTCAAGGACTTTATGTCGGCCGTCCACTTCGTCGACGAAATCGCTCCGCTAGCCGAAGCGGAAGGCCATCACCCCGACCTGCAGGTGGGTTGGGGCAAGGTCGTCGTCGAGCTGACGAGCCACGATGCCGGCGGCCTTACAGAGAAGGACTTCGAGGTCGCCTCTCGCCTTCCCCGGTAGGCGGCTCCGCCAGATCTAATGGTTATGGGTGCCCCCGCTCGGCAGCAATCCTTTCCTCCCGTGAACATGGTCCGTGAGTCGGCGCATCGCTGGGTTCTGCCGCACCACGGGAACATGCGGGTACAGGGCGTCGTGTTCGCGTCCGAATCCCTGCTCCCGTCTGCCCTCGGAGATCGTTCGCTGTCGCAGGTGGAGAACGTCGCCTGCCTTCCAGGCATCGTAAGGGCCAGCTTCGCGATGCCGGACGTGCATTGGGGTTATGGCTTTCCGATCGGCGGCGTGGCCGTAACAGACGTAGAGCGTGGAGGAGTCGTCTCGCCCGGTGACGTCGGTTTCGATATCTCGTGCGGCATACGTGCTGATCCGAGGCGATGCTCTTGACACCCGCCTTTGCCCAAGGAAAAATTGAATAGGGTGGCCCTGGGCACGCGACCAGGCCAAGCGCTCGCCGGGCGCCGACCGGCCTCAGTAAGGTTTGCGCCGGGCCCATTCCAGGGCCACACCTAACTCCTACGTCGAGGCCGGGCCTGAGTCTGCTGCCCTAGCTGGTACTCAGGAGCTTTGAGGCTGTTCGACAGCAAGGTGGTCCAGGCGCGCCAACGGTGCCCACCCTGCACAACGTCGGTGTCACTACATGTCCGCCCTCGCGAAGTCTCTGTGCGAAGAGGCTGTTCTCTCCCGGGTAGCGGTCATCGCCACCCCGACTGGCAAGGGCGAGAGCGAGGACGATGACGATGGGGCGACGGAGGTCGACGCGAAGTGCTCCGGCCCCTGGGAACTGGAAGGGCCGGCAACCCGGCCCTTCCAAGACAACGTCTAGCTCTGCGAACCGACTCCGACCAGGTGCTTTTGCGACTTGCCGCCGATCGCGATCTTGCGCGGCTGCGCCACCGGCACCTTGGGGATCTCGATTACCAGGATGCCGTTCTCGAAGCTTGCCTTGATCTGATCCTCCTTGACGTCGCCCGGCAGCTGAACGCTGCGCGCGAAGCTCCCGTAGGTCAGCTCACGGCGCAGATAGCTGCCTTGCTTAGAGCTCGACTCCTGCTTGTGCTGTGCCGAGATGTTCAGCATCCCGTCGGAGTAGGTCAGCTCGACCTCCTCCGGCGAGAACCCCGGTACGGCGGCCTTGACCTCGTAGGACTGGCCCTGGTCGACCACATCAATCGGCAGGTACCAGGTACGCGAGCCGGTCTCGCCACTCTCCAGCAAAGGCCCGCCAAAGAAGTCGCTGAACAGCCTGTCCATAGCTGTATGCAGGCCGGCCAGCTCTCCCATCGGACTCCAGCGACTCAACGCCATCTTTCCTACACCTCCTGTTTTTGATGAACCAGGCGGATCGCTTGCAGGTGACATACCACGCTCCATGCGGGGTCTAAACCAGCCTCCAGCGGGGGTCTAAACCAGCCTCCAGCGGGGGTCTAAACCAGCCTCCAGCGGGGGTCTAAACCAGACCGTTTGAAGCCCTTGCCAGCCGGAAAATGACCTCGAAGCTCGGGGCGTGAGACTCCAGCAATACGGAAACGGAATTGGTCGCGCGCGCGTCCTCTATATGCGTGTGAGAGCCGTCCGTCCCGAGTTCCGGGCAGAATCGGCCCCAGGAAATCGGCGATGGCATGGGGGCGCGAACGCGCTCGTGCGAATCAGCGAGAACGCGTTGGTCTCGGGGCCTCGGGGACCGGTCTCGCCGGCGACACCTCACGGGTCGATGGCTCAACCGTGTCACAGATGTGGTCACGCATTCGCGGAACCAGGAGGTCACAGGAGGACACCACCGGACACGACGACGCACGAAATCAGGTACAGGAGGACACTGGCGGACACGGCAGGACACGGGAGGACACGACCTACGCAGGGTTCGGGACCGTGAGGCCCCGGGTTCAAATCCCGGGCCCCCGACCAACCCCTACGCGCGCGTAGAGCGAAACGCCTTGACTTTGGTCGTGTGCGGATCCTCCAGTAGCTGCTTGTACCGTGACGATTCAACGGCGATCAGCGCGATTTTGCCTGCAACGTTGTTGTGAATGCGCCCGCCGTAGCGCTTTGTCAGCGGCGACACCCGCAGGTGCGGATGGCCCTTGCTCAAGAATTTCTTGCGTTCCTTGGGCCAGATGTCCTTTGGGATGTCATGTAGGACGGCGTACGTCTCAAAAGCAACGTCTTCTTCGGTGTGACTATATGGCTGATTGATGAGGATCTCGTACTCAACCACCGCCTTGGTTTTCTTGCCACCTCTTGCCAGCGGCACCTGGGCTTCCTTGGTGGGACAGTCATCTGCGACTTCTATCAATGTGTCGAAGTAGTTCATGACCTAAGCCGGACCACCTCGTAGATGAGAAGCGCGAGATCGTCGACCGTCCTGGTGCTGACGAGGCGCATGGGTTTCTTTTCACTGCTATCGCCGAAGAGGCGCTCGCCCGCCCCAAGCACGACTGGGTAGATCATCAGGCGCAGCTCGTCCACAAGGTCGT
>VBEF01000004.1 GCA_005881275.1 Chloroflexota bacterium
GTTGGTTCCACGACTCACTACAGTGCTTCGTCACGCGCATCCACAACTTCCGGCCCGGCTCGGTCGCGAGCGCCGACCTGAACAGGTGATGGAGATCATTTACGACGCGCAGGCCGCGTTGATGGAGCAGGCGTGTATCAGCCGCGGCCCGGCACAGGTGATTCCACTGTTCGCGCGCTCACGTGAGCGGATGCTGAAAGAAGCCGCCACGCAGTAGCGGCTTTCAGTGCTTCGCGTCGATCTGCATCTCCATTCGCACTACTCGCACGACGGGCGAAGTTCACTCGCGGAGCTGATCGACCGGGCGCATGAGTGCCGCCTCGATCGCCTTGCACTCACCGACCACAACACGGTCGAGGGCGCCCTGAACTTCGCGCGCGACGCCCCCGAACTGGCTATCGTCGGGGAAGAAATCAAAACACGTGAGGGCGAGGTCATCGGACTCTTCATCACGAGTCGCGTGCAGCCCTACCTGCCGCCCGAGGAAGCGATGGATCTCATACACGAGATGGGCGGGCTGACCTACATACCGCATCCTCTTGACCGGCACCGCGCAAACTTTCGGCCTGAGCGCATCGTCGACCTGGCAAATCGGATCGACATCATCGAGTCATACAACCCCTGGTGCGAAGCTGAGGCGAATCGCGCGGCCGCGCGCCTCGCGGAGGAGCTAGGCAAAGTACAAGCGACGGGATCGGATTCACATTCCGCTGATGAGCTCGGCCGCAGCTGGATGGAGATAGAAGCCTACTCGAGCACGCAAGACTTCCTCGATAGGCTGCGCTATGCGCGCCACGTGGTGACCGCGAGCAGCGGTACGGGACGGCGTGCCTGACCAACCCGAGCTGCTCGTGGCTGGGTCGATCGCGCTCGACAGTCGGGAAGGCCCATTCGGCAAGGTCCAGGATCAGCTCGGCGGTTCAGCGGTCTACTTCGCGCTTGCCGCAAGCCTGATCGTGCCGGTGAAGGTGTCCGCGCCCGTGGGCCGAGACGCTGTCGATCTCGTCATGAAGGTGTTCCAAGGAAAACCGATCGACACATCGCTTATGGAGGTCATCGACGCACCGACATACCGATGGAAGGCACACCAGGTACACGGACGCAACGTCGACCTGGGCAGCGCCGATCGCATCTACGACATATGGGAGCCGAACCTGCCGCCCGATTTCGCGGGTTGGGGTTTTGTGGGCTCGATGCGGCCCGACCGGCAGGCCGAGACGATGAAGCGCCTTCATTCGGCGCGGCTGCTGGCCGCCGACGCCATGCTGTCCTACGTCAAACAGCAGACGCCGGCCGCAAAAGACGTCTTGCGTCGAGCCTCCTGGTATTTCTGCAACGCCGAGGAGTTCGCGGCCCTCGGCGGTGGCGTGCCGGAGGAGTTCCGCCGACAGTGGTGGCTCGACGGGCTCGTCCTGAAGGCTGGAGCCCAGGGGGTCACAGCAAATACCGCGGACGGCAGACTGCATGTGCCGGCGCTGCCGAAATACCCGGCATTTGATACAACAGGAGCTGGGGACGCGGTGGCTGGCGGGATGCTGGCACGGTGGCTGAGCACCGGGGCACAACGAAGCGGGCTGCAGGATGCCCTCGTGTGCGGAGTGGCGTGCGCCTCGCTCACCATCGAGGCCATCGGAGTGCGCGGCATCGCGAGCGCGACGCCGATTCTCCTCGAGGAGCGAATGGGAGACGTGTGGGAGTTCATGCGACGCGCGTCGTGATCATCACTGGCGACCTCGTCGAGCAAGAGGTCGACGCCATCGTCAACGCTGCCAACAACGATCTGCAGCTGGGCGGCGGTGTGGCTGGTGCGATTCGACGGGCCGGCGGTCCGGCGATCCAGGATGAATGCGATGCGCACGGACCTGTGCAGGTCGGCGAAGCGGCCGTCACCGGCGCCGGCAAGTTGCGCGCACGCTATGTCATTCACGCGGCAAGCATGTCGCTCGGCGGACGGACGACGAGGATCTCCCTGGAGGCTTCGATGGCGCATGCGTTCCGGCTCGCACGCCAACATGACGTCGAAACAATTGCCGTGCCGGCGGTCGGCACAGGCATTGCGGGATTTCCTATCGACGAGTGTGGACGCGTGATGGCGCAATGCCTGAACGACGCGTTAAGCGAAGGTTGGCAAGCGACCGAGGTGCGATTCGTTCTGATCGACCAGAGCGCAAAACGGCCTTTTGAAAGCGCATTCTGGAACGTTTTTCATGCCTCGAAAGGCCCCGCTTCTTGAATTCAGCTCGAATTGGGGTTGTCTTAGCCAAATACCCACCCCTAGAATGGGCAAGTCCGCCCCCCACAGAATTTCTCATAAGGACGGTGACTTAGTGGAAGGCTATTGCTTGAAGGACAAAAGAAAGGTTGAGATGAAAGATCCTCAGCCGATCACAATGAAGAACGGCAAGCCCGCAACGGTTGGCACATGTCCGTTCTGCGGTACCAAGATCTACAAGATCGGCAAGGCCTCATAGCAGGAACAGCCTGGCAGGGGCCGCTCGGTGAGAGCGGCCCCTTTTTTTTTCTTTAGCTGGTAAGCGGCGGCTCAAGCGCTCCGAGCAACACGTCCGTCGCTGACACAGCCTCGTCAACTCCAAGCATCTTGAAGATCTCGACGTTGGTCGGGTTGTTCACTCGGGCGATCGTCTTCTTCACGCGGAAGTGCTTCTTAGCCATTTGCAGTGCGATGAGATTGTCTTCATCGTCAGCCGTCACTGCGATGATCGCGTCGGCCCGCTCGATGCCGGTCTGCGCCAGAAACCTCACCTCGCATCCATCGCCACGCATCACGATGCTGCCGAGCTGCGTCTCCAGCCAGTCCGCGCGGCGCCCATCTTTCTCGATCAAGGTGACCTCGTGCCCGCGCTCGACGAGGTCGCGGGATAGGTAGTAACCAACCGTCCCACCTCCGACGACGATGACGTACATGCGTCAGCGGCTCTCGCGCTCGAGCAAGACCTTTTCGATGTGCCTGGCGCCCTCGATCGTGGGGCAGATGGTGTGGAGGCCGATCTTCTCATAGGCCTCGGCTCGCTCCGGGTCATAAATGCGAGCCACGACGTGAGGCACCTTGTAGACGTCCTTGGCGATCTGGGAGGCCATGATGTTGCGGTTATCTCCCTCGGTCACGGCGACAAAGCCGTCGGCTCGCTCGATCCCGGCCCGGCGGAGGACATCGACGTCCGTTCCGTTACCCACCACCTGGTCCCCTTTGAACTCCCGGGTGAGCACGCCTCTGGTCGCTGCACGCGAGAAGGCGTTCGGATCGCGGTCGACGATTACGACCTCGTGCCCTGCCTTGTCCATGTTGGCTGCGATCTGCGAACCAACACGCCCGCACCCAATGATGAGCAGCCTCAACGCCGGTTGATTATAAGGAGGGCCATGAGCCGTCTCCGGCGCCGGCGTCACAGCTTGCTAGGATCTTGACGCGTGCGTTTCCCCTTCACGTTCATGGGCGTCATGGCGCTCGCAATGGGGCTTTGGGTAGTCGCTTACCTGGCCGCGCACCGGTCGCTTGACACGGTCTCTCAGGAGCTGGCAGGCGGCACCGCGCTGGTCTGCTTCGGCTTTGCGGCTTACGTGCTGATCCGCCGTGTGATGCGCGGACCGCAGCACTGATGGCCGAACGCGGCGGTCACGCCCACCCTACGACGTCACGGAAGGTGTTGGTGGCGGTCGGCGGCCAGGACGTCGACGCGGAGACGGTTCGCTTGGCGTGCCGCATGACCGATCCGCAGGGGGGCCGGCTTTATGGGGTGCACATCATCGAGGTGAACCGGTCCTTGCCGCTGGGCGCGGTCCTGGACGATGTGGTCGAGCGGGGGGAGCAGATCCTCGACGAGGTGGAGAAGCTGGCCGCGGCGGCCCAGCTGTCGGTGGAGACGGAGTTGGTGCAGGCGCGCGACACCGGGCCGGCGCTGGTGGACGAGGCGGTGGAGTGGGGCGCGGACCTGATCGTGATGGGGCTGCCGTACAAGAGGCGGTTTGGCGAGTTCAACCTTGGCAAGACGGTGCCGTACGTGTTGAAGAACGCCAATTGCCGGGTGATGTTGTTCCGGGAGCACCGGGAGCACCGAGAAGGCTCGATCTAACCAAACGCGAGCCCCTTCGGGGCCCTCCCTCTCCCAGCGGCGCCCTCCCCCAGCCTGCCGAGCCTGGCATGACGTTAGTCACCGCCACTGGCCTTCACAATCCAGCTTGTTAAGGTCACGAGCGATGGTCAAGAAGGACATCGAGCACCCGCACTATTTCGCGCGACTCTGGCAGGAGCTCGGCACGATCGGCGGCGAGCACGACGCCTTCATCAAGGTGATCATCATCGAGCGCATCGTCAAAGCCATCGTCCTGGTCACCCTCGGAATCGGCCTGCTCGTGGCCGGACGCAAGGGATGGCTCGACATTTGGGCGAGCTGGGCCGAGGACCAGCTCAACCTCAACGTCGGACGCAACATCATCGTCCAGCTGCTCCTGAGGTTCATCACCTACATCGGAGCCTTCAACCACGTCACGATTCTTGGCATCAGCGCGATCGCCTACGCGGCGCTCGAGGCGACCGAGGGCGTCGGGCTGGCCATGCGGCGGCGCTGGGCGGAATACCTGACCGTGATCGCCACCGGAATCCTGATTCCATATGAGGCTTACGAGGTCATCCACCGGGTGACCCTCTTCAAGGTTGGAGCGCTGCTGCTAAACCTGGCTGTGGTGGGCTACCTGGCCTACCGCAAGCGCCTGTTTGTCGGCATCTGACGCAGGCGTCAGCCAAACAGACCGAAATCCGGCGCGGTGGAGGACGTATCGGAGCAACGCGCCGAGCGTCTTGAGACCATAGACAGTCGAGGTCGTAAAGCTGATCGAGCTTGCGTCCGCGTGGTATCGGCCGATGGCCGGGACCTCACCGATCTTGAAGCCGAATATTGCGGCTTGGATCAGGACCTGAGTATCGAAGACGAAGTCATTGCTGTTTTCAAGAAACGGAATCGCTTCCAGAAACCGCCGCGAGTAGGCGCGGTATCCGGTGTGGTACTCCGAAAGCTTGAGGCCCAGAATCTGGTTTTCCGACGCGGTCAGAAACCGATTGCCAAGCCTCTTCCACCATGGCATGCCCGCTTTGGCCGGGTCGAGGCCGAGCCAGCGCGAGCCAAGCACGATATCCGCTTCACCGCTTTCGACGACCCGGCAGAGACTGGGAATGATCGCCGGGTCGTATTGCCCGTCCGGATGCAGCATCACCACCACGTCGGCGCCCATGGCCAGCGCCTGGCGGTAGCACGTCTTCTGGTTGCCCCCGTACCCGAGGTTGCGGTCGTGTTGGATGACGTCGAGGTGCAGCGCGGTCGCCACGCTGACGGTCGCGTCTGCGCTGGCATCGTCCACGAGCAGGATCCGGTCAGCGTGCCCCTGCGGTATGTCGCCAACCACCTCGACCAGCGTCTTGGCGGCGCGGTAGGCCGGCAGCACGATGACTCGGTGTGGCCGCGGTCCGCTCCAGTGCAGCTCCCCAAGTGGAATCGGATCGGGGCGCACTGCCAGACGTTCGACCGTCAGATAGCCTGCGATCGCCAACGCTCCCACCGCGGCCGACCAGAAGTTGATCGCAAGCGTCAGATCGATCGCGGCGTAGGCAAAAAACAAGACCGCAACCGCGACATGCGGCCAACGCAGCTCGCCGGCCAGCGCCAGGTCAGCCAGTGCAAAGCCTGGGATCACAAGCAGTGCGAGGTCATGGATGTTTTGGTGCGGACTCAAAACGAGGGAGGCCGCGATCGCCAAGGCAAAGTCCAGCCTCGGTTTGTCAGGCCGCCAGCTGAGCGATAAGGCGACCAGTGCCAGAAGAAACAGAAGGACCACAAACGCCACCGCCTTGCCACCTCCGGGTAAGGCCTCGAGGATGTTGCGGAGCGAGTACACCGCGGGGTCCGTGTAGACGAGCTGGTCGGAGTTCGGCAGGCGCCCCGTGATGGCCCAGGTCCCAACTGAAGTCAAGTAAGTGATCACAGGACCGAGGCCAAAGGCCGCGACCGAGATGAGGCCGAGCGCACCCAGCACGCCTCCAAATCCAGCCAGGGCACGCCATGCACGGCGCGCGATGAAGAGAACTGGGATCAACAGCAGGAGCTGCGGTTTGGCGAGCGCGAGTGCACTAAGCGCCCCCGCCATTCCATACCGGCCGCGGGCCCAGGCCGCATAGGCACCCGCCAGTGGCACCAACACGACGAGGTCTGACTGGCCCTGCAGGACGGTGACAAACAGCGGAAAGAAGCCACCGATCATCGCGGATGCGACGAGCCAACCGCGGCCGTGAACGCGCAGGCTGCTGCGAACGAGGATCACGATCAGGGCGGCAACCAAAAGGACGTTGACCGCCGCCATCACGTAATACGCGCGCCTATAGTCGAGATACGCGAGCGGCGCTATCAAAATCGTGTAGTACGGCGGGTGAAAGTACGGCAGCAAGATGAAGCGCGATGGATCCTGACCAGTAATCTGAAGCTCGACCTGTCGCTGCATCGCAATGTCATAGACGGCAGCACCGCCACTCGAGACGTACAGCTTTGCCGCCGCATAGAAGTTGAAGAAATCAGGCCCGCGTAGATTGCCGCGGACAAACGAGAACCAGTAGATCACCCAGAAGACGAGCGATCCGATGCCCGCGCCAGCGGCGGCCGCATAGCCAAGCCGTACCAGCCGATTCGCCTGACGGGGGTTCATCGGCCGCTTTCGAGGCGAAGGGCGAAGCGCTCGGGAAGTCTGGCTTTCCGTATGGCGCGCTGCGCTCCCTTGATGTCGTAGCGCACACGGCGGAACTCGAAGGTTTTGGCCTCGGCCCAAATATGCCCGGCACATGCGTGTGGCCGTGAAAGCAGACGCCACCGTCTAGCAATTCGAGATTTGCATGCGCCACCGCGGTGTCGAGCACGTATTCATAAATATGGTCGCGCGGGCTGGCGTGAACGAGTAAGACGTCGTGCTCGAAATGGCTGTCCGGCAGTCCCCGCAACCACTGGAGGCGCTCTGGCCCAATCACTTCAATAGTCCAACGCACGACAGACGCCGCGTCGTCGTTGAACCATTCGAGAATCTCTGGGTCGGTGCACGCCCGATCGTGATTCCCGACCAGCGTAGGCCACTGGCGCTTGGTCACCTCATCTACGCATCGGCTTGGATCACCGCCATAACCGACGACATCACCCAGGCAAATCGTTTCGTCGACGGGCGGACAGTCGCGCAGCACGGCCTCCAGAGCTTGCCAGTTGGAGTGAATGTCCGAAACGATCGCGATTTTCAAGCCGGACGCTCGTAAAGGCGCGGGTAGACATGGTCGAAGAGAATGCGCAATGTGGCGGCGATCGGGACGGCCACGAACATGCCGAGGATCCCGCCCCAGCTGAAACCCGCGATGAGGGCGACGATGACGAGAATCGGCGGCAGGCGAACCGCGTCGCCCATCACTTTCGGATATACGAAATTCAGGATGACGTTGGAGATCAGCAGATAAAGAAGCGCGATCAGCAACGCCTTACCCGGGGTTTGAGCGAGTCCCACAAGAATCGCGGGCACCGCGCCGATAAACGGGCCGAGGTATGGGATTAGCGCAGTGATCCCGGCGATCAGTCCGAGCGCGATGGGATCCGGCAAACCAATCGCCCAACAGGCGATACCTGAGCAGAGTCCGATCAGCGCGGCGATGATGAGCTGGCCGCGCACATACGCGTAGAGCATCTTGCGCACCCGGCGCCAGATCTGATCGAAGTCCGCACGGTAATCATTTGGGACAAATCGGCGAAGGTCCCGACGTACAGCCGGCGCCTCGAGCGCAAGCAGGAAGGCCACGATGAACATGAGCAGGAGCTGCAGGACGGTGGTGAGAGCGGTCAGCCCAAGCGTGACGGCGTTGCCAAACTGACCGAGGAGGTACTCCCTCAGGTGCGAGTTGATGCTCTGCGTCACGCCTTTGAGGTCGATGTCGATCCCGAATACCTTGATTGGTTGCAGGCTGTTCAGGCGGTCCTGCGCGGACGCCGTGAGGTTCGGCAGCTGGACCTGGAGCTGTCCGACCTCGTTGGTCCCGAGTGGAACGATCAACAGCACCAGGCCGGCCAGGGCGATGATGATCGCGACGAAGACAAGCGCGATGGCAAGGATTCGGGGCACGCCAGCCGCGTGCAGCCGCGCCACCGCTGGCTGAATCAGAAAGGCGATCGCCGACCCGAGAACGAAAGCCCCAAGGAAGTCCCGGAGTAGGAAGAGGACAACGATCGAGACGATGAGCGCGGCGACACCAAAGGCGATCTGCAGGTAGCGACGGC
>VBEF01000019.1 GCA_005881275.1 Chloroflexota bacterium
GTTTGCATTCCAGAGAATGACGGCGCGGTCGCGGATCCCACGGTAGTACAGGGCGTCGGAAATGAGCCTCATCGACCATGAGGTATGCCACTCCTCGCCCAAGATCACCACGTATTGGCCAGCCTTGACGGCCGGCTCGATCACATTCCCGATCAGGCTCGACGGCAGACTGTAGTTCCAGTCCCGGATCTTGCCTTCTTCACCGTCGTAGACACCGCCGCGATGCTGAGCGGAGATCCACTGGCACCACCGCCGCAGGTGCAGGCGGCCGCCCTCGACGTCCTCCTCCCCGGGAAGGTCGGGGTCGCCACAGAAATAGAGGTATGTGGAGTACCCGAGTCGGGCGAGCGCCCGGGTGAGCCCTCTAACCCTCACGCCGAGACCTCCCGCCTGGCTGTAGGCGTCGGGTCCCTCGAAGCTGAGGACAACAAAGGTGGTGGCGCGTGGATCGAGGTTCACCGAACCTGTCCGAGGATCTCCATAGCCTCGCCGTGAAGCTCCCGCGTCGGCGCGCAGAGGAGCGTGGATCGCGTCTCGAGGTTGCAGCGCAATCGGCCGAGCGGTTCGCCAACCAGAGTCGTTGCCACGCCGCCTGACTCGCGCAGCAGCAAGAGGCTCGCCGCCATGTCGAAGACCCGGACCGGGAGCGGAGCGCAAAAAGCGTCGAATCCGCCCGCGCTCGTCAACGCGATGGAGAGCGCCATCGAGCCCAGTATGCGTACCTTGGAGGCACGCTCGATGAGAGGCTGGGCGGCCTTGAGGGCGCGGGGCGTGCTCTCGAGGCCGAGCAGCTCGATCCGCCCGCGCTCCGAGCGCTTGATTGCCGCCAGTGGTTTGCCGCCACGCCGTGCGCCGTGCTTACGGATGGCAGTCCACTCCTCACCGGTGTTGAGGTTCAGGACAAGCCCCGCGTCCGTGTCGTCGACGGTCGGGCCGTCGAGCACAGCCAGCATGAGACCGAAAAGCGGAACGCCTTGTTTCGCATTGAGGCTCCCGTCGACGGGATCGACCAGGATCAACGGGTAATCGGCGCCGAAGGCGCGGTGGCCCGCCTCCTCCGAAAGCACGGAAAACTTCTGGCCCCGCTCGGCCAGCGCAGCCATCTCCTCGAAGACCGCGGCCTCGGCGGCGCGGTCGAGCTCCATCGTCGTATCGCCCCCCGCGCCTACGCTGAGGGCCGCGCGACCCTCCTCCGTGCCGGACAGCGGCAGCACCACGCTGCGCACGCGTGCGCCGATGCGCGAGAAAACGTCGAGCCAGCCGGCGCTGCTCAGGGGCCCCCGCGAACTCACGGCCGCGCCCCTGAGTCGGTGGGGATTTGTCTCAGTGCGTTTGGTCGGGCAGCGTGGGTTCGGTCGTCACCTTGCGCCGGCGGCGGCGTCTGCGCTCGACGACGATGGTGATCAGATACGGCTGCTGCATCGCCCACACGCGCTCGATCAGCTGCGGGATGGGAATCGAGTGCGGCTGCTCGATGCCGAGCATCACGAGCGCCTCGGCTACGTGGTCGGGTAGCTCTGTCTTGTCGTGAAGATTGAGCTGCTCGAGACTTTCCAGAATGTCATCGAGGCGGCGTAATCCGCCCCGCCTCTCCGATTCGCCGGGCCGCAGCATCGGTGACAGCTTACTTGCTGATGGCTTTCCTGAGCGAGAGCCCAACCTCGTCGGGCCGCTCGAACTGCAGCCAGTGTCCGGCGCCTTCGAGAACCTCGAGTCGATAGTCTCCAGTCATGTATTCGCCGGTCTTCTCAGCTTGCAGACGCCCCAGCGCTGGATCTTGATCTCCCCAAAGCAGCGTTGTGGGCGCGTTGACCTTCACGTCACGGCGCAAGCCCGCCCACCAGTTGTCGCGAGACAGGTTGGCGCGGTAGTAGTTGAGCCCCGCGGTCAGGCGGCCCGGCCTCGTCAACGAGCGGACGAAATGCTCGATCGCGCCGCGAGGCACCGCCTCGCCGAACATGCGGCGCAACCGCCTGAAGTCATCCTCGGAGAGCACGTGCTCGGCTTTACCCTCGAGCAGGAAGAGGCCGACGTAGCGCGACCGTTCCTTCTGATCCTCGTCCTGGTTCGTCGCCTCAGCGAGGGCCGCGGGATGACCAACCGAAAGAACTGTTAGCGATTTCGTCATCTCAGGATGCTGGTCGGCGAAGAACCACGCCACCATTGCGCCCCAGTCATGACCCGCCACGTGAGCGCTGGGACGTCCGAACGCCCGGACGATTCCGGCGACGTCCTCGACCAGGTGGTCGATGCGGTAATCGTCGACTTCGGACGGTGCATCGCTCAGGCCGTAACCCCTCATGTCCGGTGCGACGGCCAACGCGCCCCCGCGCGCGATCGAATCGATCTGTTTCGACCAAGACTCGGCGCCTTCGGGAAAACCGTGGAGGAGGATGACCATCTCTCCGCTCGCCGGACCGTCGGCCATCGCTCGAAAGCGCAGACCGTTGGCCTGGACCATGTGCTGGCTGGCGGTCATCTCACATTCTTTCGGATGAAATCCGCTGCAGCGTCAAGCGCCTGGTCGAGAACTGCGAGCAGACCGTGCCCCTGACCCTCGAAAACCTCGAGACGAGCGTTGGGGATCAGCTTGATCTTGTCCTTCAACAGCTCGATGCGGGCGAACGGATCGCGATCGCCGCTCAGAAATAGAGTCGGGCAGCGGATCTGGCGCCAGTGGTCGGTGCGGAGCTGGTCGGGGAAGCCCGGACGGTGCAACGGATACGAGAAAAGGATGAGAGCACCGAAGTCCGCCTCGATCGTTGCCATGCTCGCGACCCTTCCACCGAAGGATTGACCACCACCGATGACCTCATGACCTCGACCTGACGTCTTGATGAACACCGGCACTGCCTTCTCAGCGTTTCCGCGAGGCAGATCGACCGCGACGGCATCGATTCCGCGTCGTTTGAAGCCCATCACATACGGTTTCATCGACGCTGCGTTGCCTGATGCGCCATGACCGAGGACGACTCGCATGCGTCTATCGTCGCAGTTTCAGAGGTCGCGATTCGTCGTCATCAAGGCCGACCTCCGCAGAAATTTCCACAACCCTCTCGAAAAAAAAATCTTCACGAGGGATTGACGTGAGAGGGGTTCATCGAGTATCACAACACCTTGTATGGCGATGCTGCTCGTGGTTGCCACCACAGAGGCGACGGACCCGACGCGAGAAAGCGAGTCATTTCGTTCAACCGCCAACGTCTCGGAGTCCTTATACATAAGGGTCCGCGGCGAAGCCCGTGGGGTTGCAGAGGAGGTGCGTGCAGGAGCGAATCCAGACCACGTCTCACCACCACATGGAACCCGCCAAACCAATGGAACCTATCGGGTCCATATCTTTAGGAGAAGGAGGTAATTGCATGATGGCTAAGAAGAAGGCTGCGAAGAAGCCGGCCAAGAAGGCCGCCAAGAAGACCTCGAAGAAGAAGTAAGACACTTCTCTTCAATCGTTTCGTAAGTCCGTTACGCGCCGGGGTTCTGTGGAGCCCCGGCCCTTTCTTTTTTGGATGAGAGGAAACCCAAATGGTTTTCTTATGAGAGGAAAGCCAGATGGTTTCCTCTCATCGGCCGGTCGCTGCGCGACGGGCCTGCTCTCTTTCCGGTATACGGTTCGGATTTTTTTAGTAGTCACTCGAAGCAACGCTGGGTGACATCAGAGACAAAGTCGCGGCCGGGATAAACCCGGCCGCCAAGCAATGCTGGTGAGGTGAACCCGACCGAGAACTGACCTCTTGACTCGCGAACATTCGTTCGCTAGAGTCATAGTTGCCTCCACTTCTCCCCTGCGTCCTGCTCCGAGGCCCCTTGAAAGATGCAGGCACAGAACCTTGAACTGGCGATTGATTCAATTCGAATTCGCTTCGGCAGCCAGGCGCTGACGAGGGCGGCTGAGCTGCCGCCCCCCCGACCATGGCCGAGCGGAACAGCGGTCGATCGCCTCACCGGGATCGGTGGCTTGCCGCGGGGCCGTCTCGCGCTGTTCACCGGAAACGGAACGTGCGGCAAGCTCTCGCTCGGCCTATCGCTGCTTGCCGGCGCGACGCGCGAGTTTGCTCACGCGATGGTGATCGATGGCGGCGGGTTCGATCCGTGGACGCTGACTTCCTTCTCCCCTGAGCTCGGCGCGCTGACAGTCGTCCGCGCGCCGGCTCCTGAAATCGCCGGCGAGGCGGCGGCCACGCTTGCGAGGGCCGGCGCCGGCTTCCTTCTATTGATGTGCGAGATCCCCGAGCATTGGCTCGGCCCGCTCGAGTCTGGCGCCAATCGATCCGGGACCGTGGTCGTAGGTGTGATCGACGCACCAAGCCGAGCCCTGGCCCATGCATCGAGCTTCAGCCTCGGGTTCTCACGTAGCGATTGGATCTGGGAGCGCGGCCAGCTCGTCGGACTCCGAGCATCGGCGCGATGCGTGAAGAACCGCGTCGCTCCGCCTCTGAGCGAGACGGAGCTGGAGATCCGCTATCCGCTATCCGCTCAACCGCTCACCGATTACACACCACGAATCAATGAAGCACCGATCCAGGTCATTGAGATGGAGTCATGCGCGTCTGCTGTGGTCTGACCGCGCACCTCGAGCTCGCGCGGCGGCCGGATCTCTATGGAACCCCGGTCATCGTCGGGCGATGGGACGAGCACGTCGTCGCGGCATCCGAAGAGACATCGGCGTTCGGAGTACTACACGGCATGGCTCTGCGCCAGGCTGAGCACCTGTGTCCTCAAGCGACCTTCGTCCTACCGGACGAAGAAGCGGTCGTTCGCATCCGCGAGCTGATCGCGGCGGCGCTCTACGACCTCGCCCCGGTCGTTGAGGTGCGCGATGAAGGCATCGCATGGCTCGACCTCAGCGGGGTGACGAACCCAGGCCAATCGATCCGCGCCGCCAGGCATCGTTTGTTGAGGGCGATCGGGCGTGAACCACGACTCGGCCTTGCGCCTGGTCCTTTCTCGGCCCGTCTCGCGGCGGCCCGAGCGAGACCCGGCCGTTTGCTGCGAGTCGCAGACGCTCGGGAATTCCTCGCCGCTCTTCCCTCCCGCGAGCTGCCGCTCGACGCGGAGCAACGAGAGCGGCTCGACCTGCTCGGTCTGCGCACCCTCGGCGCGGTGGCGTCGGTCGGTCCGCGCGAGCTCGAAAGCCAGCTCGGTCGCGATGGGCGGCATGCGGTGCTTCTCGCGCGCGGCCTGGAACCGGATCAGCTCGATGCCTGGCGCCCACCACTCTTCACGAGCGCTCACCGCCAGTTTGGAGAACCTGTCGAGGACCGCGAAGCGCTCCTGTTCGTCGCGCGCGCGTTGTGCGGCGATCTGGCCGACGAGCTCGGGCTCCGTGGGGCTGGGGCCAAGCACGTGAGGGTTCGACTCATCTTCGACTCCACCGAATCAGAGAAGCGAGAGTCCATCGTTCGGCATCCACTCAGCAGCGCGACCGAGCTGTTCGGCCTCATCGGGTCATGGATCAAGGAGTGGCAGCCCCGCGCGCCGATCGCGGAGCTCTGGATCGACCTTCCGGTGCTCGAAGCCGCGGGACGGCGTCAGCTGAGGTTGTGGGCCGGCGGCGACGGCTCGAGCGAAGAGGTCACCGCAGCACTGGAGCGGCTGCAGGAACGCTTCGGCGATGTGATCTGGCAGCCGCTGCCTGCATGACGAGGCTCATCAGCCCGCCAGCGGCGATTGATGTCATCCTCGGCCCCGGCGGCGCGCCGGAGTCAATCTCAGGCGCGTTCACCGGTTCGATCGAACCCATAGCTCGCTGGAAGGTCGAGACGTCGTGGTGGGATAAGCCGGTCGTCCGCGAGTACTGGAAAGCCGTGCTCAACAACACTCTCCTTTGCGAGCTCTACCACGACACCTTCCGCAATGAGTGGTTCGTGGAACGCATATATGACTGAGATGACCGCCTCGGCCGTCCTCGACTTCATCGACTTGATGGAGGCTCGTGGCATTCGAATCTGGCTGGATGGAGGCTGGGCTGTCGATGCCTGCCTCGGCAGTCAGACCCGAAGCCATGCCGACCTCGACATCGTCATCGAGGCCCGCCACCTCGATCTCGCCGTCTCAACCTTGCGCGCACTGGGCTATCGACCTGCTCCACGTGACGACACGCGGCTCTGGAACTTCGCGATGGGCGACCCAGAAGGCCATGAGATCGACTTCCACGTCATCGTGCTCGACGAGTCAGGCCGGGGAATCTATGGCCCCCCCGAGGACGGCGATTTGTATCCCGCCGAAGCGCTTGCGGGCACAGGCACAGTCGAAGGACGTGCCGTGGTCTGCATCTCTCCCGAGTACCTGGTGAAGTTCCACACTGGTTACGCGCTGCACGAGACCGATCGGGCGGATGTTTCCGCCCTTTGTGAGAAGTTCGGCATCCCCCTGCCGGCCGAGTACCAGACCTGATCCAGCATTGAGGACGACGCCCTACGTCGAGCTTCACAGCCACTCGAACTTCTCATTCCTTGACGGCGGCTCACATCCCTACGAGCTGGCAATGCGTGCCGCTGAGCTCGAGATGCCGGCACTCGCGATCACGGACCGGGGCGGCGTCTACGGCGCGGTGCGCCACCTCCAGGCTTGCCGCAAGCTCGGCGTCAAGCCGATCATCGGCACCGCCCTCGAGGTCGATGGCGAGGAGCTCATCCTCATCGCCCGCAATCTCCGTGGCTATTCGAATCTCTGCCGGCTCCTGAGTCACGCCCACGCAGACCAGCCAAAAGGTGAAGCGCGGACGACGTTGGAGAAGGTTGCCGAGCATCGCGGCGATCTCTTCTATCTGAGCGCGACCGACAGCGAGTCGCGCTTGCGGGATCTCCTCGAGGCGCTAGGCACGGAGAACGTATTCAGCGAGCTCCACCACCACCTGCGGCCGCAGGACCAGTGGGTGCTGGAAGGTCGAGCCGCCATGGCGAAGCGCTGTGGCGCTCGCGTGGTCGCCACAAACCAGGTTCACTACCACGTATCCGCGCGCCGGCGGCTGCACGACGTGATGGTCGCCATCCGCCACCGCGCCACGCTGGAGGAGGCGAGGCCTCACCTCTTCCTCAACTCCGAGCACCACCTCAAAGACGGTGCAGCCCTGCGTCCGTTGTTTGCCGGCCACGCTGAGGCCCTGGCCACACCGTGGGAGATAGCGCAGGAGTGCGATGTCGACCTCGACTTCCGCAAGGTGCGATTTCCGGGCTATCCGGTGCCAGACGGCGAGACGCCCTTCTCATTTCTCTACAACCTCTGCTTCGAAGGCGTCCGCGAGCGCTACAGACCGATCACTCCGGCAGTCGCCCACCGCCTTCAGCACGAGCTGGAGGTGATCGAGAAGACCGGCCTCGCAGAGTTCTTCCTCATCAACTGGGACCTCATGCGTTTCGCCCGCGACCACGGCGTGCCGGGGCAGGGCCGTGGATCGGCCGCCGACTCGATCGTCGCGTACGTGCTCGGGATCACCCGCGTCGACCCCATCGAGCACAACCTGCTGTTCGAGCGCTTCCTCCACGAGGAGATGACCAGCACGCCGGACATCGACATCGATTTCTCCACGGAGCACCGGGAGCAGGTCATCCAGTACATCTACGAGAAGTACGGCTGGGAGCGAACCGGGATGGTCTGCAACGTGGTCACCTTCCAGCCTCGGATGGCGATCCGGCAGGTCGGCAAGGCGCTCGGGTTCTCAGCCGAGCTGCTGGACCGCCTCGCCAAAGGCGTCGACCGATGGTTCACAGAGGACGTCGAGGACTCGATGCTGAGCTCGGTTCCGCCGCCGGCAATGCGGCCGCAGAGCTGGCAGCAGTTCCTCGAGCTGTGCCGCGAGGTCATCGAGTTCCCTCGCCACCTCTCGATTCACAACGGCGGCATGCTGGTCACAGGCGAGCCCCTTGTCGACATCGCTCCTGTCGAGCCGGCCGCGATGGAAGGGCGGCGCGTCGTCCAGTTCAACAAGGACGACGTCGAGGACCTCGGCCTGATCAAGATGGACATGCTCGGCCTCCGGACCCTGTCGGTTGTGGCGGAAGCGCTCGAGCTGATCAAGGACACGACCGGCGTGCGGCCGGACCTCGACCAGCTGGCGCTGAAGGACCGTGAAGTGTTCGAGATGTGCAGCCAGGCGGACACCATCGGCGTCTTCCAGATCGAGTCGCGTGCGCAGATGCAGACCCTGCCACGAACGCGGCCTCAGACCTTCAACGACCTCGTGGTCGAGGTGGCCATCATCCGGCCTGGACCGATCCAGGGCAACGCCGTCCATCCCTACATCCGGCGCAAGCAGGGACGTGAGCAGGTCACCTATGCGCATCCGCTGCTCGAGCCCATCCTCAAAGACACGCTGGGCGTGATCCTGTATCAGGAACAGATCATCGAGATCGCGATGTTTGTCGCCGGCATGAGGCCCGGGCGCGCCGACGGATTCCGCCGAGCCATGACCCGCCACCTCAATCGAGTCGAGATGTCATCACTCGAGGACGAGTTCATCAGCGGCTGCCTCGCCAACGATGTTCCGCGCGAGTTGGCGGACCAGCTGTTCGCCGCGGTGCAGGGATTCGCTGTTTACGGGTTCTGCCGCTCGCACGCCGCCGCCTTCGCACGCACCGCATACGAGACGGCGTGGATGAAGCTGCATCACCCGGTCGAGTTCGGTTGCGGGCTGCTCAACAATCAACCGATGGGCTTCTACCACCCGAGTGTGCTGGTTGAAGACCTGAAGCGGCACGGCGTAAAAGCGCTGCCGGTCGACATCAATCGCTCAGACGTCCGCTGCTTGCCTGAACGTCTCGAATCCGGCCTCGCCATGCGTATCGGGTTCAACTACGTCCGCGATCTCGGCGAGGAGGGCCGCAAAGCGATTGTCGGCGAGCGCGATCGCGGCGGACCTTACCGAACTTTCGATGATTACCTGAGCCGGCTCCGCGGCGGACCGATCGGTCCTCGTGCGGTCCGCAACCTCGTCATGGTCGGCGCCTTCGACCGGCTCGGACAGCCCCGTCGCGAGCTGCTGTGGGGCTGGCAGGAGAGGTGGCACGGCAAAGGACTCAGGCGCGGCATCGACAAACAATCCGAGCTGCGCCTCAACGGCACAGCCCCCGCGCTGCCGAACATCGACGCCTTCGATGTCAACCATCTCGAATACCGGATCTCAGACCTCTCGACCGGCCACCACCTGATCCACTTCTGCCGGGACCGATTGAGGGCGCTGGGCGCGCTCGAAAGCAACAAGCTCTCCTCGATCGGCAACAACAAGAAGGTCCGTGTCGCGGGACTTGTCATCACCCGCCAGGCACCGAGCACGGCCAAGAAGATTCGTTTCTTCACCCTCGAGGACGAGTTCGGCCAGGTCAACGTGACCATCAAACCCGACATTTACGATCGTTACCGCCAGGTGGCCAACCGTCAGCCCATCCTGATCATCGACGGCGTGATGCAGCGCCAGGACGGTGTGCATTCCGTGCTCGCAAGCCACATCCAGGCACTCGACGGCGTGCCCCGACCGGCCCAGCGCTCGCACGACTACCGATAAGACATGATTCTGTGCCGATGTCCCGCGAACATTGGGAAAAGCAGGCGTCGAACTGGGCAGCCTGGGCGCGTACTCCTGACTTCGACGCCTACTGGAAATACTCACCCGCCTTCTTTGAGCTCGTCCCTCCACCGCGAGGCCGCACGCTGGAAGTCGGTTGCGGCGAAGGGAGGGTCACACGAGACCTGGCGAAACGAGGCCATCGCGTCGTGGGGGTCGACGCCACAGCCGACTTGATACGCCTCGCCCGCGACGCGGACCCCGCTAATACGTACCTGAGATGCGATGCCGCCGCACTTCCCTTCGCGGACGGATCCTTCGACCTCGCCGTGTTCTACAACTCACTAATGGATGTCGACGATATGGAAGCTGCCCTGCAGGAAGCCACCCGGGTGCTCCGCCCCGATGGCGTGCTGTGCGCCTGCGTCACCCATCCGATCGCCGACGCCGGACGCTTCGAGTCGAGCGACGCCAACGCCAGATTCCTGGTCGAGGGCAATTACCTCGGGCCGAGACGCTGGCTCCAGCTCCCGACCGTTGATCGCGACGGTCTGAGCATGGACTTTTCAGGTTGGGCGTACCCAATGGAAGCCTATTTCCGAGCCCTGGAGGGTGCTGGCTTCATGGTCCACGCGTTGCGCGAGCCGGCAGCCGATGACGACCAGCGTTGGCACCGCCTGCCGCTCTTCCTGATGTGGCGCGCCGTCAAAATCGCCTAGGACAATTCCTTACTTTCTGTAGCCAGCGGCGGGCCTTTTGCCCCAAGCTATGGGCCTACACCCGAATTCGTCCTAGCAACCCCCAAAGGAAAACACCGAAATGTCGACCGCTCGAGAACTCGAAGACATCGCCCGCGACCTGATCAAGCACCAGCACGACCATCCCCCGGTGCGTGACTTGAACCGCGAGATCGAACGCCGTCTCACATTCCCCGACCGCGTCGCCGACGACTTCTCGCGTCTGGTCGGGAGCTGGGTGTTCGTGCTCGTCCAGGTGGGAATCATGGTCGTCTGGATCGGACTCAACGTGTTCAACCTGATCCGCCCGTGGGACCGCTACCCGTTCTTCTTCCTCAACTTCATCCTCAGCCTCGAGGCAGCCATCTGGGTCTCAGTCGTGCTGATGGCCCTCAACAGGCTCTCCGACCGCGATCGGCTGCGCGCCCAGCAGGACTACGAGCTCAACGTCAAGGCCGAGGAGGAGCTCAAGGCTTTGATGAATCACCTGATGCACCAGGACGAGATCCTCCTCCAGATCGTCAACCGGCTCGACCGCGGCGACCGCGAGATGAAGCGTCTGGCACGGCGTCTGGAGGACGCTATCGCCTCCAACAGCGAAACCCCGGCGCCGAAGCTCGCCGGCCCGGACCGTCCACCGGTGGGCGTCCCGGCCCCGTAAATCAGGCCGTCGCCTAGCCGACGCGGTAGACCGCGTACTCGCCGTCGTCGTAGACCACGGTGCCGTGCTGCTCCCAGTAGGCGCGGTTGCCCCCGCGCGATATTTCCTGCGGGCCGATCATCACGTAGCCGATGCCGTACTTACGCACGAGCTCCTCGGCGGACGCGTCGCCCTGGAGGATCTTGCTGTCGTCATCCGTCTTCTGGATGTAGTCGGCGAGCCCGTATGTCCACAACCAGCCTGGATAGCCGATGAGCTCGCGGCGACCGGCGAGCGTCGGGATCGGACTGTTGTGTTCGCCTGCGACGGCAAAGATGGCGGTCGGGTTGGTGTTGTGCCGGACCCAATCCGCGACCTTGAGGCCGCCCGGATCGGTGAAGAGCACCCTGCTCTGAGTGAAATCGGACGCCCGCGTCAGGTCAAGCACTCCTGACAGCCCCAACAGGACCATCATCGCAACCGCCGCCGTCACGGCGACGCGTCCAGCGCGCAGCAGTCCGGCCAGCGCACCGCCGACCAGCACGCTGCCGAGCAGCGCCCAGAAAATGAAGAACTTGGTGTTATCCCAGGGCCAGGGCTGGAGAACGATGATGTTCGGAACCACAAACCACAGCCACATCGGCGCAAACCACTTTGGAAAGGCGGTCGGAAACCATCGGACCAGAGCCTGACCCGCAATCACCAACGGCAGCAGCAGCGATGTGTTCCAGATCCAGAATCCGCCGAAGTCGAGGGGAAACAACCAGATCCCGTCGCGCTGCCAGTCGGTGAAGGAAAGCCATCCCGGCTGAAGGCAGTAGCCGTTGATCGACGCAAGATCACCGCAGACGCTCGTGTTGTCGGGTGGCAACATCCACAGGACCACCGGCACTCCCATCACGAGCGCGGGAGCGAAGAAGCCCAACCACTCGCGGCGGCGATAGGAGAGGGCCCAGAAGACTGGGAGCGCCACAACGGTGCCGTAAGCGTGAACGTGAAACAGCGGGAGCAGCCCCGCCACGACGCCGGCGAAGATGAACGGCCGCCAACCCAGCCGGTTCCGCACTGCGATCCAGAGAACGACAAACAGGATCAGCGCCAGGCTGAACCCGAACAGCGTCGAGCGCTGCGGCACGAGGTAAGCAAGCACCGGGTTCAGCCACTGCAGGTTTACGTCGCGGTTGAGCGTGTACTCGCGCGGAAGATGTTCGAGCGCGGCCAGCCCGCCATGTTGCAGGTCGGACAAGAGGTACACAAAACCGAGGCCGCCGCTCAGGAGGAACACGAACACCGCCACGGCCGCCACAACCCGACTCGCAGCGAAGCGAAGCGCCGCGAGATAGAGGACGCCCGGAAACGCAAGGCCAAGCATCGCGCTCGTCGCTGTGATCGACTCGGTGAGCGAAAGGCCCACACGAACGAGATCGGCGGCGAGAAAGTCGATCATGAAGGGGTAGCCCATGCGGTGTCCCGCATCGATCGGATACTCGGGCGGAAAGTTGTGGCCGTAAGCGAATGAACCGGCGAAGCTCAGGTGCACCGCCCAGTCGCCCCAGACGTTGATGTAGCCGGCATACAGACCCGCCGGCGTGTACACGTACGCCTGGTGCAGAAAGTGGATGGTCCAGGCGCCGCAGACGACCATCACCGCAAGCAAAGGCCATGGATGACCGCTGGCCCCCACTGGCATGGACCATCGGCCCCGGGCCTCGCGCCAATCGGCGCGAAGCCGGGTGCGGCCAACCACAAAACCGAATGCACCCAACGCAATGGCGATCGCAAACCCGAGGGCAACGGTGGGCAATGTGACGTCCCGGACGACTAGCGAGGGGACGAACGTGGCCGCCGCCGTGGCCATCGCACCGAGCACGGAGCCGAACAGAACGCGCTCCTCGAGCCCGAGTGGGACACCGGACAGGTACGTGACACCGAATCCCGCCGCCGCGGAAGCGGCCAGGAAAACGGCGGGGGCTAGTTCCAACAGAACAGCTGAGGCTGGGAAGGCGGAAGGTTCGGCTTGCAGTTGACCAGCCAGAGCTTCGGCCCCCAGATCGGCGTGCCGGAGCTCAAGTAATACGCGGGCTGGGAAAGCGGCAGCGCCGTCCAGTTCGGATAGAAATATCCGAAGAACAGGGCCGCGATGCCGAGGTATCCCGCGACGAGGAGCTCGCGCCTCGGTCGCCTCACCGTTTCGGCCACATGCGCGAGGACAAAAGCAAGCGCGAGGACCATGAAGATCAGGCCGCCGAACATGTGGTACATGAACAGCACGCGCGTGATCGGAAACCACGGCGCGTATTGCGTGATGAATCCGAGCAGGATCAATGCGGCCGCGAAGCTTCGGCGCCGAACGATGAAATACGGCAGTGCCGCGACGCAGGGAAGGCTCGTCCACCAGATCCACGGGTTGCCGAGGTTCGACATGCGGGCGATGAGCGGCTGCCCCGTGAAGTGGTCAATGCCGAGATTGGTGTATTCGGCGTAGTAGAGAACCGGCCGCGCGAGTAACGGCCATGACCACGCGGGCGAACCATATGGATGCGTGGCGTTCAGGTTGCGGTGGTAGTTGAACGACTCGACCTGGTATTTGACGAGATCCGAGATGCTCTGGAACTGGCCGCGAGCAAAGAACGGATACCAGGCCACGACGTAGATCCCGAGCGGAATGATGACGAGCGCGATGATCGCCACCGAGAGGTACGCCGGCCAGTACACACTGGAGATCGCCGTTCGTTCACCGCTGCGCGACGAGAGGAAGGGCCAGCCCGACGGTCCAAACTCGACCTTGAGGCTGCGCAGCGCGATACGCAAAACGAGAAGGAAGACGATGCTGGCCCACGCGGCGAGGACGATCCATTTCGCGGCGATGCCGATGCCGAGCACGGTGCCGAGTGCGAGCAGAGACAGCATCGACGCGTTGAACGAGCGGCTCTGGATATGGACCAGGAACAAGAAGTACGAGGCGAGGATGAAAAAGATCGGAAAGATGTCGATCATGCCGATGCGCGACTGGATGAAGAACATGCCGTCGAAGCACGCCAGAGTCGCCGCCGCGATGGCGAAGATCCGGTTCGGCCATAAGCGCTTCGCGAGCAGATACATCATCGGGATGCACAGCGTTCCGAAGAGGCATGCCGCGATCCGCCATCCAAAAGTGTTGAAGCCGAGATCGATGTAGTCGCCGCGGGCGCCCTGGAATGTAGCTCGGTACCATCCGTAGCCCCACTCCCCGGCGGCGATCAGCTCCTTCGCAAGCGGCGGCTCTGGGTCGAAGTACGAGTACTGGCAGTCCTTGGTGGTCGGGTGGCACTGCTCGATTCCCTTGACGTCCCTGCGGGCATCGTCCGGAAAGTAGACCTCGTCGAAGACCTGCCCATTGGGCGGCGAGAGCTGGCCGTTGGCGTCCGCATAGCCGCGGTTGAACGGGTAGGCCAGGCCGCAGAGAGTGCCAGGGTCGCCCTGGGGATTGATCGGCGTGCTCGAGACGCAGTCGGTGATCCAGGGGCCCTGGAGCGGGTGGACGAAGAAATCCGGGAGGATTGGGCTGAAGAAGCGCAGGACGAAGGCCACCGCTGTGAGACTGAGCAAGGCGACGAGGTCGTATCGGTCGAAGTAGGTGTGGGACCCCCTCACCGGTGCCGTTTGCGTCGCTTGGCCCCACCCTGGTTCTGTCCGATTCGCTCGGGCAGGTGCGAGCTGATCTCCCAGACGACCGCGTCAGCGTCCGGCACTGGAATCGCGATCGTGTCCTCGAACATCAATCTCGCCTTGAACAGCCCGAGGCGTCTCTTGATCGCGGCCAGCTGGGTATCGTCACCGCGCACCCTGATGAACACCGCCGGTTTGTCGATGTGCTGCTTCATGATCGGGGCGATCATGCGGCTGCGCCGGTCCTGGAAGTGCTGCCTGAGCGGGAGCGCCCTCACCGACTTGATCGAGTCGTAGTCGATCGTGACGCTCGTCAACATGCTCGAGATCTGTACGCCCTCGTCCAGGACCTTGAGGTTGCTGCGCCAGCGGTACAGAAGAATGGCGCCGCCCAGCAAAAGACCCGTTGGGATGTAGACAAGCCAGACCGCAAACGCCGGTGAGAACAGCTGCCGCTGGTAGATCGCGATGCCGGTCGCGACAACACCCGCTAGCAACAACAAGCCGGCGAAAAAGCGCTGCTGCATCCAGAGGTGGTGCGCGTACAGGTTCTGGTGCCGGGAGGTGCGGGACGGGGCTGCGGTGCTCAAGAGGAACTACTGATTATCGGGGAGGGCCCAGTGGAGGCTCCGGTCTACTGCTTGCCGCCACCGCGCCTGGAGGTCGTCGGCCTGGTCGCGCGACATCACCGGCTCGAACTCGCGGTCCAGCTTCCACAGTCGAGCCAGGTCCCGGTCCGTCCAGACGCCGGCGCCGAGTCCCGCCAGAAACGCGGCTCCCAGAGCGGTGGTCTCAGTCTGGCGCGGCCTCCGCACTGGGATGCCGAGCAGGTCCGCCTGGAGCTGGCACAGCACGTCCATCACCGATGCGCCGCCGTCGACCCGCAGCTCGGTGAGTGGGCGCCCGGTGTCACGCTCCATCGCCTCGACCACGTCCCGGGTCTGGAACGCCATGGCCTCGACGGCGGCGCGCACCAGGTGAGCCCGCGTGGTGCCTCGGGTCAGGCCGACGATCGTGCCTCGCGCATATGGATCCCAGTGGGGCGCGCCGAGGCCAACAAACGCCGGAACCAGAAACACTCCGTCGGCGTCGGGTACGGAGGAAGCCACGGGACCCGCCTCGCCTGCGCTGCCGATGATTCCGAGGCCGTCACGGAGCCACTGCAGCGCTGCACCGGTGACGAAGATGGAACCCTCGAGCGCATAGCTGAGGACGGCGTCTCGCCGCCACGCGACGGTTGTCAGCATGCCGGAGCCCGACGCGACGCGGCGCCCGCCGGTCTGCATCAGCACGAATGAGCCTGTGCCGTATGTGTTCTTCGCCATCCCATCGGTGGTGCACGCCTGTCCAAACAGGGCGGCCTGTTGATCGCCGGCCACGCCGGTGATCGGCGCCTCGATCCGGTCCAGCCCACCCTTTCCCGCATCGGAGATGTGACCGCTCGAGTCGACGACTCGCGGCAGGTTGCTCAGCGAGACGCCGAACAGCTCCGCCATCTCTTCGCTCCATGCGCCGCGCTCGATGTCGAAGAGGAGGGTTCGGGAGGCGTTCGACGCGTCCGTGACGTGGTCGCGACCCGCCGACAAGCGGGCGATCAGCCACGAGTCGACAGTGCCGGCCGCGGCATCCGCAGCCCCTTCGATGTTCTTCAGCGCCCAGGCCAGCTTCGTGGCGGTGAAGTAGGGATCAAGAACCAGCCCGGTGGTCTTGTGGACCAGCTGCTCGTGGCCGGCTTCTCGAAGGCGTGCGCATTCCCCGGCTGTTCGGCGGTCCTGCCAGACGATGGCCGGTGCGATCGGCGCAAGCGTGCGTCGGTCCCACAGGACGAGCGTCTCGCGCTGGTTGGTGATGCCGATCGCTTTCACGTCGCGGGGTTTGGCGCTCGCCGATTCCAGCGCGCGGCGCGCGCTGACCTGGACGGCGGACCAGATTTCGTTGGGATCGTGCTCGACCCATCCCGGATGCGGGTAGTGCTGGGCGATCTCCTCGTAACCCTTGCCCCGCACCTCACCGTCGAGGCCAACGGCGACTGCCGTCGCCCCGGTCGTGCCCTCGTCCAGACTCAGGACGATTTCGCTGATGTCGGCTTCCAGGTGCGGTTGAGGCTGCCGGTCGAGTAACCCTCGAGGTCGGCCGAGACGAACTTGTAACCCGCCTCGCGCACCGCCGCGGTCACACGCTCACGCTCGGTGATGAGCCGCGGAATCTCGGCGCCGTCGACTTCGATCCGGGCTACGTCGCCGTGATGACGGACACGGACCTGGCGGAAGCCCAGCGCCCTCAGCGCTGCTTCCGCTGCTTCGATCTGGCGGAGCGCGGCCACCGTGACTTGCGTGCCGTGCGGGATGCGCGACGAGAGGCACGCAAATGACGGCTTGTTCCAGTTGGAAAGTCCGAGGGTCCGGGCGGCGGCTCGGATCTCCGGTTTCGGCATGCCGGCCTCGAGGAGCGGAAAGCGGACGCCGCGGCGGACGGCCGACGCGTGGCCTGGCCGGTGGTCGCCGGCGTCGTCTGCGGTCGCGCCATATGCAAGGTGTGCCAGCCCGAGCTCGTGCTGCACCGGCCCAAGCGAGTCGAACAGCTCTTCCTTGCAGTGAAAACAACGGTCCGGGTTGTTGCGCGCATACGCTTCGAGCTCTACCTCGCTGGTGTTCACCTCGACCAGCCGGGCGCCCATCGACCGCGCCAGGGTCCGCGCCTCTTCCTGCTCCGACTCGGGATATGCGGGAGAGCTTGCGAGCACGGCCACGGCACCGTCGCCCAGCTCATCCATGGCGAGCTTCAACAGAAGCGTGGAGTCGACCCCGCCGGAGTAGGCGACGAGCACCGACCCGAGATCGCGCACGATCTCGCGCGCGGCATTCAGCCGATTTGCGTCGAACGAGTCGAGCTGGATCACTCCAAGACGAGATTAGCTGGCGCGGGCTTCGGAAGGCTCCATCGCGGGAGTGCCGCACCAGGCCTCGTAGTCGATCAGTGAATCGACCGTCGGGTTCTCTCCGCACAGCGGGCAAGCCTTGTTCTGGCGCAGCTTCAGCTCGCGGAAGCTCATGTCCTCGCCCTCGAACAGCAGGTACCGCCCGACCATCGGCCGGCCGATGTTCAGCAGGTACTTGATCGTCTCGAAGGCCATCATGCTGCCGATGATCCCAGGCAGCACCCCGAACACACCTGCCTCGGCGCAGCTCTGCACGCTGCCCGGAGGCGGCGGCTCTGGGAAGAGACAGCGGTAGCAGCCCGTCCCCTTGGCCGAATCGAACAGCGCAAGCCGTCCCTCGAATCGAAAGATGCTCCCATGCACCAAGGGCTTGGCGAGGAAGTGCGCGGCATCGTTCGCGAGGTAGCGGGTCGGGAAGTTGTCCGTGCCGTCGACCACGACGTCATACGGGGAGAAAATGCGCAGCGCCGTCTCTGAGTTGAGGTGCTCGTTGATCGCCACCACATCCACATCCGGGTTCAGGCTGCGCAGCGTCTCCGCCGCCGATTCAACCTTGGGCCGGCCGATATCGTCGTGGCCGTGCAGGAGCTGGCGCTGTAGGTTGGAGGCATCCACAACGTCGAAGTCGACGATTCCGATCTTGCCGACGCCCGCCGCGGCCAGGTACATCGCGGCCGGCGAACCGAGCCCCCCGGCGCCAAGCAGCAGCACGCTCGAGTTGAGCAGCTTGCGCTGCCCCGCGCCGCCCACCTCGGGCAGGATCAGGTGTCGGGCGTAGCGGGCGACCTGGTCCGGGGTGAAGCTTCGTGTCTGCGACATCTCTGCATGGACTATACCCAGGGTGCTTTGGCGGTTATTCCTATAGTTGGATGGCGCCATGGAAACTGAATACCTCGACGAAGAGCAGGTCATCGCCCTGTACAACAAGGTGCGCACGGGCAAGCGGACCTGGCCCACAGGGATCTGGAGCTCCCCCGCCGCGCTGCAGTACGCGGTCACGGTGTTCGACTACTGGATCCACAACGTTATGGGCTGGAAGGGCTGGCCAGACGCCCGTGGCAAGGTCACCCCAGCGCTGCTCGAAGAGCACCGCCTGGCCGACCTCGTCGAGTCGGTTTTCGTGCCCGAGTTCGGCGATGACTGGCTGGACTTCGAGGTTGTGCTCAACGAGAGCATGCGGCTCTCCGAAGACGAAGGCTGGGCGCCGGATGTTGCCGACCGCCAGGAGCGGGTCGAAGCCGCGTTCGAGCATGCATTCGAGAAGCTCATCGGCTCACCCAAACAGCAGCCCAAGCTGCTGCCCACTTATCACCGGTTTCGCAACCACCTGCTGCGCATGTGGAGCGCGTTCCAGGAGGCGCAGGCCGAGCACGACAAGGCCGAGCGCGAGTCGGCCGAGCGCTTCTGGGCGCAGCTGCGCCTGGTTAGGAGCAGCCGGGGACAGGCCGCCGAGGCGTGGTCGATCGTCAACGCAGACGATGAGCGGCGCGGTGAGGTGGTCGTGGTTTGGGGCGAACCTCACCCCTACTGCGTCGTCGTGCTCGACGACGACATTGAGGTTGGCGGTTGGGAGCAAGTCATCTACCGCCTGGAGCAGGAGATCCTGGTCGAGGAGCCGGGTGTCGTCAGCTACGCGGTATGGCACAAGGGATTTGTTGGGGAGTACTACAGGTGCGCCGACTGCGGCGAGCTTCACAGCCAGTTCGACGAGGACTCGAGCAATGGGCTCCGACTCGACGACCTGGAGCCGCCCGAGGAGCGCTAGCCGGCAGGGTTCACTCGACGGTGAGCGAGAAGTTCTTTCCCTCCCAGCCTGTCATGTAGTGCGCCGTCCACGCGAACTCGGACCCCGGTTCCAGCTCGTGGCACGGGATCTCCGCCACCCACACCCCGAGCGTCGTATCCACCAGGTCGATCTCCTTGTGCGACGCCCAATTGTCGAACGTGTAATGCACCGCGCCCGGCCGCGCCAGCTGCACGCGAAGGCGACGGCCCGGCGCGATGCGCGTGATCTGATGCTTGTGCGACCAGATGAAAGCCGGCTCGAGTGCCATCCCTTCGGTGTAACGGCGTCGGGCCGGCATGACGATGTCAGGAAAACCCGCCAGTGCGATCGTCACGAGCAGCTCCAGATATTCGGCGTGCGCCCAGCCAAGCGGGCAAGCGGAACCGTTGGGGCGGCCGAACTGCACACGGCGGCTGGGAATGTCGGGGCCATCCCACAGCTGCTCGGCCAAGGCAAGTCCCTGGCCGGCGAATCCCTCGAGCGTCCGCACCAGCTCGGCGGCCGGGAGTCCCATCGAAAAGAAATGCCTCGCCCGCTCACCGGTCAGAACCGGCCACGCGCGCCCTCGACCGGTGCCGTCCCACGGCGCGCCGTCCTCGTGCTCCCCGTACTGGTCGCCGACGAAACGCCGCCAGCTCGGGCCGGCCGGAAGGCTGACCTTCAGCGACGTGTCGACTCCCTGCAGGCTCCGAAGCACGCGGTCGTCTTTAGGCCTGCGCAGCCCGTAGCGCACCAGCTCGAGGAACTCGGGGGCGATCGCGCCCTCTTCGGGCCGAACGTCGGGGTCCGATCCGAGCCGCACGTACTGGCCCGAGGGCAACGAGCACCACGCCTCAACACGGTCGTTCCAGTAATCGGCCACGCCGCGGAAGTAGTTCGCAGCCACGTGCTCACCGGCGTCGGATGCGAACTCCGCCGCGACGATCAACGCAGCGATGCACGCCGCGAGCGTCGACGGCGAGAGTCCACCGGCGTCTTCCCAGCGGTCGAGGGTCGTCAGCGGTCCGTCACGGATGATGAACTGCGCCGCCGGGCGCACCATCGTCGGATAGGGATCGTGGTCCAGGCAGCCGGCCACACCCAGGCGCCATGCAAGGAGTATCGGGAGGGCAACCTGGTCGAGCTCGGTCGATTGCCAGTGGGGTGTGCCATCGAGCTTCCAGTTCTGGTACCAGCTGCCATCCGGTCGCTGGTGCGATTGAAGGTGCCGGAACGCGCGAAGTGCCGCGTCGGTGTCGCCGCCATCGAGCAGAGCGGTTGCAATCCGGCAGAGGTCTCTTGGCCAGACGAGGTGGTAGACGTGGTTGCCGTCATGGTTGAACTCGCCCCAAGGCGCCGCGGGTGCCGCTATGAAAGCGCCTGCGTGTGACTTGTCTTCCAGGCAGTGGAGCAGCGCGAACGACGCCCGCGCGAGCATCCCCTCGTCGCCGCTGACCTTGCCGAGCGCCTGAGGGATCTCGGGCTGGGCGCGCCAGGCTCGTTCGAACGCCTGGCGCACCGCTCCCGCGCCCTTCTGCAGCGCGTTGCGCGCGACCTCTTCCGCGTCGGCCCGCGAGTGCGCGAAACCGATCGCAAGCTGGAACGTGCCGGCGCGGACGCCAAGCTCCGCCCCGACCGCCACGTTGCCTGGACCCGCGCTGTCATAGATGTACGTCAGCCTTCCGTCGGCGTCGCTCAGGTCGATGTGCACGTCCGAGCTGCGGAAATAGCCGACCGTGCCGCGGCTGAATGGACCGACGATGCCGATCCAGATGTCCTGCTGCTGAAGCAGAAGCGCCGGTGGATGCGTGTCGATCACGCTGCCAAAGTTCCCCTCGGTGCCAGGCTCCCAATGGGCCGAAGCCTGAAGGTACAGGCGCAGGTCCGGAAGCTCGGGCGTAAACGTCCCCGCGATGAGCATCGCGTTCTCCTCCGGGTCCGAAAAGAACTCTTTGGTCAGCCGGTACTCGTGATGAGTGGTGTCGACGCGAAATGCCGGCACGCCGGGGCTGATCCAGTTGACGTTGTGCTGCCCGTCCGGCGCGTCGTCGACCGGCGGCGCGCCCCCCGCCGAGACGAAGAAACGAAGCTCGTGGAGCGCAACGTGGTCGAGGAAGGGAAAAAAGACCTCGCTCAGGGTGCCGTCGGCGAGTGTGTACCAGACCTTGCTCCTGGATCCGGGCGCCGCTCCGAACGCCATCTTGCGTCCAGTGCCCCACATCGGGGGCGCGCCTGGACCGCCGGGTGCTTCCATCGGCTGCTAAGTATGGAGAGAGCATGGGGTCGAATAGAATCGATCGACGGCCCCGCTTCGTCGGGGAGGTGGCTGAGTGGCCGAAAGCACCCGCCTGCTAAGCGGGTAGGGGGTGTAAAGCTCCCTCGAGGGTTCGAATCCCTCCCTTCCCGCTTACCTGACCTCCGTTGGGAAGCTGTCACGCCCAGACTGCGATTGGCCCAGATCGACCGCTACAAACTGCCTATTCGGGCCGCTCGGAAAGGGCCGACGATGGAACACCAAGACTTTGCCGCAATACCTCCCCAAGCAGACCTCGACGCGCAGCCTCTGGAGAGTGTCATGACACTTCACGAGCTGCTGGCCCATCGCCGCGTACGTGGCCTGTCTGTGGGCCAATGCGTCGATGGTTCCCCGCTGCCAACAGGGGTCTACGCGCACGCCCACCAGTACCCCAAGGATTCGAACCGGGGATGGGTCTGCATCCGATCGCCGCGGGACATCCTCCGGCGAGGCAGCCGAGAGATCTCGACAACTGTCATGCACGAGTTCGCCCACCTCCTCGCCGCGGCCGGCCACGACGACGACTGGCGGAGGACGATGCGCGAGCTGGGGCAGCCCATCCCGGCCGCGTATCGAAAACGCAACAGGCCGAGCAAGCTGAGTACCCAAAGGGTTTCTAAGCGTCGGCGCTGACCGACGCACCCCGGCGGCACCGATGGGCCGCCGTCAACCGGCGGCCGATCGAATGGTGCCTCGAATCCGGATCAGGGCGCCCTGAGTCGATTGTCACGCCAAGCGCATCCAGTCCCTGCTGTCTGGGCGACAGTCCGATTGCGGCCCCCGCCTCGACCGAGTAAACCCCTTCCCACAGAGGTTGATGAGATGAACGTCTTGGACAGGATCGTTGCGTTCTTCGTTCGTGCGGTCGATCGCCGGCGTAACCGCTGGGTTGAGATCTCGCTGGACCGGGCCTGGAGCCGGGACCTGCCTCCCCGCCTGTTTGACATCTGAATGTCAAGGGTTTTGGTCCGCAGGGGCGTCGTCGTGGCGCTGTCGCGGTCTGGGCGCGCCGCAGCTACTCGTGATCGCAACAACGGTGAACCACCCCGTTCGCAGGGCGAGACGCTCAGGCGTCTCCGCGCCGGCAATGACTTACGCGTTGCAGCCGGCGGGACCCGGCCACAAGGATTAGCATCCGCGCCGCCCTAGCGACCTAGACGTGCCCGCAGCGTGTCAGAAGAGTCCCGTCAGCCAGCGACGCAGCGGCTTGGGGCCCGCAGGTTCGACGTAATCGGGCACCAACGCGCCCACCGCCTTCTCCCCCGCCTCGAGCACCTGCTCCACCGTCTGGCCGGCGGCCGGAATCGGCTCGCCGATTCGCACAACGAGACGCTTGCCGAGCCATAGGTCCCTCATGCCCGAGAGCCCGACCGGCACGACTGGCACGTTGGCGTCGACGGCGAAGTGGGCGAAGCCCTTTTTGAACGGCAGAAGCTCCCCCTCGCGCGGACCGAAGTCGCCCTCCGGAAACAGCGCGATGGCTCCTCCTTGCGCCAGGCATCGCTCCACATGGCCGAAGAGCCGGCGGTCGCCGTGCTTCGCCCGATCCACCGGCACGATGCCGCCGGTCGCGCGGACCAGTGCCCACAGCGGACGGTTGCGCATCATCGACGTCGGGTCGGCGAGGAAGTGAACTCGTGGCTCGGCGGGGAACAGCAGGAGCAGGCTGATCGCATCCATCCAACCGAGATGGTTGGCGACCACGATGAATGCGCTGTCAGGAATTCGCTCGCGACCGCTGACCTCGAGCCGAAACAACAGATGAAAGAGCGCCCGTGCGACAGATCGCACGACTCGAAAAATCGGAGTCGCGCTACGGCCGACCGGCAGCATGTCGGCCGGCGGAATCGCAGCTTGCGGCACCTCCTCAGCCGGCCGGAAGAGCGTCGCATCCCACCGTTCGTCCAGGTTGATGTTCGTCGTCGCGACGAAACCGGCTTTGTTCAAAGCGCCCCCGCCGTGGTTGCGGTTCAGGTCTGATCGCCCGACCGCCTCACTCGGATACGCGATCCAGAGAGAGCCTCGCGGCTTCAACGCGTTGAGCGCCGCGGCCGCGCTGTCGTCCAACTGGGCCCGGTTGGAGGCGAACAGCAGGACGAGGTCAGCAGGTCGGTCAGCACTCTCGCCCCGCGGCGTCTGCCCATCGACGTAGCCGGCGGGCGCATTAAGCACCAGGAAGGTGGACCCTGACTCGAGCCCCAATTTGCGAGCGAGCAACGATTCGTGCAAGGGCTCGTATTGTGCGCCGAGGTCCGTCTGCCGGCCAGGAGGCCTGGCTTCGAGTCGCTAGACTGCGATAAGTGACGGGTCGCGTTGCAAAGGTCATGGTGCTCGTCGCGATCTTTCTCGTTGCGTGCACGCGGAACGCGCCGACCGCAACCCACAGCCCAACCCCCTCGCCCAGTGCAGGCGTCATCGCCTGGACCGATTGCGGTGCGGGGTTCCAGTGCGGAACGCTGCAGGTTCCCCTTGATTATTCTCGTCCAGAAGGTCGCACGATCAGCCTTGCTGTGGTCCGCACACAGGCCAAGGACAAGGCAGCTCGGGTCGGCTCGTTGCTCGTGAATCCGGGCGGCCCGGGTGAGTCGGGCATCGAGTATCTGCGGGCAGACATCTCATCGCTCAAGAACCTCAACCAGCGTTTCGATCTCGTGGCTTGGGATCCACGCGGAGTCGCCGGCAGCACACCCGTAACGTGCGTCGACGGGCCTCAGCTGGATGCATACCTCTCGATCGACTCGGTCCTCGACGACCCGCAGGAAAAACAGGACGCGATGCAGGCCGACAAGGACTTCGCCGCCGGGTGTCAGCGGCGGAGCGGAGACCTGCTGCCGTTCATGGACTCGGCGAGCACGGCGCGCGACATGGACCAGATCCGCGCCTCGTTGGGCGACGCCAAGCTGACCTATCTCGGGTTCTCGTACGGCACCTACATCGGGCAGTGGTACGCGCACCTGTTCCCCAGTCATGTGCGCGCGCTGTCACTCGACGGTGTAGTTGATCCGACGGTCTCGGCCAACGACAGCCTGCTCAGTCAGGTTGTCGGCTTCGAGCAAAACCTTCAGGCGTTCCTGGCCGATTGCAAGGCAAGGTCGACCTGCCTCTTCGGTCAAAACGGGGATCCTGGAACCAAGCTGACATCACTCATGAGCCGCCTCGACACGGCGCCCTTGAAGGTTGGCGCCCGACAGCTAACTCGTTCGTTGGCGATGACCGCGGTGCTCCAGGCTCTGTACAGCCAGAGTCTTTGGCGACCGCTCGATCAGGGACTCACAGGGGCCGACGGTGGTGATGGACGGATCCTTCTGCTGATCGCCGACCTCTACAACCAGCGAAATTCAGACGGCACCTACAAGAACCTCTTCAACGGCGCGTACCACTCCGCGTTCTGTCTCGACTTTCCCGCACCATCGGACATCGCGGCGTACGACAAGCTTGGGCCCCAGTTTGCGCAGGCCTCTCCGTTTTTCGGACCCTGGAGCCAGTACGCCAATCTGCAGTGCGGTTACTGGCCGGCAAAATCGAAAACTACCCAAGGACCGCTGACCGTGACGGGAGCGCCTCCCATCCTGCTCGTCGGGGGTACGAACGACCCAGCGACTCCCTACGCGGAGTCCCTTTCGGTCAACAAGCAGATCGACGGATCGATTCTGCTGACGCGCCGCGGTAACGGCCACACGTCATACGACTCGAGCGCTTGCGCCCATGCGGCCGAGGACGCCTATCTCATCGATCTCAAGCTCCCGGCCGCGGGGACCGTCTGCAGCAGTTAGGCGACGGTTTGGGCGGCTGGAGCCTTCGCCTTATCGAAGGTGAGCTCACCGCCTTTGGCGTCGACCTCGACCACGTCGCCCTCGGTGAACTTGCCGCTGAGCAGCAACATCGCGAGCGGATCCTGAACCATGCGCTGAATCGCCCGCTTGAGCGGACGCGCGCCGTACACCGGGTCCCAGCCGCGCTCGATGAGAACCTTGCGGGCGGCCGGAGTGGCGACGAGGGCGATCTTCCTCTCGTCCAGCCGCTTTTGCAGTCGAGCAAGCTGGATGTCGACGATCGCGCCCAGCTGGTCCTGCGTAAGCGACTTGAACACGATGATCTCGTCGACCCGGTTCAAGAACTCAGGCCGGAAGTGGTCGCGCAGCACGCCCAGGACAGACTCGCGAACCTCCTCGAACGGACGGTTCGACATCTCCTGGATCAGCTGGCCGCCAAGGTTCGAAGTCATGATCAGCACGGTGTTGCGGAAGTCGACCGTGCGGCCCTGGCCGTCCGTAAGCCGCCCGTCGTCGAGGATCTGCAGCAGGACGTTGAAAACGTCCGGGTGCGCTTTCTCGATCTCGTCGAAAAGTACGACTGAGTAAGGCCGTCGCCTGACGGCTTCGGTCAGCTGGCCGCCCTCGTCGTACCCGATATAGCCAGGCGGCGCGCCGAGCATACGGGCGACGGTGTGCTTCTCCTGGTATTCGGACATGTCGAGCCGGATCAGCGCCTGCTCGTCGTCGAACAGGAACTCCGCCAGAGCCCGCGCCGTCTCGGTCTTGCCGACCCCGGTCGGCCCGAGAAAGATGAATGAGCCGACGGGACGGTTGGGGTCGGCAAGTCCAGAGCGGGACCGCCGCACGGCGTTCGCCACGGCCGTGACTGCCTCGTCCTGGCCGATGACCCGGTCGTGCAGCCGCGACTCCATCTGGATCAGCTTGGCGACCTCGCCCTCCATCAACTTCGAGACCGGGACGCCTGTCCACTTGGCGACGATCTGCGCGATGTCTTCTTCGCTGACCTCTTCTTTGAGCATCGGGTGTCCGCCTTGCAGCCTGCCGAGCTGGGAATTCGCTTCCTCGAGCTGCTTTTCGATCTCGACCGACTTGCCGTAACGCAGCTCGGCAGCCTTGGCGAAATCGGCCGCGCGCTCGGCGCGCTCAGCGTCCGCGCGGACCTCTTCGAGCTTTGCCTTGAGGCTGCGGATCTTGGTGATTGCTTCCTTCTCCTGGTTCCATCGGGACCGGAGGGCGGTTCGGGTCTCGCTCAGCTCCGCCAGCTGCTTCTCGATACCGGTGAGACGATCCTTGGAAGCCCGATCGGTCTCCTTCTTGAGAGCCTGGCGCTCGATCTCGAGCTGGCGGATCTGCCGCTCGAGCTCGTCGAGCGCGGCCGGCATGGAATCGATCTCTGTCCGGAGGCGGGCGGCCGCCTCGTCGATAAGGTCGATTGCTTTGTCAGGAAGGAAGCGATCTGTGATGTAGCGATTGGAAAGCACGGCGGCCGCCACGATGGCGGTGTCCTTGATCCGTACACCGTGGTGAACTTCGTACCGCTCGCGCAGGCCTCGAAGGATGCTGATGCTGTCTTCGACCGACGGCTCGTCGACGAGAACCGGCTGGAAGCGCCGCTCGAGGGCCGCGTCCTTTTCGATGTGCTTGCGGTACTCGTCCAGCGTGGTCGCGCCGATGGCGCGAAGCTCACCTCGCGCCAGCGCCGGCTTGAGGAGGTTGGCCGCGTCTATGGCGCCTTCGGCGCCGCCCGCGCCAACGAGCGTATGCAGCTCGTCGATGAACAGGACGACCTGGCCGTCCGAGCCTTCGATCTCCTTCAACACGGCCTTGAGCCGATCCTCGAACTCGCCGCGGAATTTCGTTCCCGCGACGAGCGCGCCGAGGTCGAGCGCGATGACGCGCTTGCCCTTGAGGCCTTCCGGGACATCGCCCTGGGCAATGCGCTGGGCAAGGCCTTCGGCGATGGCGGTCTTGCCGACACCGGGCTCGCCGATGAGGACCGGGTTGTTCTTGGTCCTGCGCGACAGCACTTGGATCACACGGCGGATCTCCTCGTCACGGCCGATGACCGGATCGAGCTTGCCCTCCTTGGCGAGCTTGGTCAGGTCACGGCCGTATTTCTCGAGGGCCTGGTACTTGGATTCGGGATTCTGATCGGTGACGCGCTGGTTGCCTCTCACCTGTCTGAGCGCTTTGAGAAGAGCCTCGTGTGTCGCGCCCGCGTCCTTGAGGATCGCCTGGTCCGTGAGGGCGAGCAAGAGGTGCTCGGTCGAGATGTACTCGTCCTTCAGACGTTCGGCTTCGCGCTCCGCCTGCTCGAGGTGCTTGCTCAGCGCCTCGCTCAGGTACGGCTGTCCGCTTCCGCTGACCTTTGGAAATCGCTCGACCGCGGAAACGAGCGCCGGCTCGAGCGCCTGCACGGAGGCACCAGCCCGTTCGAGCAGCGTCCGGGCGACGCCCTCGTCCTGGCCCACGAGCGCAAGCAAAAGGTGCTCCGGCTCGACGGCCTGGTTGCCACTTTCGCGGGCCAGACCTGCAGCTTGCTGCAGAGCCTCGAGCGCCTTTTCCGTGAACCGTTCCTGTCTCACGTAAGGAGGTCTTCCACCCGCCCGCGGGGGCGAAACAGCTTTTTGTGCGTATTTTTGGCGGCATGCCAGAGCTGCCAGAGCTGGAGGCACTGCGCCTCCGGATCGCCCCTCGCGTCGAGGGCAAGCTGATCACCGCGGCCACGGTCAACCCGAAAAAGGCGCACCTGCTGAGGTACCCGGTCGACAACTTTGCCCTGGAGCTGCCGGCCCGGCGCATCACGTCCCTGACCCGGCGCGGCAAGCACATGGTGTTCGCGACGGAACTCGGCGGCGGAGGCTCCCCGCGATGGCTGGTCATAAACCCGATGCTCGGGGGCAGATTCCAGATCACCGGCGCTGACACGCCCGTCCCGGCGACCGAAGTCTTCACTTTGCGCATCGAGGGCAAGCAGGAGCTGCGCTATCTCGACTTTCGGGACATGGGACGGATCTACTGGGTGTCGGACTGCTCGCGGGAGGTTCCCGCATGGGACCCGCAAGGTCCGGAGGCGGATTCGGTCGCCTCGATGGGGCTGGACATGTTCCGGAAACGGTTGCGGCGATTCCGCGACGAGCTCAAGGACCTGCTGCGCAACCAGGAATTCCTGGCCGGCATCGGCAACGCGTACTCCGACGAGATCCTGTTCGAGGCGCGCCTTTTGCCGCTGCGTCGCCGTGCGTCGCTGAAGCCAGAGGAGGAGGAGGCGCTGTACAACGCCATCCCCCTCGTCCTGTCACGCGCCGTGGAGGCGATCCTGGCCAACCCGAACTACGAAGAGTCGAAGCAGGACCGCTCCTTCATGGCCGTGCATATGAAGGGGGGCAAGATGTGCCCACGGTGCGGGCACCGGATCAGCCAGCTCGGCTCCAACCGCGAGCCATTGAACTTCTGCCGGGGCTGCCAGCTCTAGGCGTGGTGACCGGCGCCGGCCAGGTTGCTGGCGATGCTCCCCAACAGCCGCTGCGAGGCGACCGTTATCTCGTCGACGGCCTCCTGGAATGCAGCCTCATGGCGGCTGGACGGTTTCGTGAACCCGCTCACCTTGCGCACGAACTGACGCGCGGCTTCGCGGATCTCCTCGTCGGTCGCGACTACGTCCGCGCGGCGCAGGGTCTTGATGCTTCTACACATGGCTCACAACGATAGAGAAGGCGGGTCACCCGCCGCGATGCGGCGGCAGCTCCGGGAGCTCGGGCGGGGCGAGTCTTGACGGATCGAGGCCGGCCCGTTTCAACATCGCGCCGGCCAGGCGCTCGTACCGGTGCTCCACGAGGTCTCCCACCGGGTCCGCGCTCGCGCTCATCAGCTGGCGAAAGCTCAGGGTCGAGACCGCGCGGTAGGCAAGCACAGCACGGGCGGCGTCGGCTCTGCCGGTCATCGAGGCGATCCGCACAAACGCCAGCGCCGCGCCGATCTCTCGCATATCGCGCCAGCGCCACCCGCCGTAGGGAAGTAGGACGAGAAGGATCGGAGGCAGAGCCACGAGAAGGGCCAACACGATCGCGACCCGAATGATGGCGTCGTGGATGTTTTGTCCCGCCACAACGAGCTGGTCGCCCGAGTAATGGCGTAGCCCGTCAGCGACGTCCTGCAAGAACTTGGTCAGGAGCGGAATCCCGCCTGGGATTCCGGCCCGAAACGCGGCTATCCACTGATTGAATGTGGCGCCGGTGTTCTTGATCCCGTCGGCGATGACTTCCAGGCCCATCACGGTCTGGTAGATCAGCCAGCCCAGGTAGGCCCAGACCACGGTCCAGAACGAGACGATGCTGTCGGCCAACACGCGCAGGAAGGCGGGCCAGCGCCGGTCGGGATAGATCTTGAGCATCATGTCCCGCGCACGATAATTCACCGGAAAGGAAAACCGCGCCTCGGCGGCTGCGTCAGACCTCAGCCGATCGCGTAATCGACCTCGACGCTGACCTGTACGTCCACTTGTCCCACCGGGACTTGAGCGTCCTCCTTGACCGCCGCGCCGAGGCTCAAGGGCATCGGCGGCCTGGTCGACGTCGCCAGATCGCTGATCCGGATCACCTGCCCCAGCTTCACGCCCGCGGCCGACGCCATCGCCTGAGCCTTGGCGCGCGCATCCGCGATGGCCAGGGATCGCGCCTCGGCCTGCGCTGACTTGGGGTCCCCAAAACCAAAGCTGACCGTGACGTTGGTCGCTCCGCCCTCCTGCACGATCGCGTCGAGCGCCTTGCCGACCGTGTCGACGTTATGCCACCTGATCTGGAGCTGGTGGCTGGCGCGGTAGCCGGTGATTGTCTGCCCGGTCGAGCTGTAAACAGGTCCGACCCAGTAACCGGTCGTGCCCAGATCCTTGTCGGCGACGCCGAGCGCTTTGATTCGGCTGATCAACTTGGCGGTCTTGGTCTCAAGGTCGGCCTGTGCCGCCGCAGCAGTGCTCTGCTGGGATTCGATTCCGGAACTCACGACGGCGAGATCCGGCTTTCTCGAGACGATCGCGTCCCCGCTGGTGAGAATCGCGGGTTCGATGGTCGCGGACGATATGGTCGCGGATGGAATGGCGAACAACGTCGAGGGCCTGGTGCCGGCGATGACAATCGCCGCCACCGCCAGGGCGCAAGCGATGGCGATCGCAACAGGAGCCGCGGAGACCCGCATGCCATGAACAACGACCGGCCTGAGCGGGAGGTAACAAAAGCTCGCACGGTGTCCCTGGCGGATGCTTTGACGTGCCTGCGACTGCTCCTCGTGCTGTTGATCTGGCCTCTTTCCCTCCAGGGCCATGGACGGCTGGTCGGACTTGGGCTGATCGGCGCCGGCGTCACTGATTTTCTTGACGGGTATGTCGCCCGTCGCCTCGGTCAGTCTTCCCCTCGAGGCGCACGTCTGGATGGGATAGCGGACATCGTGCTCCTCCTGTCAGCGGCGGCGTGGCTCGAGGTGCTTCACCCCGAGATCGTGCGCGAGAACGTGGGGCTTCTGGTAGCGGCCGCCGCGCTCTATGCGGGCGGCGTGGCGGCCGGCTGGATCGCCTTTCGCCGCGTAGTCGATCCGCGGCAGCTTGCTTCGAAGATCGCAGGCGGCCTTCTTTACCTGTTTGCCATCACCTCACTCCTGACCGGCGCCTACGAGCCGCTTCTGCTGAGGATTGCGGTGTTGGCGCTGATGATCTCCTCTGTGGAGGGGATCATCGCCGCCGTCGGGCGAAGGCTGGCCGAGAGCAGGACCATCCAGGCCAAAGGTATCGCCAGCAACACGCGCTCCCACGCCCCCCACGCGTCGAACGGTGTTGCGAGCAACGCGAGTCCGATCACGAGCATCCCGAGCTCGCCGATACCCACGACCAACGACAGCGAGCCGTAAACGCGCGCGAGGGTCAGCGGCGCGGCGGTCAGCCCGAGCACGGCGATCGCGGAGAACAAGCGATGCAACGCCGTTGCGCCTGCCGACCCAGGATCCAGGCGGACCATCGCGGCACCTCCCAACGCCACTCCCGAGACAGTCAGCGCGACACGGCCGGCCAACACATTCGGGCTGAGAGTGAGGGCAAGCGCGAAGCACGTCAGGGCGATGAGGGAGATCGACACGTCAACGACGGCCGCGGCCCAAACGCCCGGCACAGCAAGCCTGCTGACCGTGCGCGACATCGCGTCATAACCTGGCGTCAACGCCCCCGCGACGATCACCGCCGCCACAGCGGCCAGAGGGGAAGCGATTCCGATGACGCGGCAGATTCGAATCACTCGTCCGGCCACGCCGGCGGGTCGTAACCGACGTTGGCCACACTCCCGGTTCGCCAGTACACGCCTCGCCTGCGCTGCATCAGCTCCTCGTCGACGAGATACCGGCGCAGAGCTGCGAAATCGGGATGACGCCGCGAAATTATCCGGTTCACCTCGGCCTCAGGGTAGAGACGGCCCGGCTGAAAATCTTCGACCATCCAGCGCAGCACGGCCAGCCGCTTCTTGCGCTGGACCGGAATCGCGATCAGCCGGCCGGCTACATCGATGAAAGTCTCGAGAACGCGGTCGTCATCGCCAGGGACTCGGGACATCCGCCGCTAGCACAAACAGCTCGTCATCGAGAAGCTTGCTCAGCTCGATGCGCCGAAGCGTTCGGCGATTGTGGCCGGCGTCACTGGACCATATGTTGGCAGAGCCGCGCGTCCGGCCGCGATCTCAGCAGCCCGTGCGGCGGGCGGCGGCGGCCTGCGCGTCTGACCAGTTGAACGCCGCGACGGGCGGTGAATAAGTCCGGGTTCCGGCACACGCGACCCGGTCTATCTGTCCCCGCAGCGTCGTGTCGACCGAGGACCGCGAGGCGAGGAGAGCCGGTGTGGCATCGCTCGACAGCTGCGACAGATACTCGCCGTCAATCTTGTGAGCCGTCTGCGCGTGGCTCGTGTTGAGTGACACGATCAGCGCTTCAGGGTTGACGAAATTGAGGCCGAGAAGCACGGCTGTGGCCGTTGTCAGCATCGCGCCGACAAACCACCGACGTCGCGACCAGACACCTAGAAAATCGACTGCGAGCAGCAGGAAGACGACCGCAACCCAGACGGCAAAGACATGGCTGTAGAGGCGGAGCATCGTGAAGCCATAGGCCTCTTCGTAGAGGCTCAGGCGGCGGAAGGCGACCACATCGATCATCAATGTCAGCGCGATCGCGCACTGGGCGAGGACCATGAACGCACGTGCGCCTCGGCGGTCAGAGAACTTGCTTATCCGGCTGAACAGGAACAGCACGGCGAGTGTGATGCCGCTCACCCACAGCAGCTGAAAGAAGCCCGAGCGCGCGTAGTCCGAGTAGGTGACGCCCGCCGATCTCAACGTATCGGCCGCGCCGCCCGTCGCCGCCAGAACCTGGGCCACGGCAAACGCCGCGAAGATCGCGTCGAGAACCGCCAGGACCACGAGGGCCTCGGTGGCGCCGAGTCGCCAGAGCGGGCCGTTCACCCTCTCCAGCGGTTCCGACGCGGCCAGGCGGAGCAAGCCCGCAACACCGAGCGCGCCAAGGACCACGAATACGGCGTCCAGGATGAGCTGGCCGGCGTCGATGTTGAGATTGAAGAAGGACGCGAACACCGGATCGGCTGAGGCGAGGAGCCCGGCGATAACAGCCGCGATGGGGAGCGCGATGGCCACACCGCGGATGACCGGTGCAGCCGAGCGCAGGCGAAATCGTGCCCGGAGGGCCGGTCGGGCGACAAACCCGGCGCCGGCGGTGAGCTGAACCAGTCCCTGGAAGGCGCGAGCCGCAAGCTCGGAGACGCCAAGGTCGAACGTCGAGCCGCGAACAGCGAGCGACGCGGCCAGGCCCAGGAGTCCGATCGCGACCAAGAGGTCTGGCACCAAGAGCCAGGGGCTGGCGCGCATCGTGAACCAGCACGCGAACAGAGCGGCGAGCGCCACAAGAAGACGAGATTCGAACCGCGCCAGACCGCCTACTCGAACCACCGCCAGCGCCGCCACCACGAAGGTCAGCGACGCGGCCAGGCCAAAGGTGCCCGTGCGCAGCCACTGGTCGGCGACAATCCCAACGAGCAGGGCGGAACCCAGAGCGGCGAGGGTGGCGCTGGATCGAACGCGGGCCGTGGCCCAGACGGGAGGCGGTGCCGAGGCAGCCACGGGGAGCCACTGACTTCCGTCCCAACGCCAACGCCCGTCCGGAGACAGTTGACCGACGCGAGCAGGAGTGACGTCCGCCACCTCTGGCTGGAACGGTTGAAACGGGCCGGATGGTTACGGTTGCCCGCCGAACACCCGGTCAGGTTCGCCCGTTCGACCGAGAATAGCCCCGCACACTGTCTGCTGTTTGAAGTGGGAGGCGGCGATGAGTTTCGAAACGCGCGGACAAGAGCGGCCGGCTGGAGGCCCTGGCTCGGCCACGGCCGAAGGCGTGAGCATGCAGATTCTGTCGACCGAGCACTGGAGCCTGCTCGCGACTCGATCGCTGGGCTACACCGAATTCTTCAGCCGCGCAAACATGTTCTTTTCCGTGCTGTCGGGAGCGGTCATCGCGCTGGCCCTCATCGCCCAGGCGGGTCGTTTTGAAACGTTCATCGCCGCGGCCATCTTGCTACTGGCGATCACGTTCTTCGTCGGCCTGGCGACGATCGCTCGGATTGCGCAGCTCAACTACGAAGATACCCTCTGGGTGACGGGGATGAACCGCATCAGGCACGCCTACCTGGAGCTGCACCCTGAGCTGACGCAGTACTTCGTCACTTCCAAGCACGACGACATGCTCGGCATCTTCACGACTCTTGGCCTGGCCCAAGTGCTCCCCGGCCGGCGCCTCCTAACCGATCTGGGACATAGCCTTACAACCCTTCCAGGGATGCTGACGATCATCGTGGCCGTCGTGGCCGGGGCCTGGGGGGCAGTCGTATCCGTAGCCTTGGGCTTCCCTCAACTGTTGGCCGTCGCAGCAGGTGTGGGGTGTTTCCTCATCACGATGGTTGGAAGCTCCATCTGGGGCCAACGAGTGGTCCGGAGGTTCGCGAAGGGGACGGCAGCGCAGTTTCCCTCACCCAGTTGAGGAGCGCGCCTCGCAGACTCGCCGGAGCGGCGAAGTTGGCGGAGGGGCTGGGATTTGAACCCAGGATAGGCTTGCACCTATAACAGTTTTCAAGACTGTCGCCATCAACCGGACTCGGCCACCCCTCCGGGGCACACGCGATTATCGCGCCCCGATCAGTTCTACCCCGCCCATGTACGGCTTCAACACCTCAGGCACCGAGATCATGCCGTCTGTCCGCTGATAGGTCTCCATGATTGCGTCGATCGTGCGCGTGAGGGCGAGGCCCGAGCCGTTGATGGTGTGGGCGAACCTCGGCGGCGCCCCGCGTTCCGGCCGGTAGCGGATGTTGGCTCGCATCGCCTGGAAGTCGTTGAAGGTCGAGCACGACGACACCTCGAGATGGCGATCGAGGCCCGGCGCCCAGGCCTCGAGGTCATATTTCTTGTACTGCGCGAATCCCATGTCGCCCGTGCACATTGCCAACACCCGGTAGTGCAGACCGAGACGCTGGAGAATGTCCTCGGCATCGCGCGTCAGCTGCTCGAACTCATCCAGCGAGGTCTCTGCGCTCGTCACCTTGACGAGCTCCACCTTTGAAAACTGGTGCAGGCGGATCAAACCGCGGGTGTCCTTGCCCGCGGCGCCCGCCTCCGTACGCCAGGAAGGCGCGTAGGCGACGTATTTCAGAGGAAGCCGGTCGGGTTCCAGGATTTCGTCGCGATGAAAGTTCGTGAGAGGCACTTCCGCTGTGGGGATGAGCCAGAGATCGCGGCCTTCGACCTTGAAGGCGGCGTCGGCAAACTTGGGCAGGTTCGCCGTGCCCACCATGGATGCGGAGTTCACCAACATCGGTGGCCAGACTTCCTTGTAGCCGTGCTCGCGCGTGTGCACGTCGAGCATGAACTGGACCATCGCGCGCTCGAGCCGCGCTCCGTCGCCTAGCAGGAAGGCAAAACGCGAACCCGCGACACGCGCCGCGTGCTCGAAGTCCATGATGCCAAGCGCCTCACCGAGGTCGTAATGCGTACGCGGGGCAAAGCCGAGGTCAGGCTTGCTCCCCCACTCCCGGACGACCACGTTTTCGGCCTCGGTCTTCCCGATCGGCACCGAGTCATGAAAGATGTTTGGCACGCGCAGCAGCAGATCGTCAAGCTCGCGTTTCACCGACTCCGCGACAGCAAGCTCGCGCTTGCCGGTATCGGCCATCTGGCGCAGACGTTCCTTGAGTACCTCGTCGCGCGTCCTGGCGAACTCCTTGGAGAGCTTGTTCTGCTCCTCCTTGATTTTTTCGGCCGCGGTGAGGTGTTCGCGCCACGTAGTGTCCAGCCGCAGGATCTCGTCGACGGGCGCCGGTTCGGCCTTGAGCTCGGCGGCGCGCCGGACGACATCTGGGTTCTTGCGGATGAAGGCCAGCGACAGCATCAGCTCTCGGCTTTCATGACCGGAAACAGGATCACGTCACGCACCGACGGCTGATCGTTCAGGAGCATCACCAGCCGATCGATTCCTACTCCCAGACCACCGCACGGCGGCAATCCGTATTCCACTGCGCGCAGAAAGTCTTCGTCCATGGGATGCGCTTCGACGTTGCCGGCCGCACGCTTGGCGGCCTGCGCTTCGAAGCGAGCGCGTTGATCGATTGGATCGGTCAGCTCGGTGAAGGCGTTGGCATACTCGCGGCCGAGGATGATCAGTTCAAAGCGCTCCACGAATCGCGGATCGTCCTCTCGCGGTCGCGCCAGGGGCGAGACTTCGACCGGATAGTCGAGCACGAAGGTCGGCTGACGGAGCCGCGCCTGCACGTGTTCCTCGAACAGGTCGTTCAGCTCCTCACCGACCGCATGCCTACCGGTGTGTTCCAGGACAAGGTCAGCCATTCGTTCGCGGCGAAATGGCGGCGTCAGATTGACCGACTCGCCCTCGTAGGCCGTTTCCAGCGGCCGCCCGGCGGCCATCGCGGAGACCACTATCAGATCCTCGGTGAGCTGCATCATGTCCTCGTAGTCTGCGTAAGCCTGGTAACACTCGAGCAGCGTGAACTCAGGATTGTGGCGCGGCGACAGGCCCTCGTTGCGAAAGACGCGGCCGACCTCGTAGACGCGCTCGAACCCGCCTACGAGCAGCCGTTTCAGGTGCAGCTCCAACGCGATGCGGAGAAAGAGGTCGCGATCCAGCGAGTTGTGATGCGTCAGGAATGGCCGCGCGTGGCCGCCGCCGGGAATTTCCTGCAGCACCGGTGTCTCGACGTCGATGAACCCACGCTCGTCGAGCAAGCCTCGGATCGAGGTGATGATCTTGCTCCGTGCGCGAAACACCTCGCGCACCTGCGGGTTGGCGATCAGGTCTACGTACCGCTGCCGGTAGCGGATCTCGACGTCCTTCAAGCCGTGCCATTTCTCAGGCAAGGGCCGCAGTGACTTCGTCAGCAGCTGGAACGAATGCACCTCGAGCGTGATCTCACCACGCCTGGTCTTGAAGATAGGCCCTGTCACGCCGACGATATCGCCCACGTCGAGGTCGGCGAAGCGCGCGAAATTTTCATCTCCAAGGACGTTGCGGTTGGCCATGAGTTGAATTCGGCCACGGGCGTCCTGAAGGTCGGCGAAGACGAGCCCTCCCTGAAGGCGCTTCACCATCAGCCGTCCCGCCAACGTCACCGGATTGGTGCGCTCGGCGTCTCCCAGCAGCGCCTTCGCCGTCTCGGACGTGTGGGTTGGCTTGAATCCCCGCGAATAGGGGTCGACGCCCGCCGCGCGAAGCCGCTCCAACTTCTCGCGGCGATCGCGCATGACAGCAGGCAGATCGAGCTCTTTCTCTTCCGTCACGATCGAAAAAGAGTAGCGGCTAGACGGTGAGCTCCTGTTCCTCCGCGGCGGGAAACGAGTTCACATCGGCGCCTCCGGCGGCGCGGTGGTTGCCAAGCGCTTGCTCGATCAGCGCATCGACGTCCGTGTCTGAATGCAGAGGGTCATGATGGAAAAACGCCAGCTCCTTGACTCCTGCCTGCTCGGCCAGCGCCAGCGACTGCTCATATGTCGAATGACCGAAGCCGGCATGGGTCTTGTACTCCTCGGCGCTGTACTGCGCGTCGTGGACCAGCAGGTCCGAGTCGCGACACCAGTTGGCCAGGTCCTTCAGCGTTCCGTTGGAGCCGTTGGCGAACAGCGCGATCTCGTTGTCGGTCGCAAATGTGAAGCGCGAGGTGCCCTCATCGATCCGGTAGCCGAACGTCGGAATTGGATGCATCAAAAGATGCGGCGTGATGCGCAGCGCACCGACGTCGAAGGTCTCTCCGGGGTTCCGCTCGATGAATTCCATCTCGGCCGGCATGTGGCTCAAACGAACCGGAAAGTAGGCGGGATCGGTCTGGTCTGCGAATGCGGCCTGCAGCGACTTTGCGGAACCGGCCGGCCCGACGATGGTGAGGTGCGTCCCCGGCACGAAGGCCGGAAGAAAAAACGGAAAACCCTGGATGTGATCGAGGTGCGTGTGGGTGATCAACAGATGGGCCTGCAGCGGCTCAGTCGGGCTGAACGTGCTCCCCAGCTCGGCGATGCCGGACCCGGAATCGATCACCAGCAGGTTGTCTTCCTTGTCCCGGACCTCGATGCAGGTCGTGTTGCCGCCGTAGCGAAGGGTGCGGCGCCCAGGGGTGGGGCGGGTGCCTCGCGTGCCCCAGAACTTGATCCTCATCTCGCGGCCATGGGTTGGTAGATCCTCTTCTCGACGAAGATTTCAAGTAGGTCCTGGTCGAGCTTTCCCTGCTTGGCCTCTTCATGGAGGATGTCCAGCGCGGTGGCCGGCGGAACCGCCCTCTTGTATGGCCGGTCCTGCGCGGTCAACGCATCGTAGATGTCGGAGATCGTCATCATTCGAGCCTGCAGCGGGATCTGATCACCGGCCAATCCACGCGGATAACCGGATCCGTCCAGCTTTTCGTGATGACCGTACGCGATCTCTGGAATGCCTTTCATCACGGGTGTCCACGGGATCTTGGTGAGGAAGTGGAAGCTGTGCGTGACGTGTGACTCCATCTAGAGACGCTCCTGCGGGTCGAGAGTGCCCTTGCGGATGCTCAGGAAACGAAACTCTTGCGGCTCGAGCATCGGATGCGGATTGCCACTGATGTCGTAATAGGTTTGCTGCGAGAGGAATTCGAGCATCGACGCCTTGTCTTCGGGCATAACCGTCGGCTCGTTCGCCGCGGCGATGCTGTTCACCCATTCGTTGAGCTGGGCCAGCTCCGCTGTCAGGCGGCGATCGATCTCGTCGATGGTGGACCCGTTGCGATCGGCCTTCATCGCTTCGAGCTTCTCCGTCGCGTACTTGACCTGAACTGACCGCTCGATGAACTCAAAACGGGCCCGGATGACCTCGAGCTGGCCCGGGACCAGCTTTTTGGCCTTGATGAGGATGTGTTCGCGCACGCCGACCTTGCCGAAGTCGTGCAAGAGACATGCATACCGAAGCTCCTTGAGCTGGTCCTCACCGAGATGGACGTTGCGATAGGTCCCTGTCGCGATCTCGTTGATGGCGCGAGCCAACCTGGTGGTCAGACCCTCCACGCGACCCGAGTGACCGGCGGTGCTCGGGTCTCTCTGCTCGATCGCGGTCACGCTCGCCTGGACGAAACCGTCGAACAGGGCCTGGATCGAATCGAGCAAGCTCTTGTTGTCCAGCGCGACCGCAGCCTGGCTGGCGATCGATTCGATCATCTCGACGTCATCGGGCTGGAAGCTGACCACCTCGGTCCCGACGTTGTCGATCGTCAACTTGGTCTCATATCGCTTCTTGGCGTTGATCAGCTGGACTGCACCCACGACATCGTTGTGGTAGTCGCGCATAGGGACCGTGAGCATCGACTTGGTCCGGTAGCCGAACTGGGCGTCGAAGCTCTTGCCGCCGACGGGCTTGCCCGGCGGCGGGTTGTAGGCATCGTCGTAAATCTGGCTCTTGCCTACCGACACCGTGTAACCCACAACCGACTTCTCGTTCACCGGGACCTTGAATGCCTGATAGGTGCTCTTGTCGAGCGAATGGTTCTGGCTCGACGCCAGGAACAGCTTTGGGCCGCTGTCCTCATCCATCTTCAGCCACAGGCTGGCGCCGTCCGCGTGCGTCAGCTGGCGCATCGTCGTGAGGATGAACGACTGCAGGCGTTCTATGTCCTTCTCGGCAGAAAGGGCAACGCCGATCCGGTTCAGCTCGCGAAACTGGCGGTGGCGGCGATGCGCTTCGGCCTCCAGCTGCGTCATCTGCTGCTTGAGGACAACGTTTTCCATCCCGATACGGATGAGCTCGCGCACGGCCGACGGGGACGCGTCGGCAGGCAACTCGATCGCCATCAGATCAAGCTGCTCTGGCGCCTTCTGGCCGGGGGCTAGGAGGACGAGCGCCGGGCGTTCGATCTGCTCCATGCCTGGCAGGTCCTGTACGTCCAGGCCCGTCGCCGCCAGGCTGGGCAGCCGGACTGCGTCGAGCACGTAAAGGTGGAATTTCGGCGCCGTCTTCATAGACGGGCTACGTTCTAGCACCCCCGTCCGAGTTTTGAGCGTAGATAAGGCGTAAACCGTCGAGAGTCAGCAGCGGGTCGGTCGTTTCTATGACGTGGGTCAGTCCCGCGACGAGTGAGGCCTGGCCGCCGGTGGCCACGACCCTCGCCTTGCCGCCGAGCTCGTCGACCATCCGCTTGACCATGCCCTCGACCTGGGCCACGAAGCCCCAGACCAGGCCGGACTGGATCGAGGCCACGGTGTTGCGGCCGATCACCGAGTCGGGCGCGATCGGCTCGACCCGGCGAAGCATCGCCGTATGGGAGACCAGGGCGTCCAGGGAGATCTCGACCCCGGGCGCGATCGCTCCGCCCAGGTAGTCGCCATCGGCGTTGATCGCGTCGTAGGTGACCGCCGTTCCGAAGTCGATCACCACCACCGGGCCGCCGTACTTGGAGTACGCGGCGAGCGCGTTCGCGATCCGGTCGGCGCCAACATCCTTCGGGTTGTCGTAGCGGATTCGGACGCTGGTCTTGATCCCGGGGCCAACCATCACCGGCTCGCACTTGAGGTACCGGCGCGAAGCCTCAACCAGGGCGGCATTGATGGTTGGGACGACGCTCGAGATGACGACGCCAGTGACGACGTCCAGCTCGAAACCGCGGAGCTCGAACAGCTGGCGCAGCTCTACGGCCATCTCGTCGGCGGTCTGTTCCCGGTGCGACGTGACGCGCCAGTCCGCGGCGAGGCGGTCCCCGTCGAATAGGGCGAGGGTCACGTTGGTGTTGCCGACGTCGACCGCGAGCAGCATGGGCGGCCCGAACTCTACCTTGGAAGAGGAGGCGGGTGACCTTCGCCCCAGAGGAGCAGGTCGGCGGCCTCACGACGTATGGCCCTGGCTCTGGCGGCCACACGGCGCGGATGCGGCCCGCCGGGGAGATCGCGCTTTGCCACGGACGCTTTGGCGTCCCAGGGAGCCGTGAAGCTGCCGTCGCGAACCTGTCGCCCGACCTGGTCGTGCGCGTTCCGGAACGGAGTGCCCCGGCGGACCAGCTCCTCCGCCACGTCTGTGGCGACCAGTCCGACATCCCCCGCGGCGGCCTCGAGGCGCTCGCGGTCGAACTCGAGATGCTCGACCAGAAGCGCCGCCGCCTCCAGGCAGTCGAACATGTTGTCGACCGTCGCGAAGAGCGGCGGCTTGTCTTCCTGCAGATCGCGGTCGTAAGCGAGAGGAAGCCCCTTGAGGGTCGTGGCCAACGCGACGAAGCTGCCCACCGCCCGGCCAGAACGTCCCCGAAGAAGCTCGGCCACATCCGGATTCCTCTTCTGAGGCATCAAGCTCGACCCCGTGGCGATCTCGTCCGCAAGCTTGACGAAGCCAAACTCGGTCGTGGCCCACAAAACGACGTCTTCGCCAAACCGGCTCAGATGGATCGCAGCAACTGTGCAGGCATATGCGAGGTCAAGCGCGAAGTCTCGGTCGGAGACGGCATCGATGCTGTTCTTGGTCAGTCGATCGAAACCAAGCTCGCGCGCGAGGACGTCTCGCTCGAGGGGCAGCGTCGATGCGGCCAGCGCTCCCGAACCGAGCGGCATCTCATCGGCCGCGTCGTACGCGTGCCGAAATCGTGTCGCGTCGCGACGCAGGGGCTCGGCGTGGGCGAGCAAGTGATGGCCCAGCGTCACCGGCTGGGCTCGCTGCAGATGGGTGTATCCGGGCATGATCCAGCCGGCGTGCGCTTCTGCCTGGTCCGCGAGCGCGTTCACGAGGTTGGCCAGGCCGACGGTGGCTTCCACCGCGGCATCCCGACAGAAAAGGCGCAGGTCGAGCGCGACCTGGTCGTTGCGCGATCGCCCCGCGTGCAGCGCCGCGCCCGCCGGCGTGATCTCGATGAGGCGCCGTTCGATCGCGGTGTGGATGTCCTCGTCCTCGAGCTTGAAATCGAACTTGTCGCCGTCGAGCTCGCGCTGGATCTGTCTCAGGCCACGTTCTATCGCCGCGACCTGCCGGGCCGAGAGGACGCCCGACGCGGCCAGGCCGCGCGCGTGCGCGAGGCTGCCTGCGATGTCGTACGGATACAGCTCGAAGTCGACCGCGAGCGAAGATGAGAAGCGCTCCAGCTCAGGCAGCAGGGCTCGGTTGAAACGGCCGCCCCATAGCTTGCCGGCTTTCCTCTTAGGTGTCTTGCTGGCTATGGTGCGAGCCTTTTCGGGTCTCCCAGCAGCTTGCCCAGCTCGCGCGCATGGAGCTGTCCCTGGACCCGCGCCGCCGTGCGCAGACCCATCCCCCAGAGCTTGATGAACCCGGCGGATGCGGACTGGTCGAACTCGTCGCCCTTGCCATAGGTGGCAAGCCCGTGCTGGTAGAGCTGGTGCGGCCCCTTCCGGCCCACAACCTGGGCTGAACCTTTGTAGAGCTTGAGCCGCACGTCACCGGTGACGTGTCGCTGCGTCTCCGCCACGAAGGCGTAGAGGGCATCGCGGAGCGGGCTGAACCACAGCCCGTCGTACACCATCTGCGCCCACTGCTGTGCGACCAGGTCCTTGAACCTGGCGACCTCTTTGGGCATGGTGATGTCCTCGAGCGCCTGGTGCGCTTGAAGCAAAAGCACGGCCGCGGGCGCCTCATAGATCTCGCGCGACTTGATGCCGATGAGCCGGTTCTCGAGATGGTCGATCCGGCCCACGCCGTTCTCGCCCCCGATCCGATTCAAAGCAGAAACGAGGTCCAAACCCGACACGGGCTTGCCGTCGAGCGCGACGGGGAGGCCGTCTTTGAATCCGACCTCGACATAGGTCGGCTCATCCGGGCACTGTCGCGGATCTCGCGTCCATTGATACACGTCCTTGGGCGGCTCCGCCCACGGATCCTCGAGCACGCCGGCTTCGATCGAGCGTCCCCACAGGTTCTCATCGGTGGAGTAAGGGGAACGTGTCGTGGCGGGCACCTCGATGCCATGCTTGGTCGCGTACGCGATCTCGTCATCGCGGTTCATGCCCCATTCCCGGACCGGCGCGACGACCTCGAGGTCTGGGGCGAGAGCCGCCGTGGTCACGTCGAACCGCACCTGGTCGTTGCCCTTTCCGGTGCAGCCATGTGCCACCGCCTGCGCGCCCTCGCGGCGCGCGACCTCCACCATCATCGCCGCGATCAGGGGCCGGCCCAACGCAGTCGCGAGCGGGTACTCCTTTTCGTACACCGCGCCCGCCTGGAGAGACGGCCACACAAAAAGCTGGAGGAAAGGAAGCCTTCCGTCGGCGACGTAGGCCGCCGACGCGCCTGTTTTCAAGGCGCGCGCCTGGATCGCGTCGAGATCCTTTTTCTCGCCCAGGTCGACCGTGAACGCGATTACGTCCCAGCCCTGGTCTTTCAACCATCGAATCGCGACCGAGGTGTCGAGCCCACCTGAATAGGCCAAAACCACTTTCTTGCCGTTGTCGAGTTTCTTATCCGGCATCGGCGAGCAGGTTCTTCAAAGCCCGAACCGCCCCGCGCTGGCGCAGCACGGCGATGATCGTGTCGTCACCCGCGACGGTGCCGGCGATGCCCGGGAGCGCGGCCTCGTCGATGCGGCGCGCGACCAGGTTGGCGGTCCCCGGCGGCGTCCTGATCACCGCCATGGGTTCCACCACCTCGACCGAGAGGACGAGCTCGCGGACCAGGCCGGCCGAGCTGCGGTAGCCGGCGCCGGATCGGACCAGGCCGAGCTCCTGAATGTCACGCGAGATCGTCGCCTGGGTCGTCCGCATGCCGCGTTTGGCCAGAGCCTCCGCGATTTCCTGCTGCGTGTGCACCGAACCGCGATTGACGAGGTTGAGGATCGCGCTGTGACGTTCTGCCTTCGTTGCGGTCATCCGGCGACCTTGCGCATGACGGATTGGGCGCGGTCGATCTCGTTCGCGCCGATGATCAGGGGCGGGACCAGCCGGACCGAGTGATCGTCGACCGCGTTGACGATCAGCCCCGCTTCCAGACACGCATTCTGAAACGGTTTCGCCTTCGGTTCTTCGAACTCGAAGGCCTGCATCAGGCCGACGCCGCGCACGTCCTTGGCGCCAAGGTCCCCAAGGGTCGATCGAAGAAGGTCGCCCATCTCGGCCGCGTGGCCGACCAGCCCATCGCGTTCGATCACGTGCAGCACGGCCGTGGCCGCGGCGCAAGCGAGCGGATTCCCACCAAAGGTCGAGCCGTGGTCGCCCGGCTCGAAGATGTCCGCGCGCGGACTGGCCAGACAGGCCCCGATGGGAAGGCCGCCGCCCAGGCCCTTCGCCAGGGTCATGACGTCGGGCGCGATGCTCGCGTGCTGGTACGCGAACCACCTGCCGGTGCGACCCAGCCCGGTCTGAACCTCGTCGAGGATGAGCAGCAGGTTTTTCCTGTCGCACCATACGCGGACGCGCTCGAGGTAGCCGGCAGCGGCGGGAATGACGCCGATCTCGCCCATCACCGGCTCGAGCATCACGGCGACCGTCTTTTCCGTGGTCGCCGCTTCGATCGCCTCCGCGTCGTTGTAGGCCACGTGCACGAAACCGTCGGGCAGCGGCTGGAACGGGTCCGAGTACTTGTGCTGCCCGCCGGCCGTAACAGTCGCGAGCGTGCGGCCGTGGAAGGAGCCTGTCGTGGTGATGATCTCGAACGCCCCGTCGCGGTTGCGGGTGCCCCACTTGCGGGCGAGCTTGATCGCGGCCTCGTTTGCCTCCGCGCCGGAATTACAGAAGAAGACGCGCGAGGGGAAGGAAAGATCGACCAGGCGCCGCGCAAGCTCGACCTGGGGTTGGGTGAAGTAGAGGTTCGAGGTGTGAATCAGCTCGGCCGACTGCTTGGTGACGGCCGCCACGACTTCTGGATGCGCGTGGCCGAGGAGATTGACGGCGATGCCAGCCACCAGGTCGAGGTACTCACGGCCCGCGTCGTCGTACAGCAGGCAGCCGCGCCCGCGGACGAAGGTGACGGGCAGGCGGCGGCCTGTCTGCATCAGGTAGCGGTCGGCCAGCTCGGGGATGCTCTTGGTCACAGAGCTCACGGCGTGACCATCGTTCCGATGCCAGACTCGGTGAACAGCTCCAGGAGCAGGGCGTGCTTGGTCCGGCCGTCGACGATGTGAGCGAGCGGCACGCCGTCCAGTGCGCGCAGGCAGGCCTCCAGCTTCGGAATCATGCCCCCGGTGACCTCGCCCTTGTCGATGCGCTGACGCGCGTCCTCCTTGGACAGAACGGCGACGACTTGCCCGTCGACGCCCTGAACGCCGGGCACGTCGGTCAGCAAGATGACCTTCGCGGCCTTGAGAGCGACCGCGATCTCGGCCGCCACCGTGTCGGCATTGATGTTGTAGGCATGACCGTCGTAGCCCAGCCCGATCGAGGCAATGACCGGGATGTACCCGCGAGTGAGCAGCGCGGTGATCGGCTCCTTGTTGACCTGCGTCACCTTGCCGACGAATCCCATCGCCTCGTCGAGCGGCTCCGCGATGATCGTTGGGCCGTCTTCCCCGCTCATGCCCACCGCCTGTCCACCCAGCCGGTGGATCGCAGCGACGAGGTCGGGGCTGACCTTGCCCGTCAGCACCATCTTCACGACCTCCATCGTCTTCTCGTCCGTGATGCGCAGCCCGTTCTTGAACTCGGGCTTGAGCCCGAGGCGTTCGCTCATCGCGCTGATCTCGGGACCGCCGCCATGCACCAGGACCGGCTGCATGCCGACGTAGCGCAGCAGGACGACGTCGAGCAGAGTTTCGTCGCGCGCGTGGTCGATCGCGTTCCCGCCGACCTTGATCACGACGATCTGGCCATGAAATCGCTTGATGTAAGGCAGCGCCTCGACCAGGACCTTGGCGCGCTCTTCGACGGTGAGCGTCATGTCGTGTAGTCGGCGTTGATTCGCACGTACTCCTCCGATAGATCGCAGCCCCACGCCTCGGCGGCCCCATCCCCCAGGCCGAGCCTGGCCACGATCTCAATTTCTGGCTGCTCGAAAGCCCGCCGGACACCCGACAGGTCCACGTCGACACCGGCACCGCGCTCGAAGACGACGAGGCCGCCGACGGTCAGATGAAGCGTGTCAAGGGCGAGCTCCGCGCCACTGTAGCCCAGCGCGCACACGATCCGGCCCCAGTTCGGATCGCCGCCATGCACGGCGGTCTTGACCAGACTCGACGACGCGACCGCACGGGCGGCAGTCCGGGCATCCTTATCCGACGCCGCGGTCAGCACCTTGACCGTGATCAACTTCGTCGCACCCTCGCCGTCCCGCGCGATCGCCCGCGAAAGCTCCCTCGCCACCTGGACGAGGCCCGCCTGAAGCTGCTCGGCTTGCGAGGTGCCGGCCCGGATCGGTTCGTTGCCCGCGGCGCCATTGGCAAGGATCAGGAAGCTGTCGTTGGTCGAGCTGTCGCCGTCGATTGTGACCTGGTTGAAGCTTCGGTCGGCGACCGACCGGACAAGCCTGGCGATCAGACCGGGCTCCACCGCCGCGTCGGTGGTGACGTAAGCCAACAGGGTCGCCATGTTCGGGTGGATCATGCCCGAGCCCTTGCTCATCCCTCCGATGCGCACGGTCGTGCCGGCGATTTCGAGCTCTGTTTGCGCCGTTTTCGGCTGCGTGTCGGTTGTCATGATCGCCCGCGCCGCCGCAGCACCCGCATCTGGGCTCAGCTGGCTGCACGCTTCGGTGATGCCGGACTTGATCGCGTCCATCGGCAGGTAGCGGCCGATCACGCCTGTGGAGCTCACCAGCACCTGATCAGGGTCGAGGTCGAGCCGGTCGGCGGACAGCTTCGCCATGAGGAGGGCGTCGCGAAAACCCTGCGCTCCAGTGCACGCGTTTGCGTTGCCCGAGTTGATCGTCAGCGCTTGCACACGGTTGCGCTGCAGGTGAAGCTGGTCGATCACGACCGAAGCGGACTTCACTTTGTTCGTCGTGAATACGCCGCCGGTGTCGCACGGAGACGCGGAGTGGATCACGCAAAGGTCGTCCCTCTGGTCGCCTGGGATGGCAGACGCCCCGGTCGTGAACGCCTTGATGCCACACGCCGCCGTGCCAGCCCGAAATCCTCGGGCGTAGGTCACGGCCACTGGAGCGGGCCCGTGAGCGCCGTCGTGCGGTCGAATCCGAACGCGATGTTGAAGCACTCGACGCCTTGGCCGGACGCGCCCTTGATCAGGTTGTCGAGGGCAGCCGTGACGACCGCCTTGCGGCCTTGAGCCGCGACGTTGACCAGGCACAGGTTCGAGTGGCTGGCGAGCTTGGTGGTCGGCGTCTTGTCGGTGACCCTGGTGAAGGGCTGGCCGGCATAGAACTCGCGATACGCGTCCTGGAGCTCGCCGACCGACCCTTTGAGGTCGAAGTAGCAGGTGGCGAGGATGCCTCGCGTCATCGGAACCAGGTGAGGCACGAAAGTGACGGCGAGACCGTCCAGCTCCTGGACGATCTCGGGGAGATGGCGATGACCTTCGATCGCGTACGCGCCGAGGGTTTCGTTGACCTCGCTGAAATGGACGCCCAGCCCTGGCGACCTGCCGGCGCCGCTGACCCCCGACTTCGCGTCCACGATCACGTCCGAGCCAACCAGGCCGGCCGAGACCGCGGGCGCCAAGGCCAGAATGCTCGCCGTCGAATAGCACCCCGGGACTGCGATCAGCTGGGCATCTTTCAAGTCTTCCGCATGCAGCTCAGGCAGACCGAGCACCGCGCGTTCGAGGAGTGCGGGTGAAGGATGCGGCTGCTGATACCAGGTCGGGTATTGCGACGCGTCGCGCAACCTGAAATCCGCGCTCATGTCGATCACGCGCAGTCCCGCATCGAGCCAGGTCTCGACCCTGGCGGCGCCGACGTTGTGGGGCAGGCAGCTGAAGATGACGTCGAGCCCGTTGGGGGACGGCTCCGGCACGAACTCGCCGGTCAGGTCGAGGAGGGGAAAGAGCTCGGAGTAAGGCTTACCGGCGTATGACCGCGACGTCAGCTGGGTTAGCTCGACGGCGGGATGGCGCGCCAGCAGGTTTACGGCTGTCATGCCCGCGTACCCGTTCGCCCCCGCCACGGCGGCTTTCACCTTCCGGGTCATGAGCGCATGAGTATACGACTGGCTGCATAAACATGCATCCTAGGCGAGAGCGTTGAAAAAGCATGACTCCGCCCCTGTATGGCAGGCAGGACCGGCCGGGTTCACCCTCAGGAGCACGGCGTCGAGATCACAGTCGAGGCGCACCTCGACGACCTCCATGGTGTTGCCAGACGTCGCGCCTTTCTCCCACAGCCCGCGCTCCCTGGAATGGAACCATGCCCGGCCGGTCGCACGGGTCTTCGTCCATGACTCCTCATCCATGTAGGCCAGCATCAGAACCTTGCCCGTCTCCGCGTTCTGCACGACCACCGGGACGAGGCCCTTCGAAAAGTCCGGGCTCATCGCCTCACCTCCAGGCCCATCTCGGCCAGCTCTTGTTTCACGTCGGGTATCGACAGCTCACCGAAATGAAAGATCGACGCGGCCAGGGCGGCGTCGGCGCCCCCTTCAGTGAGCGCGTCGTACATGTGGCGGGCCGACCCGGCTCCGCCGGACGCGATCACCGGGAGGCGCACGGCGTCGCTGATCGCCCGCGTCAGCTCGATGTCATAGCCGGCGTGCGTCCCGTCGTAATCCATCGAGGTGAGCAGGATCTCCCCCGCTCCCATCTGCTCGCCCAGCATCGCCCACTCCACGGCATCGCGGCCCGTGGCGCGCCTACCCCCGTGGCTGAACACCTCCCATCCTTCCGCGTTGCGGCGCCTCCTGGCGTCGATCGCGAGCACGACGCATTGCGTGCCGAAGACTTCGGCGCAGCGGGTCATCAGGTGGGGGTCCGCGAGCGCCGCCGTGTTCACCGAAACCTTGTCAGCGCCGTGCGTGAGCAGCTCGGCCATGTCATCCACGCTCCTCACGCCACCGCCGACCGCCAGCGGAATGAATACCTGGTCCGCAGTGCGCTCGACCGATTCAAGCAGGATGCTTCGCGCATCGGACGACGCGGTGATGTCGAGGAAGATGATCTCGTCGGCACCCTCTCGGTCATAGGCAGCCGCCAGCTCAGCGGGGTCGCCTGCGTCGCGCAAGTCGACAAACCGCACGCCTTTCACCACGCGTCCCTCGGCTACGTCGAGGCAGGGGATGACTCTCTTCGCGGGCATATCAGGAGCACATGGCGAGGAAGTTGGCGTACAGGCGCAGGCCGTCGGCGCCGCTCTTCTCCGGGTGAAACTGCGTGCCCATGACATTGCCCAACGCCGAAGCCGCAGCCGGCGCGTGGTCGGCGCATCCGATCCTATGACTCGACTCCGCAGGCGTGAAGGAATGCACGTAATAGAAGTAGGAGCGGTCGCCGATGCCCTCCCAGAGTCGGGAGGGGCCGGTTTGCGCCGTCCGGCACCATCCGATCACTGGAAGGCGATCGCTGGTCGTGATCTCGACCACGCGTCCCGGGAGCAACCCGAGTCCTTCGTGCCGGCCGTGTTCGGTCGACTCCTCGAAGAGCAGCTGATACCCGAGGCAGACGCCTAGCACCGGCTTGCCGCGGCGCGCCAGCTCGACCACTCGCCGGCCGAGACCGTGCTCTGAAAGCTTGGCGAGAGCGGGGGCGAACGCTCCGACCCCGGGCAGGACGATGCCGCGCGCTGCTTCCAGCTCGACGGGATCCGCGGTCAGGCGCGCCTCCGCACCCACCATGACCAGCGCGCGCTCGACGGAGCGGACGTTGCCGACGCCGTAGTCGACGATCGCGATCATCCCAACACGCCTTTCGAGGAGGGCACTCCCGTCCGACCCGTGGGGGCCATCGCGGCCCGCAGGGCGAGACCGAGGGCTTTGAAAGTAGCCTCGGCCATGTGATGACGATTGCGGCCGCGAATCAGATCGACGTGGATCGTCGCCCCAAGATGAATCGAAAATGCGCGCCAGAACTCTTCGACGACCTCGGACTCGAGCGTCCCGATGCGACCGCGCAACGCTACGTTGTAGGAGAGAAACGGCCTCTGCCCAAGATCTATGACGACGCGTGCGAGAGATTCGTCCAGCGGCGCGTAGGCGGATGCGAAACGGGTGATGCCGTCACGGTCGCCCATCGCCTGCGACAGCGCCTGGCCCAGCACGATGCCCGCGTCCTCGACCAGGTGATGAGGATCGACCTGCAGATCGCCCGTGCCGCGGAGCCGCAAGTCGAATCCGCCGTAGCGAGACACCTGCTCCAGCATGTGGTCGAGGAAATCGAGGCCGGTCGAAACCTCGGCCCGGCCGCGGCCTTCCAGGTCGACCCCGGCCGCGAGCTGCGTCTCCCGGCTCTTGCGGGTCACGCGTCCCTTTCTATTCAAGACGCACCTCGATTGCGTGAGCATGCGCGCCCAGGCCCTCCATCTCCGCCAGCCGCACCGAGGCATCGCGCAGCGCCTCGAGGTCGTTGCGGTTGAGGCTGAGCACGCTGGTTCTCTTGAGGAACGTATGCACGCCGAGCGGCGACGAGAAGCGAGCCGCTCCCGACGTCGGGAGCGTGTGGTTCGGTCCTGCCGAGTAGTCGCCGAGAGGCACGGTGGCGTAGGCGCCCACGAACACCGCGCCTGCGTTCTGGACCTTGGCCGCGAGGCGAGCGGCGTCGCCGGCCACGATCAGAAGGTGCTCGGGAGCGAAGTCATTGGCCACCTGCATCGCCTCCTCCATGTTTTGAGCCACGATGACGCAGCAGTTGGCCTGGCGGATGATGTCCGCGCGCTCCAGTCCACGCAAAAGACTCTCGAGCTCCTCCTCGACCCGATCGGCGAGCTGGGCCGAATCGGTGATCAGGACGCCCCACGCAAGGGGATCGTGCTCGAGCTGTGCGGCAAGGTCGGCGGCGACGAAGTCCGGCCGTGCCTCGGCATCTGCGACCACAACCACCTCGGTAGGACCCGCGATCCCGTCCACACCCACCGACCCGAAAACCTCTTTCTTGGCCAGGGTCACGTAGATATTGCCGGGACCCGCGACGACATCCACGCGCGGGATGCTTTGCGTTCCGTAGGCGAGCGCCGCGATGGCCTGCGCCCCTCCCATCCTGTACACGGAATCGACGCCCGCGATGTGCGCGGCGGCGAGGATCGACGAGGGCACGCCACCGTCGGGTCGCGGGGGCGTGGCCAGGACCACCTCGGCAACCTTCGCCACCCGGGCAGGGATCACCGTCATGAGCACGGTCGACGGATAGGCCGCGCGGCCGCCCGGCGCGTAGACCCCGGCGCGTCCGACGGGTCGCGACACAAGCTTCAGACCGGGCAACCCTACGGAAGCCGGCTCGGACTGGCGCTCGTGGAAGTCGCGGATGCGCCCTGCCGCGAACTCGAGGGCGGCCCGGTCTGCCGGTGGCAAACGGTCGGCCGCCGCCGCCACATCGTGGTTCGGCACCTCGAACGACTCACCAGGCTCCGGCGCCCACCCATCGAATCGACGGCCGAGCTCGCGCAGCGCCTCGTCGCCCTCGGCCAGCACCCGAGCGCAGATTTCGGCCACGGCCTCGCGTTCTTTCGCGAACTGCGTCAGGTCGAGCCGCCGCCGCGACAGAGGCGAGTCCAGCCAAGAGCCGACGTCGAACCTTCTAACCGGCACTGGCAGATGCCTCTCGCATTTTTGCCACCACTGACTGCACCGCCGCGGTACGCGTTTTGAGGCTCGCCTGGTTGGCGATCAGCCTCGCGGTCGAGCTGCCCAGAACGGCCGCGATGCGCAGCCGGTTGTCACGAAGCGTCCGGCCCGTCGCGGTAAGGTCCACGATGCCATCGACCAGCCCGACCTGCGGAGCCAGCTCGACCGAACCATGCAGCTGCACGACCTCGACCGATTGCCCATGCGCTTCGAACCATGCGGTCGCGGTACGCGGGTACTTCGTCGCGACTCGGATCATCGGCGGCCAGGTCTCGGGCCCGTCGAGGCTCGAGCCGTCAGGCACGGCGAGCACAAGCTTGCACCCGCCGAAGCGGAGGTCGATCAGCTCGTAGTGCGAGCCCGGTGTCTCCCAAAGGATGTCCTTGCCGACGATGCCCAGGTCCGCAGCGCCGTGGTCGACGTAGGCCGGCACGTCGCTGGGCCGGACCAGGATCACCCGCAGCCCCCCGCGCTCGACAAGGAGCTGGCGGCCAATCTCGTCCGCGTTGAGCCGAGCAAGTCGAGAGCGCGCGAGCAGCGAGAGGGCTCCGCCGTGGAGCACGCCCGTCGGGATCGCGATGGAGACCTTCTCGCCAGATGTCACTTGACGCCTCCTGCCAGGCGCGCCGCCACCTGCTCGGGTGGAAGCCGTCGCGTCCGTTGGCCTTTCGCCGACCACGCGACCTTCGTCTCGCCAAGGCAATGCACCAGGTTCGTCGCCCCGACGGCGCGCCACCACGCCCTGGCTTCAACCTCGCCGCGGGACTGCGTGTCCACGACCGCGCGCATTCCGAACAAACGAAGGGTGGACCCCAATCGCAGCGCGGTGTTCAGCCCGGCCCCGTTCCATGCGAGCGCAGCGTCGAGGCGCGGCAGCGCCGGCGGCCGCGCCGCGCGAGTGAGCATCTCCGAGACGAGATCGAGCTGGACCATGAAGCCGGTCGCCGGCGCGGGCCGCCCGAAGCGTGCGAGCAAGGCGTCGTAGCGTCCGCCCTGCGCCACGGGCCTGCCGAAGTCGGGCCCGTACCCCTCGAAGATGACCCCGGTGTAATAGTCGAAGTCACGGATCGCGCCGAGGTCGAGGTTGACCACTTCGCGAATCCCGTGTGCCACGAGCAGGTCGCACACCTGCGCCAACTCGGAAAGGGCAGCCTCAGAACGGCGGTTGCGAACCAAGCCTCCGGCCGCATCGAGGATCTCGGGTCCGCCGCGCAGGGCTGGAAAGCGCAGCAGAAGCTCATGCTCTGCGGACTTGAGCGGCGTGTCTTCGAGGAGCGCCTCCAACGCGACGAAGTCGCGCGCCGCCAGGGCTGCGCGCACGGCGGCTTTGACATCGTCGGGCAGCTTGACCGCGTCCATGATGCCGTGGAAGAACTCGGCGTGGCCCACGTCGATCTGATACCGCCGGATGCCGGTCGCCTCCATGCATCGGGCTGCAAGAGCGATCACCTCGGCATCCGCGACTGGGCCTGATGCGCCGACCAGCTCCGCTCCCACCTGGTAGGTCTCGCGCCGTTGCTGGAAGCGACCCTCGTCGGTGGAGAGCACCGGGCCTGCGTAGCAAAGCCGGAGCGGAAGCGCCGCGGTCCGCAGCTTGCCCGCGACAAGCCTGGCGACCGGAATGGTGCGTTCGCCGACCAGGGCGACTACATCACCGCGTCCGTCTGTGAACTTGAACAGCCGCCGCCGCTGCTCGACGCCAAGCCCCAGGTCGAGCACATCCATGTTCTCGACGAGCGGTGTGATGACGTGGCGGTAACCCCACCGACGCATCTCGCCCAGCAGCGACTCTTGAGCCTCGCGAAGGATCTCCGCCTCGAGCGGGAGCAGGTCGCGAAAGCCGGGCACGCCTCCTAGCTGGGGTGCCGGCGCTGAACTAGCGGAGGTGAAGAAACCTCCGGGCCGCGGCCACTTGAGCGTCAGCTTTCGTCTTCATCCTCGTCCTCACCGTCGGCATCTGCCTCCTCCGAAAAGTCGACGGTCTCGCCCTCGTCCTCGACGGCATGCATGCCTTCTTCCATATCGTCGCTGGCCGGGGCTTCGGACAGGGTCGTTTCGCCTTCCTCGTCCTCGGCGAAGGTCTCCACGTCTCTCGCGAGGAGGCTTCCCTTGGTGTACGGCCGGAACTCCACCTCTCGCTTGCGCCGCATAGGGAAGCTTGGCTTGCCGGCGAAGCGCGGGTCCTGGTAGGTCTCCCGGACGATCAGCTTGACAGTGTTGCCGTCGCAAGAGGTTATGCCTGACTGGTAACGATTTCCGCCGCGCATGAACTTGATCAGCCGGCGGGCGAGCTTGGCTTCGAGCTGACCGAGTCGCACTCCGCGGGACGTCTCGATCCCAATGGCGTCACCTTCGATCTTCAGCTCGGCGACGTCGCCGGCCGCGACCTTGGAGCAGATGTCCACGTTGGGCGGGGAATCGACCGTCGTGATCACCGTCTTGCCCATCTCCTCGACGAAGAGGTTGAGGTCGACCCTGGTCCCGCCGACCTTGAGCCCCTCCTTCTGGTGCAGCAGGGCGTTGATCCGGGCGGCGTTTTTCTTGGCGATGTTGTTCATCGGGTTGAGCTTCAGCGCCGCCTCGTACGAAGCCTTCGCCTCTTTCAGCTTGCCCAGCTCGGACAGGGCCTTGCCAAGGCGATTCTGAGATTCCTCGTCAGCTCCGAAGTTCTCGATGATGAATCGGTTCAGCTTGGCGGCCTCGTCCCACTTACCCGCGATGGCGAGCTGCACGGCGTCCTCGGCGTACTGCGAGCGGGGCTTGAGGTGTTCGCTGGTGTCGGCTTTCAAAGGGGCGCGCTCCTATGGAGTGGCTGAAGTTGGAGGGAATGCTGAGTATACGGACTGCTCCAAGGGCGAAGCCTGCTCAAAGCCCGAACCGGGTGTCATTCTTCTGCGCAGATGCGTCGCTGGGGTTCCCTCACGGTATCGGTTCTCCTGGCGTTTGGCGCCGCCTGCGGCTCCCCGACCTCGCCCTCAACGCCACGGCTGTCGCTCATCATCGGCGTCGACCTTCCTCTGACCGGACGCGAGGCTCGCGCCGCGGTGCCGGCCATGAACGGCATCCGGTTCTTCGTCAAGACCCACCCCGCGCTGGACGGCTTTGACGTCGTCCTCGCCACGTCGGACGACGCGAGGGACGGGCTGCCGAACGCCGGCGCCGGAGTTTCGAACGTCCGTAAGTTCGTCGCCGACTCGGCCGTCGTGGCCATGATCGGGCCATTCGACGCCTGGGTCGCCCGGAAGGAGATCCCGATCGCAAACGCGGCCGGCCTGGCGATGGTCAGTCCCGCCACAAGCAACCCATGCCTGACCCGCGACGTCTTCCTCCCGGCGGTGCTCAATCCGGCTCGGACCGACATCACCTGCAAGGACGCGGGACTCCCTGCAGCGTCAGAGCTTCGTCCTTCTCATACCAATAACTACTTCCGGCTGACCACGACCGACGAGCTGCAAGGCTCCGCGGCGGCGGAGTACGCCTACCGCAGGCTCCACGTCCAGCGCGCCGCGGTCATCTCCGATCACGAGGCCTACGGGCAGGGCCTCGCCGATTCGTTCAGTGGCCGTTTGACCAACCTCGGGGGCAGCGTCGTCGGCCATCTCGACCTCGAGCCGGGCAAGGGGGACGCGAACGATTTCCTCAAGGGCATGAAGGACGCGGGCGCGCAGGCGATCTATTACGGCGGGGGCAGCCGCGCCGGGTGTGCCATTCGAGCTTCGATGAGGTCGCTCTTTCCGGCCGGCGAGCGGACGCCGTTCCTGGGGGGCGACGGCATAGCGCATGACCCCATGTGCATCTCGACCGCCGGCGACAACAGCCCGGGAATCTACGCCACGGTTCCCATCGTCGACGCGGCCTCGCTACCGGCCGCGGCCGCCAAGATCCGCGATTTCAAGGCTTCTTTTGGCAGCACCTCCGACTACGGGCCCTACACGATGGTCGCGTACGACACCACCGCCGTGCTGTACGCGGCCCTCGACCGCGCCATCCACGCCACTGGTGGCCGCCGCCCGGCGAGGGCAAGCGTGTCGTCCGAGCTGGCCCGGACGGCAGGGCTGGCAGGGCTGACGGGAAGCCTCGGCTTTGACGCCCAGGGTGACACGACCAACCGCTTCGTCTCGATCTTCGAGGCCTCCGGGGCCGATCCCCGAGCACCCTGGAAGCTGGTCGACAGCGTCGATTACAGCGCCCACCTCCCTTATTGACCGCCCAGTCGGCTGAGAGCAATCTAGGTTCGACTTGACTTGGGGGGCCCTGCGAGTCGATAGTGTGCCTCGGAGTAGCAGTTCGGCCATCCCATGTGGCCGCACTCGCCGCCGGCGCACT
>VBEF01000101.1 GCA_005881275.1 Chloroflexota bacterium
CGCCGGTCCTGTTGTCGCGCTCATGTCGCCCCCGGCGATGGCGAGTTTGAACCCCTTGGCGAGACCCGCCATGCCGCCATAAAGGCTCGTCAGGCGTTCGACCGTCCACGATTTCGGCATTGCGATCGAGGCGAGGGCCCACAATGGCTGCGCGCCCTTCGCGGCCAGGTCTCCGAGGGCAAGGGCCAACGCCCGCCACCCCACGTCTTCTGCGGTCATCCAGTCGAAGTCGTAATGCACACCTTCGACGAAAGTGTCGGTGCTCGCGACGACGAACCCGGTCGCGTCGGCGATGACCGCCGCGTCGTCGCCGCCGGCACCCGAGGAAAGGTATGGCTTGATGCGTTCGAGCAGGCCAAGCTCGCCGAGGCCATCGATCGTCACGGGGTGAGCATGGCATGCAGGCGGCGCACGGCCTGCTCGGGATCGGCCGCGTCAGCCACCGCACGGATGACGCACGCTCGGCGGACACCGAGGGCCCTCAGCTGTGGCAGGTTGGTCTGGTCGATGCCGCCAATCCCAAAAACCGGCACGGGCGCAAGCGCCTCGGCCACCGCGGCAACCCCGGCCGGTCCAATGATTCGCTTCGCGCTTTTGACCGGCGTGGCGAAAGCCGCGCCGCAACCGATGTAGTCGGCGCCGTCTTCAACCGCCTGTCGGGCGGCATCGACGGTCGACGCCGAGGCCCCGATGAGCAGACGGTCGCCGGCGACCCGGCGGGCTCCGGCGACCGAGAGGTCGTCTGGGCCGAGGTGCACGCCATCGGCGCCGCTCAGCAGCGCGATGTCGACGTAGTCGTTGACTACCAGCAGCGCGTCGGCAATCAGGGCACGCAGCTCGCGGGCCAGGGCGAGCAGCTCGCCGCGGCGCAGGGACTTGTGGCGCAGCTGCACGATCTCGGCGCCTCCGCGCGCCGAAGCGGCGACGATTTCGACCACGCGTTCACGAGAAGCGTCGGGTGTGATCACGTAAAGCCTCGCGAGCCCCAACCGGCGCTTCGCGCCACCTTCCCCGCTGCGCGGGGAAGAGTGCTTGTTCAGCTGAGGATCTGGCGCAGCTTTTCCCGGAAGGCCTTCGGCGCTGTGTCGCAGTCGCACGAGTGCTTGACCAGGCGCTTCAAATGGTCCTGGAACTCGTAGTGATCCATGCAATCAGGACAGCCCTCGATGTGAAGCTGGACCTGCAGCGCCTCCGTATCGTTCAACTCTCGATCGACGTAGCGGTCGAGCTTGTCAGAACACTCTTCGCATCTCATTCCAGTGGCACCTGCCTCATGCCGTGAGCCGCACGATACCCGATTCGACGGCATAGTCATAGAGGGATTTTTGGAGTTGTTGGCGCGCCCTGTGAAGCCGGGACATCACGGTCCCGATCGGCACTCCCAGGGTGTCCGCGGCGTCCTTGTAGGAGAAGCCTTCCACGTCGACCAGAAGCACGACTTCCCTGTGCAGCGGCGGCAGCTTGTCGACCGCCGCCACCACCTCCGACGCGGCGATCTTGTCCAGCACGTCAGCTTCTGGCCGCGCGCCCTCGTCCTTCAGCTTGTCGTACAGCACGAACTCGCCCAGGTCGTCCAGGCTCACGTCGTCTTTTCTGGAGCCCTTGAACCGATCCCAGAAGAGGTTCCGCATGATCGCGAACAGCCAGGCCCTCATGTTCGTCCCAGCCTGGTAGCTGTGCTGGTAGCGCAGCGCGCGAAGGTACGCCTCCTGGACGAGATCCTGCGCCTGATCCGAGTCGTGCGTGAGTCGGAGCGCGCCCCTGTACAACGTGTCGAGATGGGTCAATGCCTCTTCCGCGAAGGCAGTTTGTGCGGCGGGTTCCGCCATCAGTACTGCCAGTGTAGGATCACCTGCCTTGCAACCATTTGAAGCGCCGCGCGGCCGGCCCTATTCCAGATGAAGGGTCCGCTGCGCATCGTGCAGGTCGGCATGGGCTTCTGGGGCCGCGACTGGGCGCGGATGGTGATTCCAGAGATTGACGACGTCGAGCTTGTCGCGTGCGTCGACTCAGACGCCCAGGCCCTGGCGTTGCTCCAGAAGCAAATGGGGATTTCCAGCGGGCGGTGCTTCAGCAGCCTGCAAGCCGCGCTCGACGCTTTCGGGGCCGACGCAGTCCTGAACACGACGACGCTCTCGGGCCACGCCCCCGTCACCAGAGCCGCGCTCGAAGCAGGTCTCCACGTCCTGGTCGAGAAGCCGTTTGCAGAGACACTCGAGTGCGCGCAGGAGCTGGTCGAACTGGCGGCGGCCAGAGGCGTGACGCTGATGGTGAGCCAGAACTATCGCTTCTTTCCAGCCGTGCGGACGGCTGCCCGTCTCGTCCATGAGGGCTCCCTCGGCGAGCTCTATGAAGTTTCGGTTGACTTTCGCCGCAACGACCCCGCGCCGCCCAACCCCAAGCGCCGGCATCACACCCACGACACTCAGCCCTTGCTCATCGACATGTCGATCCACCACTTCGACCTCCTTCGCCTCGTCCTCGGAAGGGCTCCATTGGCGATCTCGTGCCGCGCGTGGAACCCGCCCTGGAGTGGTTATCTCGGTCCTCCGGTCGGCGTAGCGTCGATGCTGTTCGAAGGCGACCTCGAGGTGAGCTATCGCGGGAGCTGGATCAGCGCCGGCCCCGAGACGGCGTGGGCGGGGGAATGGAGGATGGAGTTCGAGCAGGGACACCTTTTCTGGACGAGCAGGGGCGAGGACAACAGGCTCGAGGATCGAGTCATGTGGAGGCCGCGCCGCGGCAGGGCGCGCGGGATCACTCTGTCCACCATGCCCCATATCGACCGCGCCGGGTCGCTCGCGGAGTTCGCCGCCTCCCTGCGCGCAAATCGCGAGCCCGAGACCTCGGGACGCGACAACCTCGGCACCATCGCGCTGATGAGCGCCGCCGTGGAGTCGGCCGCCCGCCGAGAGTGGGTGCAGGTCAGTCAGCAGGGCTCCCAGGTGGCCATCTGACCGCCGCCTGAGTCCGCCATGGCATCCGCGAGCTTCCAGCACGTCACCAAGCGGTTCCCCGACGGCGAGGTCGCCGTGAAAGACATCTCTCTCCTCGTGGTCGACGGTGAGTTCATGGTCATCGTCGGACCATCCGGATGTGGAAAGTCAACCGTCCTCCGCATGCTGGCCGGGCTCGAGGACGTGACCGAGGGCGTCGTCAGGATCGGAGACCGCGTCGTCAATGACGTGCCGCCGCGCAATCGCGACGTCTCCATGGTGTTCCAGGATTACGCGCTCTACCCACACATGTCTGTGTTCGACAACATGTCGTTCGGCCTTCGGATGCGGGGCTTTGCCGCGCCGGAGATCGAGAGCCGCGTCCTCCGAGCCGCAAACGCACTTGGGCTCGGCTCGCTCCTGAACCGCAAACCCCGTGAGCTCTCAGGCGGCCAGCAGCAGCGCGTCGCTCTGGGTCGAGCCATTGTCAAGGATCCGCTGGTGTTCCTCTTCGACGAACCCCTGTCGAGCATCGACGCCAAGCTCCGCGCTGAGACGCGTGTCGACCTGAAGCGGGTGCAGCGGGGCCTGGGCGCGACCTTTCTCTATGTCACCCATGACCAGGTCGAGGCCATGACCATGGGTGACCGGCTGGCCGTCATGAAGGATGGCGAGCTGCAGCAGGTGGCGCCGCCTCTGGAGATCTACGACCACCCCGCGAACCTGTTTGTCGCCGGGTTCGTTGGCACCCCCGCGATGAATTTCATCCCGGTGACCGTCAACGGAAGAAAAGTGAAAGCCGCGGCCATCGAGATCGAGCTGCAGCGCCCCGCGGCGGTCGACCGAGCGGTCCTGGGGATCCGGCCCGAGGCTCTCAGCGTGCGCATGTCGCCGAGCATCCCTACCATTGACATGAAAGTCGACATGGCGGAGACACTCGGCCGCGACCAGTTGATCTACGGCACAGTGGGTGGCGATGGGATTGTCGCCCGGATCGACTCCCACCTCAAGGTGACCCGCGGCGACCGAATGCGGCTGAGCATCGATGTCGGGCTCGTGCACCTCTTCGACGTCGACACCGGCCAGGCGTTCATGTGATCGCACTCGAGCCCTTTGGCCGAACCGGCCATCGCAGCAGCCGCACGATCTTCGGCGCGGCGTCCCTGTCCCAGGTGACCCAATCAGCTGCCGATCGCACGCTCGACGTGCTTTTGCAGTACGGCGTCAACCACATTGATACCGCGGCCGGCTACGGCGATTCGGAGCTGCGGATCGCCCCCTGGCTGAAGCGCGAGCCGGGCAGTTTCTTTCTTGCTACCAAAACCGGGGAGCGAAAGGCGGATGCCGCGCGCGAGCAGCTGCACCGCTCCCTGGAGCGCCTCGGCGTCGATCATGTCGACCTGTGGCAGCTGCACAGCCTTGCCGATCCAATCGAGTGGGACACCGCCCTCAGCCCGGGCGGCGCGATCGAGGCCGCCGTCGAGGCACGTGACCAGGGACTGGTGAAATTCATCGGCGTCACCGGCCACGGCATCCAGATCGCGGCCGGCCACCGTCGCTCCCTCGCGCGATTTGACTTTGACTCGGTCCTGCTGCCGTACAACGTCGTGACCATGCGCGAGCCCTACTACGCCGAGAACTTCGAGGCCCTGGCCAGGACATGCGCCGAGCGCCAGGTCGCCCTCCAGACGATCAAGTCGATCGCCCTGCGGCCATGGCTCGGACGCGAACACACTCGCACGACCTGGTACGAGCCTCTCGAGGAGCAGTCCGACATCGACCTTGCCGTCTGGTGGGTGCTCGGCCGTCCCGGCGTGTTTCTCAACACGGTTGGCGACATCGAACTGCTGCCGCGGGTGCTGGACGCCGCGTCCCGCTTCGACAAGAGACCGACCGAGGAAGCGATGAGCGCCCTGGTGGAGCGTTCGCGACTCGAGCCGCTGTTCCCCTGACGCCTACCCCTTGACGCTGCCCGCCGTCACTCCCTGGATGAAGAAGCGCTGGAAGGCGATGAAGAGGGCGACAATCGGCAAAACGATCAGAGTCGACGCAGCCATGAGCAGGTTGTACGCAACGTCGTGCGACTGGCGGTAGAACTGCAGACCGATCGACAACGGGTACTTCGTCTCGTCAGACAGGTAAAGCAACGGGGCCAGGAATTCGCCCCACGCCTGCACCGCCGCGAAGATGACGACCGCTGCCACGGCCGGCTTCGCCAGGGGCAGGATGATGAATAGAAAGACCTGAAATTCGTTCGCGCCGTCGATGCGCGCCGCCTCGGAGATCTCGCCCGGGAGGGCCAGGTAGAACTGCCGCATCAGGAAGATGAAGAACGGGCTGCCGAAGAAGGCCGGAACGATCATGGGTAGGAACGTATCGATCCAGTGCAGCTTGGCAAAGATGTCGAACAGCGCGACGATCAAGACCGGGAAGGGAAGAAAGATGGTCGCCATGACGATCCCGAACACGAAATCTCGTCCTGGCCACTTGATGCGCGAGAAGCCGTACGCAATCAGCGGGTTCGAGATGGCCGCCCCGATCGAGATGCCGGCGGTGAGGATCACTGAATTGAGCAGGAAGGTTCCGAACGGGATGTAGTTGACGGCGTTCACGAAATTCTCGAACCGGAGCGACTGCGGAAGGAGTGTCGGCGGGAACGTGGAAAGCTCCGCTGTCGACTTCAACGCCGAGTTCGCCATCCAGTAGAACGGGAGCAGGAAAAATACGCAGGCGAGGACCAGGCCGACGCGCACGTAAAGGCTTTGTGGGATCAGGCGGTTGAACAGCGGTGCGCGTGGCGTTGGCATGCGCTCGACGGCAACTCGTGGAGCCTCCCTTAACTCGCGAGCTACTGTCATCAGTCGGCCTCGTAATGCACCCAGTAACGGGACCACCGCATGATCAGAACCGCGAGCACGATGCTGATCACGAAGAGCACCCAGGCCATGGCCGAGGCATAGCCCATATCGCTGTACTGGAAGGCGTTCTTGTACAGGTAGAAGACATAGAAGAGCAGCGAGTTCTCAGGCCCGGCGGTGTAGGCGGCGCCGCCGCTCGTGCCGCCGACCAGGATGTAGGCCGGCGTGAAGATCTGGAGGCCCAGGATCGTGCCGTAAATAAGGTCGTAGAGGATCACCGGTGTGATCAATGGGAGCGTGATGTGCCAGAACCGACGGATCGGTCCTGCGCCTTCGAGTCTTGCCGACTCGTACAGCTCGACCGGGACTGCGCGCAGTGATGCAAGGAAGATCAGGGCGGGCCCGCCAGCACCCAACTGCGCCAGGATGACCACCGAAACCTTTGTCCACCTGGCGTCGCCGAGCCAGTTGATGGTGGGTACATGCAGGAATCCGAGAAAGTAGTTGACCGCCCCAAAGCGGGGATTCAGCAGCACGATGAAGATAAAGGTCAGCGCGAAGAGCGGCAGGATCGACGGTAGATAAAACGCCGCCCGATAGATGGCGACTTCGCGGAGATTCTGGTTCATCAACAAGGCGAGCACGATCGCGACGACCAGCCCGATGGGTACGGCGAGTGCTGTGTAGTACCCAGTGTTGTAAAGGGCCTTCCAGAAAAGCGGATCGCTGACCATGTGCTTGTAGTTCGCAATCCCGACCGGCACCGCATCGCCGAAGCCTGAGTACTGGTTGAAGCTCAAATAAAGGGAGTAGATGATCGGATAGAGGGTGAAAGCAAAAAACCCGATGACCCACGGCAAAACGAAAGGCAATGCGGTGCGGAGGTTCCGCCAGTCGTCGTGGCTCAGGCGAAGGCGGGGAGCGGCGATCATCGCCGCTCCCCGTTGACTCTGCACATTACCGCCGAGTCATCTCGTAAAAGGAACTCTTAGGCGAGTGGACAGTACTGCTTGAGCTTGTCGTTGGTCGCGCTGGCAGCCGTCGCGAGTGCTGCCGCCGGCTCGGTCGTGTGGCGCGTAGCCGCGTCACCGGGGAACAGTGTGGAGTCACTCGTCAGCGACTTGAACGTTGGCGTGTGCTGCGTTTCCTTCGTGTACACGCGCTGGCCCGGTTCGCCGGCGATGTACTTCATGAACTCGTAGCCACCCTTGCCGTTCTTGGGGCCTTTCGGGATGACCATGGACCAACCGCCTGCCCATGTGGCCGCTGCATCGCCCGCATGCGGCACGGGGATGTACGTCACGCCGTACTTCAGGTTCGGCACGTAGGTCTGGATGTTGCCGAGCACCCAGTCACCGCTGATCATGAACCCGAGCTTGCCGGTGAGAAAGGCGTTTTGCTGGGTCGGCAAGTTGGGTGGCGCGTAGGAGCTGATGAACGTTTGGGCCTGGGCGACCCCGAGTGATCCTGCCCAGTCCCAGAACATGTCCTTGTAGGCCTGCACGATCTTCGGATCGTCGGGCGTTACCTTGCACGCGGCCTTGTCGAAGAAGGTGCCTCCGTAGGCGAAGCCCCACGTGTAGTGCCAGCCCTGCTCGAACCAGGGGATAAAGCCGACGGTCGTGTAGTTGCCGCTGGCATCCTTCTTGTTGACCTTGTTGGCCATGGTTCGAACCGCGTCGATGGTGACGGGTTTGTCTCTGGCGTCCAGGGCGCTCGTGTCAACACCGGCGGCCTTCAAAAGGTCCTTGTTGTAGTAGAGCGCGCGGGTGTCGGTGTCGAAGGGCAAAGCGTAGGGCTTGCCCTTGAACTGCGCTTCCTGCCACGCGAAGTCGAGGTAGCTGCTGCCCAGGCTCGCGGCGCCGTATGGGGTCAGGTCCTCGAGCACGCCTGCGGCTGCTCGTTCGGCGACGGTGAAACGGTCGAGCATGTAGACGTCGGGGCCGGTCCCGCCGCGCACCGCGGTGGTCAGCTTGGCGATGTCGGTTTCCGAGCCTGGTACCTGAACCAACTTCACGCAGGTGGAGTTGCTTTGCTTGTTGAAGGCGGTAACGATGTTCTTGAGGCTGTCCGAGTCAGGTGGGGTGTGCGATGTCCAGAACGTGGCCAGCGTCGTCCCCGAATTACAGCCCGCAAGCGGCGGAGCGGACCCGGTGCTGCCGCCGGTGCTGCAGGCCGTGACCATCAGGAACGAGAGAATCAGGGCTCGAATCCCCCGTCCAGGAAGTAACGTCATGGCGTTCTCCTTCGTCACTAAGACATGTACCCCCCGCCTTCTTCCCAGTCGGCCGTGACCGACCGGGGCGAGAGCGCGCCGACGCGGGGCCGCCAATTACTCCAGGTGCAATTTTGCCGTCTGGCGCCTCGATGTCAACTGTGGCGAACGGTGTGATCTCACGAAGGCGGTTTCTGACGGGCCTTGCGGCGGCCGGATTGGCGGCGGCCGCCGGGGTCGGATGGTTCGCCCGGAGGCCGCAGCCGCCTGGATTGCCCAAACCCGCGGCGATCGCCGCCGACGTTCGCGCCGAGTTCGGCAGGGCGTGGCAGGCCTACAAGCGGCTCGCCTGGGGACACGACGAGCTGAAGCCGGTTTCCGGCGGATACCAGGAGTTTTTCGCGGCCAATCATCCGGTCGGCCTGACGATCGTGGAGTCGCTCGACACGCTGTACGTGATGGAGCTCGACAGCGAGCTGGAGTCGAGCGTGCGCTGGATCGAGACGAGCCTGAACCTCGACATCGATGCTCCGTTCCAGGTGTTCGAGACGATCATCCGGATGCTGGGCGGCCTCCTCGCCGGCCATCTCGCCACCCGGAATGCAACGTTGCTGGCCAGGGCCCGAGACCTCGCCGACCGGCTCCTGCCGGCTTTCACCAAGTCACCGACCGGCATGCCCTACCGGTATGTCAACCTCCATTCAGGAGCCGTCAGCGTGCCGGTCAACTACGTGGCCGAGGTCGGCACCAACCTCGCCGAGCTCGGCACCCTGAGCCGTCTGACCGGCGACGACCGCTACCTGAGGGCGGCCAAGCGAGCCGCCCAGGCGCTCTACGAGCGCCGGTCGGCGCTCGACCTCCTGGGCACCACCATCGACATCGAAACAGGCGGCTGGCTCAACTCGGTTTCGGTCGGCCCACAGCCGCCGGTCGACTCCTACTATGAGTACCTCCTCGACGGTTACAGACTCTTCGGCGATCCCGACCTGCAGCTCTGGTTTCAAACGCTGACCGCGGCGCTGCAAAAGCGCCAGTGGGATGCTGCCGGCGGCCACGCCTGGTACGCACAGGTTCAGTTCCGGTCGGGGACGCTCGTCAACAATCACGAGTCCGAGCTTGCCGCGTTCTGGGCAGGCAGCCTGGCTGAGGCCGGCATGCACGACGAGGCGGCGCAGGTCCTTGCTTCATTTCAGCTGGTGCTGGATCGCTTTGGCCTGTTTCCCGAAGAGTGGGATTACACGGACCTGTCGATCCTCGAGCCGAGCTATCAGCTGCGTCCCGAGTTCGCGGACTCCTGCCTCGCGCTCTTCATCTCGAGCGGCGGCTCGGAAATCTACCGGCGGCCGGCGTTTCAGCTGTATCAGGCGATGAAGGCCCACTGTCGGGTCGCCAACGGATACACGATCGTCACCGACGTCACCACACGGCCCATGACTCGGGGCGACCTCACGCCCGCGTACTGGTTCTCCGAGAACATGAAGTACTTCTATCTCCTGTTCGCCGACTCATCGCGTTTCGACTACAGGGACAACTACCTGAGTACCGAAGGCAAGGTTTTGATCGGACTGCGACCCGCTACCAGGTGAGCTTGCGCCGTTCGGCCGTGCTTTCGGCGAGCAGCCGGTAGGGGTAGTCAGGCGTGGCGGGTGCGCTCTCCTCGTCAAGGCGCAAGCTCTGTTCGTCGCTGAGCGTGATCTCGGCGGCCATGAGGTTGTCTCGGAGCTGATCCGCGGTGCGGGCGCCAAGCAACGGCGCGGCGACCGCGGGACGGTCGGCAAGCCAGCGAAGTGCGACCCGCGCCGGCGGGACGCCAAGCTCCGATGCCACGGCCTGCACGGCGTCGACGACCCGCCAGGTGCGCTCGACGTTCCGCCGGTCGTAGGCCTCCAATCCCCGGTTGGGGTCTTCGCCCAGCCGCGTCGCTCCACTCGGCGCGGCCTCGCGCGTGTACTTGCCTGAAAGCCATCCCTGAGCGAGTGGACCCCACGGCAGGATGCCGAGGCCTTCCTCGACGCACACAGGCACGATTTCCCACTCGATCTCGCGCGCAAGCATGTTGTACTGCGGCTGCAGCGAAACCGGGGCCGAGACCCCCATGTGCCGGGCGGTCAGCACGGTCCGCTCGAGCTGCCAGCCGGTGAAATTCGAGACCCCGATGTAACGAACTTTCCCCGAGCGCACGAGGATGTCGAACGCGCCGAGGGTCTCTTCGATCGGAGTGGCAGGGTCCCACTGGTGCGCTTGATAGAGGTCGATGCAGTCGGTCTGCAGCCGGCGGAGGCTCATCTCGCAGGCGCGGATGATCCAGCGCCGAGATAGACCCTCGGAGTTGCCGGAGTCGTCCATCCGGCCGCGGCACTTGGTCGCCAGGACGATCGTGTCGCGTTTGGCCGGATTCCGCTTGAGCCAGCGGCCGATGATCTCCTCCGACGTGCCTTTCGGACCCACAGGCGGATAGACGTCGGCGGTGTCGATCAGGTTGCCGCCGCTCTCGACGTACTGATCGAGGATCTGGCCGGCCGCCTGCTCGCCGGCCTCCTGACCGAAGGTCATGGTGCCAAGCGCAAATTCCGTCACCAGCACACCCGTCCGGCCCAGCAAGCGTTTGCGCATCGTCAGCCTCCCCAACCCAAATCCGCGGTGAGCTTCGCCAGGTTTGCGTAGCTGATCGCCACGCTCTCCATCGGATCGCGTCTGGGTGCGTCTTGCTCCACCACGAGCCACCTTGTCTCAGCGTCCCGGCATGCGCCGAGGATCTCGATCCAGTCCAGGTTGCCCTCTCCAATCTCGGCGTCCACGGGATTGCCCTGAAGGACGGCCATGTCCTTGAGATGCACCAGCGGGACTCTCCTCTTGAAGCGCCGGATCCACGCCGCAGGATTGGCGCCGCCGAACTGAAGCCAGTATGTGTCCAGCTCGGCCTGGAGCGCATCGCCGGCGGCAGCGCCAAACAGCGTGTCAAGACCGGTTTGGTCGTTGAATCTCTCGAGCTCGTGTGCATGGTTGTGATAGACGAGCCGCAACCCCGAGGACTTCATTCGCTGAGCGAGGTCGACGGACTCTGCCCCGAAACGACGGTAGCCCTGCTCCGACCTGTAGGCCTCCGGAAGACTCGGGACGACGACGTACTCGCAACCCCATTCTCGGCATTGGGCAACCACGCCTTCGAGGTCCGCGTTCAAACGCTCCAGCGGGACATGGCACGCGCAAGCGATCAAATCCGCGCGCCGAAGCTCTTCACCGAATCCCCTGATCGTCGCCGGCCCAAGCCCTGCCACCTCGACGGCCCGGTAGCCGATCTCGCGCAAGCGGCCCAGGACGCCGCCCAGGCGCAAAGGATCCTGGAGCAGGTCCCGGATGGTGTAGAGCTGGACCGCGATCACGGGGCCGCGA